>NZ_JAESPG010000011.1:0-192412 GCF_016756915.1 Pseudomonas sp. HB05
CAGCGCCGCACCGCGCTCGATCACCGTGTCGCCGAGGTTGTCGACGTAATAGGTGTCGTTGCCGGCGCCGCCGTCCAGGCTATCCGCGCCGCCCAGGCCGTTGAGCACGTTGGCGGCGGCGTTGCCGATCAGCACGTTGTCCAGCGCGTTGCCGCTGCCGTTGATCGCGGCAACGCCGGTCAGCGTGAGGTTTTCCAGGTTGCTGCCCAGGGTCCAGCTCACCGAGGAACGCACGCTGTCGATTTCGCTGGCCGAGGTGCTGGTTTCGCTGATCACATCCTTGAGGTTGTCGACCACGTAGGTGTCGTTGCCCGTGCCACCAATGAGGGTGTCGATGCCGGCGCCGCCGTCGAGGGTATCCGCACCGTCCATGCCGTTGAGCACGTTCGCTGCGGCGTTGCCGATCAGGCTGTTATTTGATGCGTTGCCGGTGAGGTTGAGCGCGGCGATACCGAGCAACACTGCATTCTCGACGTTGGCGGACAAGGTATGGCTGACCGCTGTCCGGACCAGGTCGATGCCTTCATCCGCAAGCTCTACGACGCTGTCGCCCGCGTTGTCGAGGGTATACGTGTCGTTACCCGCGCCACCGACCAGGGTATCGCGCCCGGCGAGGCCGTCCAGTAGGTTGTTGCCAGCGTTGCCGGTTAGCACGTTGTTCAACGCGTTACCGCTGCCGTTGAGGTTGGCGGTGCCGGTGAGCGTGAGGTTTTCCAGGTTGGCGCCCAGGCTCCAGGTCAAGGAGGCGCGCACCGTATCGATTTCGCTGGCCAGGGTGCTGGTTTCGCTGATCACGTCCTTGAGGTTGTCGACCACGTAGGTGTCGTTGCCGGTGCCGCCGACCAGCGTGTCGATGCCAGCGCCGCCGTCCAGGACGTTGGCGCCAAGCGTTCCGGTGATGCGGTTGTTCAGTGCGTTGCCGGTGCCGTTGATGTTGCCGAAGCCAGTCAGGATCAACGTCTCGATATTGGCACTCAGGACGTAACTGCTGGAAGCCTGGACAGTGTCGACTCCGCTGTTCAGCGCACTGGTTTCTTGGATGACGTCATTGATATTGTCGACGACATAAGTGTCGTTGCCTGACCCACCGATCATGACGTCTGCGCCAGCGCGACCGTTCAGTACGTTGTCCAACGCGTTGCCGATAAGCGTATCGTCGTTGGCCGAGCCAATCGCGTTTTCGATCTTGGTACCGTAGGCAATCGCCAGCCCTTCGTTGAAGTCAGTCTGGGTAGTGAGATTCTGGAAAGTCGCGCCGATCTTGCTGAACTGGCCTTCATTGAGGTTGATACGCACAGCTTGCGCCTGGTTGCTCGCATCGATGGTGTCAACACCGCCGGCGTCCCAGATAGTCTCGAAAACCGATTGATCGGCCGCCCAGCTATAGCTGTTGTTGCCGACCTGCCACTGCTTGTTCGCGCCATACAGGCTTTGGATGGCAGCGATGTCCAGCAACATCGGTGTGGTGGGCTCATACGAATAGTTGTTGTTGTAGCTCATGATCGTGTAACGGACGTCATCGAACTGAGAGGACAACACGGTGCTGTTCGTAGCACTTGGCGAGAACGGGTGCTTGAGACCCAGCGCGTGGCCGATCTCATGCATGAACGTCATGTAGTCGTATGTGCCCTTGACGGGAGCCGGGTCGTTGGTGACCGGCCCGATCCAGACATCGCCACCGCTTGGGGCGTTGGCAGGATAGTAACCCCAGGCGGCGAAGCTATCGGGCATGTCCCCGTAGCCGCCAAATCGCAAGTCCCCGACGTTGGAGATTGTGTCGTTGACCTTGGTGAACTTGATATTAGAGACGGCGCTCCAGCTGCCGAGCGCGCTGGTAATGCTGCTTTGCTGGGCAGAAGTGAGGGTGTAACTGGCCAGATATTCGTCGTAGTCGCTGTAATCCCTGGCGAAATACGAATTCATCGTTAAGAAGCTGTAGGTTAACGACGTGCCCGTCGTCGCACTTCCGGTCCAGTAAGTGCCAACCAACAAACTATTGACCTGCACGTTAGTGGTCAACTTTGCAGACGAAACGGAGGAGTAACCAAGGGGACTGGGCATACAAGCTTCCTATAAGCAATCTGCGGCCTTTCCCGGATGCGGCCGCTACAAGTGATTAATATTGCCCGAAAAATGGCGTCAATAATATTACTTAGCCATCATTTTTTTTACCGCATATCCGAATCAGGGGTAACCAACCATTCGTTGGTCTTGCGTATATCGCCCTCCCCCAACCGGCCGCTCCAGCGATGCAGGACAAGCAGGCTGGTCACGAAGCGGTACTGCGACTGATAGAAATCACGCCGCGCGCGAAACTCCTCCTTGATGCTGTCCAGCACGTCTACGGCATTCTTGACGCCATAGGAGAAAGCCTTCTCCGTGGCGAGTCGTGACTTCTCGGCCGACTCCAGCGCGCGATGCATCGCCTTGATACGGCTTAGCTCGGCGGTCATGCCCAGATAAGCCGTGCGAGTCTCCTTGATGACTTGGCGCCGCAACGCCTCGAGTTCTTGCTGCGCGGCCTCCTTGTCGCTTTCGGAACTGGACACTCGGGCGCGGGTGGAACCGCCACTGTAGAGCGGCATCTGCAAGTCCAGGGACGCGACCAGATTGTCCGAACGAGGCGCCAGCGCACCTTCGTAGCCGATGTCGCTGCGTTGCGCCATCAGGTTCAGGCCCAGCTTGGGCAGATGGCCGGCCTTGGCTTCTCCGATGGCGGCTTCGGCGGCGCGAATGCTGTGTTCGCGAGCGTGCAGCGCCGGGTTGCTGTCCAGCGCCGTCTGCACCCAGTAATCCTGCGCTTGGGCCGGCAGACTGAACGCCGGACTCTCGGCGATGCGCTTGAACGGCTCGCGAACCTCGCGCCCCACCAATTCGGAAATGGCTTCGCGGCTGACCTCGACCTTGTTGACGGCTTCGATCTCGTCAGCCTTGAGCGCATCCACGCGCGCCTCCAGGTCCAGCGTGTCGGTCACCATTGCCATCTGCCGCGCATACAGGGCGTTGACGCGCTTGAGATTGCGCTCGGTCGCGCCCAGCTCGCTACGCACCAGGGCCAATTCGTCCTCGGCGGCAAGCACGGCGAAATACCGCTCGGACAGGTCAATGCTGGCCTGCACTCGCGTGTCATCGGACTCAAATTCGCTCTGGCGCGCCAGCTCCACGTAGCGCTGGTAACTGCGCCAGACCTGCGGGTCGTAGATGACCTGGTTGAGCATCACCGCCATGCGCTTGCCGTTGTACTGGATACGGCTCAGCTCATCGTCGCGCCGGCTGCGGTTGACGCTGCCGCTGGCATTGAGCTGCGGCAACAATTGACCGAAGGCCGCACGCTCGTTGCCTTCGCCACTGCGAGTCAAGGCCTGCGCCCGCAGGACACGCGGATCGGCGCCCTGCGCCTCTTGATGCAACTGCCAGAGATCGACATAGGTAGACACCTGCCCATTGTCCGCAAGGGCGCCAAACGACAGGGCGACCAACCACAGCGCGACCAGAGATTTCATATCAATCCTCGATCAACGAACGGGCAAATGCATTGCTGGCCGGCTGCATCAGGTATTCCAGCAACGTCCGCGACCCCGTATTGATCAACACCTCGACGGGCATTCCGGGCACCAGGGTAAGACCGCCCAATGCCTGTCTCCCCTTATCGGTCAAGACCACGCGTGCCAGGTAATACGGCGTTGCGGTGTCCTTGTTGACCAAGCGGTCGGCAGATACTTGTACCAGCTGGCCCTCGATGACCGACGTGGTACTGCTTTTGAACGCACTGAAGCGGATGCCAGCCAGCTTGCCCGGCGCGATGCGGTCAATGTCCATTGGCGAAACCTGGGCCTCGACGATCAGCTCCTCGTTGGCCGGGACAATGTCGAGCAGCGCCGTCCCGGGGCTGACCACCGCGCCCAGGGTATGCACGGTCAAGCCCATGACCTTTCCGGATTCCGGCGCGAGGATATCGGTGCGCTGATCGCGATCCTGCAGGGTGGCCAACCGCTCGCGCAGTTCGTAGACCTTGGTCCGGGCATCACCCAGCAAACCCGCGACTTCACTGGCAAAGGTCTTTTTCAGCTGCAAGATCTTCAACTGCGCTTCGTCGGCCTGGACCCTGGCCCGCGCGCTGGCAGACTGGCTTTCCGCAATTTCGGCCTGCAGCCGGGCCAGGCTGCGCTCCTGCTCGCGCAAACGCTGCTTGTCCACGTAGCCTTCGGACAACAACGCGCGTAAATCGACGATCTCTTCCTGATAGGAAGCCGCGAGCATTTGCTTGCTGGCGACGACGGCTCTATAGCCACGAATCTGTTCCTCGATTTGCCCGATGGACTTCTCCTGCAACGCGATTTCCCCGAGCAAGGAGGTCCGCCGGGTCTGGAAGATCCGTGCTTCGCTGTCGCGCGCCTCGCGCACCCGAGCATCAGCGAGGTCCAGGGCGGCAACGGGCAGCGGTTCGGACAAGCCATCACGCTCGGCCACCAGTCGGGCTTCAAGTTCGAGCGCTGCGATCAACTGGCTGCGCATCGCTTCCATTTCAGAGCGCGCCTGGGTGTTGTCGAGCACCAGCAGCACATCACCGACCTTCACCAGGTCGCCGTCATGCACGCGCAGCTCGCGCACGATGCCCCCTTCCAGGTGCTGCACGGTCTTGCGGTAGCTCTTGACGGTGACCACGCCCGGCGCCAGCGCCGCGCTGTCAAGCGGCGCCAGGGTGGCCCAGCCGCCAAACAGGCCGAATGTCACCAGCAACATGAGATAGCCAATGCGCCGTATCGGTTTGTCGTCAATGGAAAACCCGGTGACAGGGGCGGATGATGGCTTGATTTGTTGCATCGAATGGCTCATCCGCTTCCTACGATTCAATGGCGGCGGCCGGGTGCGCCGCGGGCGTGGCAGCCTGCAGTCGCGCCAGGACCTTGTCGCGCGGCCCGAACAGGCTCAGTTCGCCCTGATTGAGGACCAGCAGTTTGTCGACCTGCGCCAGCACGCCGGACCGATGAGTGATGACAAACACCGTGGCGCGGCTCTGCCTGAGTTTTTGCAGCGCCTCGGCGAGCATCTTTTCGCCCGCATCGTCCAGGTTGGAGTTCGGCTCATCGAGCAATACGAGGCGCGGTTCGCCGTACAGCGCGCGAGCCAGGCCGATGCGTTGGCGCTGGCCGCCGGACAGGCCACCGCCATTGGCCCCGATCAAGGTGTCGTAGCCATCGGGCAATTGCAGAACCAGTTCATGCACCCCGGCCATGCGCGCGGCAGCGACCACGGCTGGTGCGTCCACCGGACCGAAGCGTGAAATGTTCTGGCTGATGGTGCCTTCGAACAACTCGATGTCCTGCGGCAGATAACCGATGTAGGGGCCAAGTTCGTCCCGCCGCCATTGGCTGATGTCCGCACCGTCCAGGCGCACCGTACCCGCCAGGCTTGGCCAGATGCCGAGCAATGCCCTGGCCAGCGTCGACTTGCCCGCGCCACTCGGACCAATGATGCCCACCACGGAACCCGCCGGCACCTCGAACGTCAGGCTCCGGATAATCGGTTTGCGCTGGTTGGGCGCGCCAACCGAAAGGCCTTCCACCCGGATCGCGCCCTCGGGTGCCGGCAAGGACATGCGCTCAGGTTCGGCGGCGATCGTTGCCAGCAATTGGTGCAGCCTTGCATATTGCGATCGTGCGCCCAGAAAGCCTTTCCAGACACCAATCAATTGATCGATGGGCGCCAGGGCTCGCCCCAGCAGAATGGAGCCGGCGATCATCAGCCCAGACGAAATCTCGTGATTGATCGTCAGGTACGCACCCAAGCCCAGCACCAGCGACTGGACGACCTGGCGGAACGTCCTGGAGACGGTCGCGACCGTCGTGGCGCGGTCACTGGCGAGGCTCTGCAGGGAAAGAACGGTGTGGGTCTGCTCGCTCCAGCGCTGACGCAAGCTGGCAAGCATGCCCATGGATTCAACCACCTCGGCGTTGCGCAAGCTCTTGTTGGTGAAAGCGGTAGCCGCCATCTGCTCGCGGTTGGCCGCATGCAGCGGTGCCTGGGTGAGTTTTTCATTGACGTAGGCCAGCGTACCCAACAGCACCGCGCTCAACAGCCCCATCCAGCCGTACCAGGGATGGAACATGAACATGACGGCCAGGTAGATCGGAATCCAGGGCGTGTCGAAAAACGCAAAGAGGCCGTTGCCGGTCAGGAACTGGCGCAACGCGTTCAAATCGCTCAGGGGCTGGGCCGTGGCGTTCATGCCGCAGCTTGTCAGCGCCTGCTTGAAACTCGCGTCGAACAGGCGCTGGCCCAGCAACGTATCCAGGCGCGTGCTGATCCGCACCATGATCCGCGACCGAACCCACTCCAGTCCGCCCATCGTGGTCAACAGGAGCAACATGATCAGCGTCAACATCAACAAGGTAGACAGGCTGGCGCTGGCGACCGCACGGTCATAGACCTGCAGCATGTAGAACGAGGGAACCAGCATCAGCAGGTTGACGAAAAAACTGAAGAAGGCAACGGAAAGAAAGCTGCTTTTGCACGCGGCAAGGGCATCCTCCAACTCGGTCCTGGAGTGGGCTGGCATGGTTCATTCCCTGAGGTCCGATTAGGGTCAAACCTGGAAAAAATCAAAAGGGCACAGGCGCGCAAACGCCTGGAATATCTTTTCTTGGACACTACTGCAGTGCCCGCACAATCGGATCTACCGCGCTGTATCGGCACATCCTTGCGGTTCTTAAGGAGGAATTTCAAAGGAGCCTCTCTGGCCTGCGGTTTGCTGGAAGCTCACAAGCTCCTGCTTGCGGCACCAGGCTGATGTCGACACGTCGATTGGCGATTCGCCCGGCCTCGGTATCGTTTCCTGCGATGGGTTGATGGGCGGCAAAGCCCTGCACGGCAAAACAATCGGCGGGAATGCTGCCCACGCTCTGCATCCAGTCACGTACCGCAGACGCCCGGGCATGGGAGAGCCGGAGATTCTGCTCCGATGAACCTGTGGCATCGGTATGCCCGGCAATGATGATCAACCAGCCTGGCTGGGCCTTGATGTCGACCAGGGCCTTGACCAGGACAGAGGTCGAGCTGGGCTTGAGCTCCGCGCTGCCGGCGTCGAACAGCGACAGGCTGTCGAGCTGTACCGGATCGGGCCAGACGACATCCGCCTGCGTGCCTTGCCACCACCCGGCAACGCCAGCGGCGACGGTAAGCAGCAACACCGCGGTACACAGCCATGGCAATAACCGTCGTTTGCCGCTTGTCGCATCGGGCGGCGGCACGAGCACGATCGGCATCATCAGCGCCGGTTCCGCCACCCTGAGGGGGAGCAATGCCGTTTCGGTGCCGAAGTCGCTCCGTTCCCAGCGCTGGACAAGGTGACGGACCTGCAGCTGCAAGGCCTGCAGTGTGGCCAGCGGCACGGATATCTGACTCGCCAACCGAGCACTCAAGCCGGCCAGCGCACTGTCCAATTCAAGCAATGCCCGCAGGTCATTGGTCGTCAGCGTGAAGCTGCGCAGCAGCGTTTGCAGTTGGGCAAACAACCACCCGAGCATATCCAGGCGAACGGGGACCGACGCCGGCCAAAGACTGGACCATTGGCCACAGAGAGTCTTGAGCAATCTCATGCCTTCGACCATGCCATCCAAACCGTGACGCTGCCCCCGCGCCAGCGCATAAAAGCACACGGTCTGCAGTTCTGCCCCGTTCAACTGCAGTAGCACGAGGCACAACTGCTCCACTTTCTGCCAATCCACATCGGGACAGGCGCCATGGCCCAGCTTCGCCAACTCACCCCGCAGGGCAACGAACTCAGCATAACCGCGCGGATCGCCGCCGAGTCGAACATGCACCTCGAACAACGCGCTCATCGCCCGCCCCTTGGGTGATCCATTCCAGGCGTCGAAAAGTAGTTCTGCCGCGTCAGGTGGCGCACAAGGACTTTGCCCTCCGGCCCCACAGTGGACCCGAAACTCACCCGCCGCCCGCCTTTCAACTGCACATCCAGCGCACATTCCAGATGCCCCGGCAGCACCTGGGGCAGCAGCTCGATGGCGAGCTCCGCCAACCGTGGTTCGTATTTGAGCAAGGTGTCGGTCATGGTCTTCATCAAGGTATGCGCCGTTGCTGGCAACCCCTGCAGAACCGTGCCCATATCCGGCAGTCCGTAGTCCGGCAAATGACTGAGTGCGCCCGCCCGGCAATTGAGGATGCGTTGGAGGTTGTCCAGGACCGACAGCGTGTGCTGGTCCTGCTCGCTGACGCGATGCACATCCAGTTCTCCGTCGAAGTTTTGCAGCAACATTTCGTAGAGCGAGGGGTTGGGCTCGGTCATGGCTTATTCCTTCGCCAAGGGACGCAAGGTCAGTTGGTTGTCTCCCATCTCGATGAGCCGTGCCCGATCCGGGTCCAAGTCATCGCGTGTCAGCAGCAGGCGCCAGGTGTCGGGTTGAGCATCGGGATTGCGAAACAGGCCCACCAGCGCGACTACCCGCGCCTGTGGATTCATCGGCACGCTCAACTGCGTCCCTGCTCCGGGTTTCACCACCACGGCTCGCTTGTCCAGCAACGCGCCGTCGAGCAGCCCCTCGTCACCCCTCACCAGCCCCTCGTAAGTCGCCCGGTCCAGCGCTTTGCCATCGCGCAATTGGTACACGCGGACCAGGGTTGGCAACGACAGCGCATTCATGTCCGCAACGTCGGTGTTGAGCGCCGGGCGCGCGTTGAAGTCCAGATGCAGGGTCTTCACTTGCTTATGGAAAATCGTCTCGGCGGCGGATGCAGTGCCTTGCGTGACGGTCTGGGTCAATCCACACCCGCCCAGTGCGGTGACGATCACTGCCAATATCGATAGATTAAAAAGGGTACGAGACATGCTGTGTTTCCCTGTTCCGAGAATGGATCGAAAGGCCTTGATAACGGCCCAGATTGATCGTGAGGGTTTCGTGTTCTTTCGCCCGCCAGGTGTCTGTGCCCAAGCCCAGCACACCGGTCATGCCCAATCGAATCCGGGGATTGCCCAGGACCGGGGTCGGCAGGCTGCTCAGCGCGACCGTCAATTGCAGCGTCGCGCTGCAACGCCATCCCAGGTACACCCGCAGCAGTACCAGCAGGTCGCTGTGCAGCGTTCCGCCAGGCAACCAGCCGTTGGCCTCCTTCGCGTCATCGGTGCAAAGCATCAGGTGCAACTGGCTGTTGACGTCCCGCCCGACACTGCCCAGCGGCGTGCCTTCAGACAGTGTCACCAGACGGGACGGGCAAAGGCTGGCCGGATGCGCCAAAGGAATTTTCTGCGGCCAGTGCGGGCTGACTCGCGCCTGGGTCTTGCTCGCCAGCAGCTTGACCAATGCCTCGATGCCTTCGGCGTTGCGGGTCGGCAGGCGCATGACGCTGAGCAACGCAAGGAAACGCGAAATCGGCGTCGCGACCCGTCGCGAGCTTCCGGGAATGCCTAGCCCGATCAGGCCCAACAGGCATTGCGACGTCGCATCGGTGCCGCCTGCTGCGAACGTGGCCGGGTAGGAATACTTGCGCCAGATCCGGTAGAACTGGGTAAAGATCCGGTGATTGAAAATGTCGAGGAATGCTTCCAGCGCCTCATGCCCTTCCCGACGTTGGGCGATGTCATCGAGGAACGCCGTCGGCATTGGCGAGTCGACACCGTACAACCCCAGCACACGAGTGCGCACCGTCGCCGGACGCCCCGGATTCTCCGGATCGAGTTCGATCGCTTTCAGCTCGCCGGCCGGGAACCCCATGCCGGGATCGGGTCGAAAACGCACCGGGTCGTCCGCCGGACGCGCGGTGCTACCCAGCAGAGGATTTCCGGGCAGCGCTTGTTCCAGCAACTGGCAAAAACGGTACAGGCTGGCCTCGGCCACCCGCTCCTGCACTGTGCTCAGCAAACCGCCGGTGTTCAACCGGGAATACGCTGGCTGTGATTCTCGCTCCATCGCAGGCACGCTCCAGTAGGTTGAAGGACCAGCGTGAGCTGGGTGTAAAGATGGACGTCCGCGTAGAGCGCAAAGAAGCGGTTGAGCATTTCGCCGAACAGACTGATATCGCCCTCCCCCGCGAATCCGTTGGTGTCCAGGGTGATTTCGATATCCACCCCACGCAGCAGGAAGCCCTTTTCGAAGCGCTGGACCAGGTGATGACTTACCTCGACGATCGCCGCCAGCCGACGCCGGTTCAGCTCGCTGCCCGTCCAGTCGTACAACGCCAACGTCCCGCGCAACACCTCGGCGCTGTCGAGCATCGGCAGGAAATTCGAGCCCAGGTGGCTGAGGATGCGCCAATGAAAACGGTCGCGATTTGGCGGATAGCAGGGCAACGTCGGGGCACACAGGTTGCGCACCCGCAGGCCGAACTGGGTGAGCTGCACCGCCGTATCGAGCACCGTGCTCTGCAACGCTTTGCGCGGCAGTTGGCCGTGGGTGCCGGTCAGTCGCAGCGACAAGCGTTTATCGGGCCGCAGCAGCCGATCCTCGTCGAAACCTTCGCCACCGAGGATCAACCAGGTGTCGTGCAAGCCATTGGCGGCGCGCTTCAAGCGAGTATGGAAATAACGTTCCGGCGCTTCGTCACGCAGCATGCCGCCCTTGTGGCGAAAGCTGCTGAACGGCACGTAGTCCAGGCGCTGTTCTTCCTTTGAGGCGGTGACCTCGTCCACCGAATAGATTTCCAGATGGCCGTCCTGCAAGCGCATCGGACGCAGCAGGTAATCGGTTTGCAAGGGGTCCAGCTCCAGCGGATCGGCCTCCAGCACAAACAGATTGATCACCGGCACCGCGTGCAGGCGGATGTGTTCGGCGCTCAGGTCAAAAGCATGGGGCCAGGGTTCACGCAGTACCACTTCGAGGTCGAACCAGAGCGCGTTGGGTTCAATCGCCAACTGATCCAACCCGCAGAGCGTGACGAACATGAATTTTTCCCGGAACGTGAAATATTCCAGCAGCAACTGGTAACCACTGAAGGCGCTGTCACCCTTGGGCCATAGTCGATCCTCGTCGGCAAAGCCCTTGGCCGCGAAGTAACCATCCATAGGCGTGCGACCAGGCTGCCCCGCCACGCGCACGTACATAGCCTGCTGGTTCAAGGTCAGGGCTTGGTGCAGCGCGCTGGCCAGCGGTGCATCGGCATTCAAGTACAACGGCAGGCGACTCAGGTCGATCTCTGCCCAGGGAACGGATTCGCTGCGGGCAAAGCGCAAGCGCAGCAGCGAGCGACCATCCGGTTCGTGGTCACGCGCCACCGACGCCAACGCCAGCGGCTGCAACGTCACGTCTTGCGTGGTGGTATAGCGGCAGCATGTGCGCTGCGGCCCGATGGGTTGCGAGAGGATCTCGAACCCCCGGCCGATCCGTTCACTGCGTTTGATCTGGGCAAGATCGGGCACCAGCTCGATGATCGACAGCGACGGAATGGTCCGCAAATAATGCGGCCACAACAGGCTCACCAGGCCTTCGGTCAGCTCCGGCAGATCATCGTCGAGCTTTTCCCGCAGGCGCCCCATCAGGAACGCAAAGCCCTCGAACAGTCGCTCCACATAGGGGTCCTGCGCCCCCGGCTTGTCCAGGTTGAGAAGCGCCGCACGGTCCGGGAACGCCTCGGCGAATTCCTTGCCGGCCTCGCGCAGGTAGCGCATTTCGGCGTCGAAATAGCGCAGTGTCAGATTGTCCATGTTCATAAAGCATCCTGATCAATGAGGGTCAGCCGCACAGCACGGCGGCACGTACCGGATCGATGGCTACGAGCGCCGCCAGCAAGGTTTCCATGTGTCGAGCCAGGGCGGGTTTGTCGGTGTCATTGCGTTGGGCTTTGAGGCGCAGCAGCTTGAGCAGACGAGCCTTGACTTCGAAATACAGCTCGGGCTCCCACCCGCGCAGATCGTGGTGTTGAACGGCGGCGTCCAGCTCCCCCAGCAGGTGGATGGCCAGATCGGTCTTGCCGAACTGTTCGGCGACCCGCGCCATGAGCAGACGCAACAGCCAACGTTGCCGCCCGTCATGAATGTCCGGACGCGCCGCCAACCAGGCCAATGCGGGCTCGACCCCTTCCCTGTCGGCCTGCGCCAAGGCTTCGCCCTCCCACGACAAGATGTCGGCATCGCCGATGCCATGCGTCGACGATGGAGCCGGCAGCCATTGCCCAGGACCATTGCCGCTGATGTGTTGGGCGATCCATTCACGGGTGGCCTCATCGGCGAAGGGCGTGCCGTCACTCCAGCGCAGCAGCTCGATCCCCGGCAACCGCTCGAGGAACATGCCCAAGTCACGCTGAACGACGTCCGCCCAACCATCCTGTGGCGCGGGTTGTTTACTCAAGGCCTGGCACGCGTACCACTGCAAGTCCAACCAGAAATGGTTCACGCCCTCGGCATAGATCCGCTCCACTTGATCGAGCATCTGCCGCCAAGCTTGTTGCAGGTACAAACGCTTGAGCTGCGCCCGATAATCCGCCCTCGGCGGCGTCAACCGCGTATTGCCCTCGGCGTCCTCGGGCGGCGCCTGATGCACCGTGTCCCAGCGCAGGCTTTTCATCAGTCGATGGCCTGCCAGCCAGCCGTGGGGTTGATCGCGCAAATAACCGGCCAAGGCCCGGCCGTGGTCCAACAGATCCCGACCGGACTTGATCGCGGGAACGGTCGGCGTGCCTGCCTGGGCATTCGATTCCTGGCTGGCCGCATTCTGCGGAACCACCGCCTCCACGCCGCCGGATTGAGCCAGGCGGGCAGACAGCGCGGCATGCAGCGCGCCAAGGCAAGGACGTTGATCTTCCGGCCAAGCCTCCAGCCCCTGCTCAAGCCAGGCCAACGCCGCGGCCGTGCGCTCGGCCTCGGCCTTGACCACCTCCGGGTACAGCGACAGGGTGTCCAGTACCTTGGCGCCGGCCAGCCATTGCAGCGCCACCTTGCGACTGGTGGCGCGCGCCGGCAGTACGCTGTCGGCGAACCGCTCCACCAAAGCCGCCAGCAGGCACAGGCCGTCGGCCAGCCCCGCCTCACCGTCCCGATGCAAGCGCGCCCACACGTAATAGGTGACCACGCGCAGATCCTTGCAGGCCCGGGTCAGCAGCTTCTCAGCCAGTTGGGCCACTCGCTCGGCATCGGCACCGGACAACTTGTCGACCTCTTCGCGCATGCGCTGGAAGTCATCGTCATAGCCAGGGTCGTCGCCGACGGGTGACGCCTCGCTGATCGGTTGCAACCAGGGCTGCCAACGTGCGGCCTGTTCACGGGCAACGGCCACCGCGTCGCGCTCTCCGAGGCAACGGGTGATCAAGCTTTGCAGGCTCATTCGAAAACCTCTTTGCGCGCATGAGACGCCTCTGCCCCGCCATCAGCGAGGAATATCCGCCCCGGCAACTTGAACCCGCGCAACTTCAGCAGCGTCATCGGTCCGGCATCGAGTTCGGTGCGCAGGTGCCAGGTCAGGCCCAGGCCATCGGGGGCCTTGAGCACCATGCGGTAGCGGCTGTCGCCATCGTCCAGCGGCGTGAACTTGGCCTGTTCCAGCAAGCGGATCAGCCCCCAGGTGCCGGCGTAGTCGGCGAACAACCGCTCGCCGGTGTGGACGCTGGTCCAGGTCAGGCTGACCCCGGGATAGTCGCTGCGCCCCGGCCAGCCGAAGCGCTGCCAGCGTTCCTTCTGGTTGAAGTACTCGTGTTTTTCACCGTTGAGGATGAAGGTGGTCTGCACCACATCGCGCACGCCTTTGCCGCTCAGCTCAAAACTCAGGCCCAGGCCGCCGTCGGTGTAGAGCACGTCGGCCAAGTCGCCGAGTTGGTTGATTGCCGTCAGGAACTGCGGATTGACCCGCAAGCCACGGCCATGACGCGGATCGGCCACCCAGCGGTTGCCTTCCTTGCGCAGCACGCCGCTCAACTGGCTGTGCAGGAAGCGCTCGATGCGCCCCGTGTCGGCGCGGATCATCTGCCCCAGCATCGGCAGTGACGCATCGCTGGCCGTCGCGGCAAACGGATAGCGTCCGGCGAAGGCCGCGTTCCAGTGCTCGACGATCGAGCGCTGCCACTGGCTGTTGAGGCCCGCCGCCGACGGTTGCAGCACTCGCTGCCAGGCCTGATCCAGCGGCTGGACGAACAGCGTCTCGCCAACGCCGGCCCATTGCGCGCCGAGGCTGGCGGCCATCAATCGGCCGTAGGACTGGGTGTCGGTCAGGTCGATGCCGCGACCCTGGAACACCGTCTGCGCCAGCGCCTGGGTCATTTCCATGGGGTCGGTGGCGGTGCTGATCTGTTGCAGCTTCAGGCGCACGCGGGTCACTTGGGTGAGGTAGGCCTGCAGGCTCAGATGGTCGCTGGCGTTTCGGTCTTCGGCGCCCTTGCCCATCAGGGTCAACAACGGTCCGAAGGTGGCGTCCAGCGGTCCACCGGGCAATTCCACGAGTTGATCGATCACCGGCGCCTTGTCCGGCCCGATCAGCTTGTGCGCGGACTTCATCAGCGAGTCGCCCAAGGCCGGCGCGCGGCTGCCGGCCTGGCCTTGATAGGCCAGGGTATTGATCAACGCGATCAGCGGCGACTGACGCACGTCGCTCATCAGCGTCAGTTGCTCGATCACCCCCTCCAGGTTTTTCGGTTGGCGGGCGCGCAGGCTGTTGAGAAACCCGAGCCAGGCGCTGGCGTAGTCCTGGAAATAGCGTTCGGTCAGGCGCGCCTTCAGCTCGTCCGGCGTCAACCGGGGATCGACCTCGCCGGGTTTGTCGCTGAGCACCCAATCGATTTCCTCACGCCGCGCCTGGGCGATTTCGTCGATGGCCTGGCGCACCTGACCCTCCCAGGCCTGGCGCGTGAACACCCCCGGCACGCTGGCCTTGCTGGAAAACAGCCCGGCGGCCTCGGTGTCGCCGACCATCTGCGCCAGGCCCAGGGCCGAATAATGCTGGCCGACGTCATCCAGCACCTGTTGATACAGGCTGGCCTCGGCGTTGCGCTGGCCCAACTGATCGAGCAAGGCCTGGCGCACCTGCGCCACCAACCGAGGGTCGGCCTCGATGCGCCAGTCCGGGTGCGCGGCCAACTGCTCGGCGTAGAACTGCCAGAAGCCGGGCGCCAGCGTTCGCCAGAGCGCGGGGGCAACCTCTTCCCGGGTGGGTTCGACATGGGCGAGCGTCTTGACCAGAAGGTCTACCTCGGTTTTTTCCGGGCGCGCCATCATCAGGTACGCCTTGAGCTGATCGTAGGCAACCGCCGAGCGCTCGACGCGCTCGGCACTGCCCGGCGCCAACTTGACCAACGCCTCCAGTTGCTCGCGCAAGCGCGCCGCCGCCGGGTCGCGCACCAGGCGATTATTGGCCTCGACGTAACGCGGCCAGAGCATTTCAAGCAGGACGGGATTGCGGTTCAAGCCAAAGCGCAGATGCCATGGCGCACCGGCCACGGCACGGTGATCCAGGCGCGCCAGCACGTGGACCAGCTCGTTGAAGGCGAGCAATTGCTCATCGGCCCGCGACGACGCGTCCAGCCCCGCCAACACCGCTTGCACCTGAACGATCTGCGCCCGATTGCCAACAAAGGACAGCGCCATTCCCACGCCCCACACCACGGCCAACCCCAGGCACAACGCATAAACGACCCGCGGCGCCCCCCAGCCCAGCCGCGCGCCGACCGCCTTGTCGCGCTGCACGCCCTGCCACACCGGATCCGGCCACCAGAAATGCTCATCTTCAGCACTCCGGGTCTCGCGCAGCGGCTGGCTGAACCACAGTCCACGCAGCCTCACCCCTGGATTGAACCCACTCAACGACGGCGCCAGCGCCTGGCGCCAACGGGCAATGCCATCGGCGTGCAAATCCCGGGACAAGCGCAGGAGGAAATCGTGGTGCAGTTGCTTCTTGAACTTCATCTGCACGATGCCTTGGTGACGCAAAGGCTCGACCAACTCCTGCAGACAATCCTCCAGCGTCGCCGGCGTGACCTTGGCCGGCAGCAGACAACCCACCGGCTGACGCTCGCGACCTTCCTGGGACCAGGTGCTTTCGCACACCTGCCAGAGGTGCAACGGCACCTGCCGGCGCATCCGACGAGCCAGTCCCTGCAAATGGCGCATGCCCTTGGCTAGCGGCACTGCATCGGCGATCTGCTCGGGGGTCAATGCCCAGACGACCCCGTCCAAGGGGCGCCATCGGCGTAGGTTGAGCCACGGGTCGAGCACAGGATTTTCCAGACTCTCTTGGAGGCTGCCGCCCCACAGGAGCACGGTGCGTTGGCCTTCGAGCCATTTTTTATCCGCCAGATGCGGGGCGATGGCGGTGATCTCGGTGGGTTCGCCAACGATGAGCAGGAGGCGGACTTTGTGGCGCCAGAGGGGGCCATATTGGTGGCGGAGGTTTTCGCGGAGCTCCAAGTGTTCAGAACCTGATCGGCGTGGCAGCACCGAACTCGCATCCGCGTCAGGGCGTGCTTTTCCCGCCAGTTCGTGCTCACGGTGGAACTGCCGCTTGAGATAGATCAACAAAAGAGGTGCCAGATACCCCATCACAGCCATGGTCATGGTGAATAACAAAGCCAACAGCTTCTGGGCATCTTCCACCAAGCCCACCCGTTCGCCGTACGACCAAATAGCCCATCCCAAGAGTGCCGTCAGGGTGACGAGCCATACCGCCGCACCCGTGCGGCGCCATAAATTAGTGAAGGTTCTCATGCGATCTCTCCGGTCGTCACGGTGCTGATCCAATGCCCTGATTCATCTTCGGCCAAGAGCAACAAAGGACGTTGTTGATGCCTGGACATCTCCACGCCCAGCGCTGCCGTCAGCCAATGACTGAACGGCCCTGTCACCCCACACAGGCGCTCCTGAACCCACTGCTGCCCTACTTCGAGCGAAGCGTCCAGAGCACCGCCGGCGGCGAAGGCTTGGCCCATCAATGGTTGCCAGTCGGCGCTATCGGCCAACAAGCCGGTCGCTTGGCGAGCGTTGGTTTGGGTTTGCAGGAATATCGGTAATTCGTGGGGCAAGCGCTTGATATCCAGTGGCATGGGGCGCAACAAACCACCGATTACCGGCAGCTCCCACGCGAGCGCCGACTTATCCGGGCACAACAGCAAGGCAGCCAAGCCGTCCGAGTAAGCCGACTCGCCTTGTAGTTGCAGCACCAGGATCAACTCAACGGCGGTACTGCCTGTCCTCAGCGTCTCGTCGATCCACCGGTATGACAATTCAGCTGATACGGTGACCGACTCTGGCGGCGGCAACCCCATGTCGGTGGCCCAGATTTGATGCCACGTGTCGCGCAACACAGCGTATTCCTCGGGCTCGACATCGCTTAGCAGAGTGACCCGCAACGGTTGTCTTGCCGGCAAAACGCGTACGACCGGCTCCAGGGCCGACAACAGCAATAACAGTCCGGCGGGCGCGCGTTTTGGCTGCTGCGGGAGCTCGGTAACGCGCCGAGCCTGTCCCGTTCGAGGCGGCAGGTTGATTCCGTCTTGAACGACCACGCTGGCAGAGACGCGATCCGGCAACAGCACACAGCTGGCCTGCACCGCCAGATAGCGATGCGCCCAGTCCTGCCAAGCGTGCTGCGCATCTTGCGCCTCCGCTTGCAGGAACTGGTGATGACTCAGCGCGCCGCCGTAGGCATAGGCGCGAGCGCTGAACGCCAATGCCCAAGCCAGCAACGGCAAACCGGAAAATGCCCAGATGTTCATTGCCTGTAATACCGGCATGTGTCCGGCGGTATACAACAAAAACAGCAAAACAGACGCCAGCACTGCCGCGCCTGCCACCAATACCCAGCGACCCAGCACGATAGGCGCCGGGGCCTCCACCACTTCGGGTGCCTGACGATCCCAACCCATGGCTCAGCCCACCGCGCAATCGGAAGCGCTGGAAATCAACTGGCAACCGCACTCGCTGCGGCAACCGTTGACCACCATTTCGCGACCATTCTCGGACCATTCCCCGCAACCTTCGACGATGGGATTGACCCCATGCCCCGGTATCGGGCAGCGGACCTTATCGCCAACCAGCGCTACGGGTTTGCCTCTGATAATCATCGTGGAAGAAGCCGAGATGACTTCTCCGTTGTGAGTGGTTTTATCACCCAGCAAAACGAATCCCTGTGACATGTTCAGAACTCCTGTTCTTGAGGTTGGTTAATGACTGTTAGGTTTGCTTCAAGCAGAACGGGAACAAGTGACTTCATTCTTTATTCTCCGCTGCCAAGCGAATGGCTTGGAGCTTCTGGAACTTCGAGTCCAGACGACCGTCGGCCCAAACACTTCCATCGGGGAAGGTGAATGCAATGTAGTTGCCCTCTTTTTTTTCCTTGGGCTCAGTTGAATGCAGCATGAAGTCGGTGTGCAGGATGGGTTCGAAATATATTTTCTGAGCTTGCAGCGCCTGATATTTAAGATATAAATGCCCCTCACCTAACAGGCTAATGTGTTTTTTATATCCCCCCAGAAATGCCTCGCTCACCCATGGGTAATAATCTTTTTGTATCGTTAAGTCTCCATCTATTTTGAAGTCAGCTCCTCCTCGTGGGGAGTTGTTGTGGTCAAGGATCACCACAACTCCACCGCCTCCTCCAGGAATTACGTTTTCACCAAAGCGAGCGGGATCGGCATAAGCAACACCGAAGGTGACATTGGCCAGATGCCATTGGCATGCACCGCCCCCATCTTTGGGTAACTCGACTTGATAAATATCACTCTGCCCCTGGCGTTCGAATTCTTTATAAACGGAGTTATGGCCATCCCGTTCGGTACGTTGGCCGCTAGCGCCATAGCTGATGCGCTTACAAGTGGCCGAGCGATACATCACCCACATGGTTTCGGTTTTCAGCTCCTTGGGCAGTTTTACCGTTACCGTCACTTTTTCGCTGTCCGCCGGTGGCGCCAGGCTGTAGTCCTTGGCGCAGCCGCTGAGGCTCGTGAACGAAGTGATAAATATAACCGGGAGAACTGATCTCATTTTTTGTTCTCCGCGGCTAGGCGAATGGCTTGCAGCTTGCGGAAATCCGGAGTGGCGTGAGGGGCCTGCTGGATGCTGCCGTCGGGATAGGTAAACGTCGCATAGTTCCCCTTCTTTTTTTCTTTCGGACCTATTGATTTAGTTAGGAAATTGGAATGCAGGACAGGTTCAAAAAACACCTTGGTTGCTCGCGTAGCTTGGTAAGTCAGATAATAATTCTGGCTTTTACCCAACAAGCTAATATCCTTTTCATACGCACCAATAAATGATTCGCTGACCCAAGGGTAATAGTCTTCTTTGATTAACAGATCTCCATCAACTTTGAAATCCGCTCCTCCCCGTGGTGAGTTGTTTCTATCGAAGATCACAACAACTCCGCCGCCTGCTCCATAGGTTACGTTCTCACCAAAGCGAGTCGGATCAGTATAAGTAACTCCGAAAGTCACATTGCTCAAGCGCCATTGGCACGCGCCGCCACCGTCCATAGGCAGCTCGGCTCGATAGAGGTCACCCTGTCCTTGACGCACAGGCCATATATCAGTTCGCTGATAATCGTCACGTTGATAAGGCTTACCCATTGCCGTGTGGTCGGTGAAGGTACAGATGGTGGAACGGTAAATGACCTGCATGGGTCTCGCTGTCAGATCCTTAGGCACTTTCACGGTCACTGTTACTTTTTCACTGTCCGCAGGTGGTGCCAGGCTGTAGTCCTTGGCGCAACCGCTGAGACTGATGAGCATTGCCACTATGGCGATGGGTATTTTCTTGATCATGATCCACTCCTTGGTCGTGTCGACGGACTCAGCCCCAGGTTTTCGTAAAGTAGGTATTCGGGTTGGCCACGGCATCGAAGCGCTGTAACGCCTCGATACCGCCCTCAACCTCCCGTGTGGTGCCCAACGCCTGGGGCAGCAAACCCTGCAAACCCAGGAAGACCCGATTACGATCCCGCTCGTGTTCGTGGATGTGGCTGTAATGCTCGTGCATCTGCTGCTCGAAAAGTTGTCGCTCAAGCTGCTCCTTCATCAAGGGCTTCCGCTCGGGGTTGATCGACTCCAGCAGATGGTTATGCAGGTAGGGTTGATACTCGGACATGAAATGGTTGCCGAGGCCACTCAGTCGGCCCTTCTTGGGGTTGCCGTGGGGTGGGAAATATCGGGCCCGATCACCCGGTCGCAGCGTGCCGATCAGGCCTTCTTGCGCTTGCTTGGCCTGTTGGTCGTCCTCAGGACTCAGGCTGGGTACGAGGTAGAACTTGGCCTTTTGATGCAGGGGACGAGCGATGGTGGTGTAGTAAGGCGCGCCGAGCCCGTCCTTGTTGCGATAGGCCGGGTATTGCGAGCCACGTTCCTGCAGGTGTTGTTCGGCCCTGAAGAACATGGCGATTTCGCCGTGGTGACAAAAAGGATCGCCATGCTTGAACACCGCGCTGGCCGTTAGCTGAAGCAACGACCAGGTAAATCCCAGGGTGGTGCCCAACGGGCCGTACAGGTCGTACAGGTAATTATCCAGCGCCGCTTCGGGCGGTGCGCTGGGGATGGTGTCGGTGTCGTTGACATGCCGGAAGTGTTGCAACTCGTCTAGGTCCTGTACGGCCTTGAGGGTGAAGGTGCGCGGCATGCCGTAGGTGTACAACAGTGGGTTGCGCGCTTTCAGCGAGGTGGCATGAATCAGGCCGAGGGCGCCGCCAAGGCTATGGCCGCAAATAAATAGCTCTTTAAACTGAGCCTCCTTGGGGATTGTGCTGCCCAAATCCTCCGTAAAAATTCTTCTTGCGACTTCATAGGCATCGCGAAAGCCTAGATGCACGCTACCTTCCGGCGTCAGGTCCGCACAGGGCACCTTGGGTTCGCAGTTGGCAGCAATTTCCGGCTGGACCGGTCGAAAGGTCACGTCTGTCGCCAGGTCGGTAAAGGGGTAGGCCATCTCGGTGCCGCGCCAAGCCACCAGCACCTGGGTTGCACTGATGGCATAGAACAGTTGTGTATCTCCTTCCGGGGCGCGCGCCTGACGGGTGTCCAACGGTTTAGCCGTTGTATAGCGCTCATCAAAAGGCACATCACTGACCAGACAAGGCCAATTCTGGCCCTCGTCCCATATCCTCGGCGTACGTGACAGGTCCACGCATTGCTGGTCGAAAAATTCCTTGACGGAACCTCGGTCCTGCTCCGGCCATGTGCTGTACGACAAGATGCTCATCAGCCCCAGGTTGTAGGCGTTGGCAAGGCTGTAATGGGGCTGGTGATGCAGCACCAGCGACCAGGCCCGGAGCGGACAGATCTCCAGCACATGACGGCGGTCCAGTTGCTCATCGTCGATCGTAAAACCACTGAACGTCCGGTCCGGAAAATGAAAGGCCGGCGGTTGACTGGCGTCGGTCAATGGCGGGGACAGATCGGGGAGCCGATCGCACAGCTGGCCGATTCGCAGGTAGTGGTAGCCATGCCCGGCTTCAATGGCCTGTCGTTCGATTGGAGAAAAGCCCGAACGCTGCGGGCTGTACAGCGGGGTACGGTCGCCAATTATAGGCCTGTGTGGCTCAGGCCGTTCGGCGCGCAAACGACGGGCTTGCAATTGCCCGGCCAGCGAATTCGCCTCCAGCAACAAGGTGATGGCCAATGGGTGCAAGCCGTCAATACGGATCACCCCGTCGGCATCGCTGATGCCAGCGTATTCGGGAACATAGGCCGTACGCGTGGCCTCGTTCTGCGCACGGAAGGGCATATTCGCCAAGGGGTCACCTTGCTCGTCCAGCAACTGGAATTCGATCCAATGCTGTTTCTGTTTGCCCACGGTAATGACTTTGAATGGATTAAGCGTATCCGTACGGTGCCGGGTGTCATTCATATCGATCGATCCTTAATAATTAATGTGTCCTTACGTAGCGAATGGGTCTCCGCCCAACGCAGATAAACCATGCCGCTATTCGCAAACAAGCCAGCCAAAGCAGTTCATTTGCTCACAAAAATAAAGTCATCCCTGTAAAAATGAACGGAGCCAATTTTCAATACCTTTAGCGAGCGCGAATACTGATAAATCTTATTGAAGACCACTGAGTCATCGACACTCCGCAAATTGGCAAAGGTTATTTATCATTAGCGCCCTGAGTAGCGTGGCGAGGTGGAACCAGCTCGCCATACTCAACGGTTCGATCGTACTGAAGATATTCCAGGGTTCCATCCGCGGCCCTACCGATGAAAAAAATAACTGCATACGTATCTCTTGGACGGTAAGCGTCACTCAATCGAAAGATATAGACCCTATTAATCTCAAGTTTCAAAGGTCTAGCTTTTACTTTTAGATCGTCATTCTCATAGCCGTCTGGAACCGTACCAAAAACAACGCAGTCGCCGGGATGCAGTACTGTCGGCTGAGCACCCTCTCTTAGTGCGATCCCCCAGGATGCGGGATTTCTGACGCCCCCCTCGGATAGGGATACCCATCCCAACCTGAATACTGGACTTTCCTTGTTTGGCAAACAGATGGCCGGCTTGTTGTCAATCGTAGCAATATCGGCATTAGCCTTGCGCCCAAATGATGTCGCGTTAGCCGAAGCACCAAGCGCCAGAGAAACACCAAACAGATAAAATACTGCGCACTTCATATGTTCTACGCCTTATTGGGAAGATTAGCCTTGTTGGCAGGGGCTGCTAGAAGCCCCGCTACTGTTGAGGCGAGAAGACTAGGACTCTGTGTAGAGTTCCGCTTATTCCATACAGCACGGGCATCCCTCATAATGCAAATCATGTAATAGTCGGAAACAATCTCCCCCTGCTGCTCCATGTTGTAATCAGAAAAAACCCCGCCAGCACTCAAAGTATACTTGTACGCCTCTGCCCCGCGACTACTCACTGACATACCTTTATGTTTCACAGGATAGCCAAGTTGATGCTGCCAAACATGAGTCATCTCATGCATAAACAAAGCCTTGTACTCGCCGTCAATCGTATTGGAGAAATCGTCCCTGTAGTACTCGGTACTTGCTGGGTAATACATCTCCCCATTGGGCGTAACAGCCGTATTCTGAAATCCCAGAAACAACCACCACCCACCGTGGTGTACTTTGACTTTCGTATAGTTGATTGCATCCTTGAATACGGTTCTAGCCATGGCGATCTCGCCCGCAGTCAGCGCTCGTTTTTTGCCTTCAGGCAGCGGGATGTTTCGGGTGGAAGTACCGACATTCGTGTCGTTGGTAGAAACGTCCAAGGGCCTCAAATCAATGTCCAGTGACGTCTGGGCGTTAAGTGCCGCGCAGCAGAAAGATTCCATTTTTTCAGGAGGAAAGAGCTTCAGCTGAGTGACCTGTATGGGTTTTTCGGTTACGAGGCGCCCCGTGTAGCCCTGTTCATCCGTCACGCCTTCCACGGTGCTGCCATCCACCAAGGTGACCGAATATCTGAGATTGCTTGCCAAATCACCGTTAGGACCGATCAAGCGAAGTTGTTCGTCATAAACTGCTTCAGGCAATTCAACCCGCAAATCCCCCGGCACCAAGGTATTGACACTCAAGGTCCGCCCATCCCTGTCCGTTACCCCATTGAACACATCCCCCTGTTGGGTCGTAACGCGATAGCGGGCAAACGGCATCGCTGCCTGGGCGTCGTCTTTGAGCGTATAGCCGGCGGCATAACCGGCTGGTAAAGGGGATGCGGGTGTGTTCAGGCTGGCCCCTTGGGTTTTTTCCACATGGGTGGCCTTCAGATAAATATTGCCCGGCGCACCCAATTCGATATCTCCGTTTTTCAGGCGGATGTAGGCGCCGCCACAGTTGAGTACCAACTCCTGTGGAGCATTGATTTCCACGCGCCCTTGAACGCTTTCGATCTTCACGTCGGTCTTCGCCAAGGCATGAAGATCGTTGCCTTGAGCATGTAGCTCGACCTTCCCTTTGGCAGCCTTGAGTTGTAGGCCGGCTTCTTTGGCCACTACGCTGATGCCGCCCTGCGCGGTGGCGGTGATATTGTGGCCTGCGCCGATATCAGCGTTGTGCGCAGCGATGATGCCAACGCTTTCGGCGCCGGAGGCCAGGCATACGGCTTCGGGGCTGACCATGCCGATCCCGCTTGGGGCGTGCAGCAGTACGCCAGGTTGCTTCAATCCGTTGAGTGCCTGGTTCAGGCGTTGCTGGCTGTCGATGTCGCTTGGCGTTGCTTGAGCGCTACGGGCCGCTTCGGCCAAGGAGCGCGCCAGGGAGAGCGCGCTTTCCAACTGTTCAATGGCGGCCGTCATATCCAGCTGTTCACCCTTAGCCTTGACCTGCTCATCCGCACTGATAAACACCCCCCTGCCACCCCGAATCGCCCCCCAGCCATCGGTGCGCAACTCAAACCCTTCCCCACGTTTCTTGCGCGCGGCGTCCACCAGATGCCCCAGGTTCAACTGGCTCTTGCCACTGTGTTCGGTGCTGAGCTTGATGTGCTCCTGGCCGCGGGTGTCGTCCAGGCGCAGTTTGTTGTTGGTCGGGGTGCGCAGGACGTTGCGGCGTTCGTTGCGGGCGGTGACCGGGTCGGGGTGGCGGTCATCGTGCAGGGCGTGGGCGATGTAGGGGCGGTCGGGGTCACCGTGTTCGAAGGCGATGGCCACTTCGGTGCCGGCCTGCAGTGGGAAGTGCAGGCCGTGGGTGTCGCCGCCGTAGGGTCGGGCCAGGCGTAGCCAGGCGCTTTCGCGGCCGGGTTGCCAGGTGTCGCGGTCGAACAGGAAGCGCACTTTGTAGCGGCCCTCGAAGTCGAGGTCGGCGTACGGCGGGTTGACGACCGGGTGGCTGACGCGGGCGGGGATGGTGCCGCTCATGCGCGGCTTGGGCAGCAGCGCGGGGCGAAAGCACACGGTTTCCGAGTAGGGAATGGCTTGGAAGTGGGCGACGAAGCTGCGGTCGCGGGCCGCTTCGGTGCGCAGGCTGACGATCACCGCGCCGGTCCCGAAGGCCTTCGGCGCGCCGCCGGTGATGTCGAGGCGCTGCGCCGGGGCCAGGATGGCGCTGCTGGTGGTGCCGCTGAGGCGGGTCTGGTCGTTGAGGTAGAGCTCATGGCGCAGGCGGGCGTAGAAGAAACCGCTTTCGCTTTGCAGGTCTTCGTCCAGGGCGTAGCGCTCGCCCAGCACCGTGTAGGGTTCGCCGTAGTGATAGGCCTCGCCGTAGGTGCCCTTGGCGCCTCGGGTGTGGTCGACTTCGCCGTCCAAAAAGGCATGGGCCTCGCGGTGATGGTAGGCGCGAAAATTGATGGTTTTCTCGACCATCCGGTGGGCGGTCTGCAGGTTCCAGACGGCATCCTGGCCATCGGCGGACAAGCCCGACGGCGGGCGGCACGGCAACGTGACGCCGCGCTGGTAGTGCCGCTGATCGTCGTGAAACTCCACCACGTCGATGTTCAGGCGATCGTCGCTGGTGACGCGGTACCAGATGCCGACCTCGGCCAGCAGGCGATCGACGAAGGCCAGGTCGCTCTCGTCGTATTGCATGACCTGTTCGCGCCGGGGGTACTGGCGCACCAGGTTGAAATAGAACTCCTCGCCACGAAAATCGTGGCGCGTGCGCAGGATGTGCTCGACGATCTCGGGCACCGACTGCTGCTGGTAGATGCGAAACTGCTTGCCGCGCCCAAGCCGCGCGAAACGCGGTTGCAAGGTGATTTCATAGCGGGCTTCGTCGTTGGAGCCGGACAGGCGCTTGAAGCCTGAGATCACGCCATGAAAGGCGCGCAGCGGCTTGATCACCGGCGGCGTGAAACCCTTGGGCGTCGGCGGTGGCGGCACGGCGTACAGGTTGAAATAACCCCACCGGTTGAGCACGTCGGTGGCCGCCAGGTCGCGCTCGGTGCAGGTGAATTCGATGCGGTAGAGGTAGGGACGACTCAGGTGTTCCTCGCCGGTGAACGCCAGGACGTCGAGGTGGGCGTCGAGGCCGGAAACTCGCAAGGTGTGGCGGCTGTGGTCGAAGAAGGTCGGCATGGGCATGTTCATTGCGCAGGCTCCTTGACGACAGTCTCGGCGGCGTCCGCGCCATCGACGAAGCGCAGGGTAATCCCCTCCTCCTGGCAATAACCCAGGTGCACCCCGCGTGTGCGCAACTGCGCGGCCCGACGTTGCAGCAATTGTTGGCTCAGCACCGGCAGGATCTGTTCGTTGAGCAGGCTGTCGATGTTGCGCGCCCCGGTGTCGGGCAGCAGGCAAGCCGCAACCAAGGCCTCGTTCAGGGCGTCATCGATGTCACAGTCCAAGCCGTAGTGGCGCTGCAAACGCTTGGCCACCTGATCGAGCTTGATGGCGACGATGCATTGCAGGGCGTCGACGTGCAGCGGGCGATAGATGAGCGTCTGGAAGCGCGCCAGCAGGGCCGGCTGGAAGTGTCCGCGCAGGATCGGCCGCATGAGCTCATGCAGCGTGCTGTCCGGTGCGTCGGGTTGCTCCAGCAGACAGCCTTGCAGTGCGTCGCTGCCCAGGTTGGAGGTCATGAGGATGACGGTGTTGCGAAAGTCGATCTCGCGCCCTTCCCCGTCACGCATGAAACCGCGATCGAACACCTGGTAGAACAGGTTGAGCACGTCGTGGTGGGCTTTTTCCACCTCGTCGAGCAGCACGACGCTGTAAGGCCGTTGGCGCACGGCTTCGGTCAGCACACCGCCCTGCCCATACCCCACGTAACCGGGCGGCGATCCTTTGAGCTGACTGACGGTGTGGGCTTCCTGATATTCGGAAAGGTTGAGCGTGATGAGCGCTTTTTCCCCGCCGAACAGGCTGTCGGCCAGGGCCAGGGCGGTTTCGGTCTTGCCGACGCCGCTGGTGCCCACCAACAGGAAGACGCCCAGGGGCCCCTTGTCATCGGTGAGCCCTGTCTTCGCCGCCCGCAGGCGCTGGGCCAGCGCATTGAGCGCCGGGGCCTGGCCGATGACACGCTCGGCCAATTGTTGTTCCAGCTCCAGCAGATTGGTTTGTTCATCCTTGAGCAGGCTGCCCAGGGGCACACCGGTCCAATCAGCGATCACTTCAGCCACGCTGCGGGCATCGACGTCGAGGAACAACAAGGGTTGCTTGCCCTGGATTGCGTCCAGTTGCCGCTGCAACCGCGCGCACTCGGCCCGTTGCATGGGCTCGGCCTCGCGAGCGTCGAGCAACTGTTGGGACAACTTAAGCACTTGGCTGTATTGACACTCCAGCTCGACCCGAGCGTGTTCCAGCTCGGCGTGTTGCGCAGCGATTTGCATCAGCCGTTCGGTGTCGACGCTACCGCCCAGGCCTTGGTCCGCGTCCAGGGCCTGGCGCTCCAGTTCGAGGGCGACTTGTCGCGCCTTGATCCGGACCAGCGCCTGGGGTTCGCAATCGACACTCATGCGCACCCGTGCGCAGGCAGTGTCCAGCAGGTCGACGGCTTTGTCCGGCAACTGGCGCCCCGTGAGGTAGCGCCGCGACAGGCTGACGGCAGCCTGCACCGCCGCATCCTGGATGTGCACACCGTGGTGGCTGGCATACCGGGCCTTGAGCCCGCGCAACATCAGGCAGGCATTGGCGTCATCCGGCTCGTCGACCTTGACCTGCTGGAAGCGTCGCTCCAATGCCGCATCGCGTTCGAAGTATTGCTTGTACTCACTCCAGGTGGTGGCGGCGATGGTGCGCAACTCGCCACGGGCCAAGGCGGGCTTGAGCAGGTTTGCCGCATCCGCACCCCCCGCCTGGTTGCCGGCGCCGATCAGCGTATGGGCTTCATCGATAAACAGCAGGATCGGGGTTTCAGAGTGCTGCACCGCATCGATCACGCTCTTGAGGCGCTGCTCGAATTCGCCCTTTACCCCGGCGCCGGCCTGCAACAACCCCAAGTCCAGCGCCCGCACACTGACCGACTTGAGGCTGTCGGGCACGTCGCCCTGGGCGATGCGCAGCGCCAGTCCTTCGACCAGCGCGGTCTTGCCCACGCCGGGCTCGCCGACCAGGATCGGATTGTTCTTGCGTCGGCGACTCAAGATGTCGATGACCTGGCGTATTTCATCGTCGCGACCGAACACCGGATCGATCTGCCCTTCCCCGGCCCGGGCAGTGAGGTCCTGGGTGAATCTGTCCAACAGCGCCCGCCGTGCATCGGGCATCGCGGTAGCGTCGGCGGCAGACTCGCTCAGCATCCCCTCCGTCCCGCCGACGACGAGCGCTTGCGCATCGGGACGCTCTTCGGAGATGTGATCCAGCAACCCGGACAACCGCTGCAACTGCGGCTCGCCAAGGCTGAGCAATGGCCAGGCCGCTTCGCAGGCCAGCAGGCCGGGCGCGTCCATCAAAGCCCCCAGCAGATGGGCGGAGCGCAACCGTTCGTTGTCATCATCCAGCGAGGCGCGCAACCAGGCATTCTTGATCAACTGCTGCAACGGCTCCGACAGCTGTGGCTTGGCCTGGACGCTGCGCGGCAGGTTATCGAGGTGGCTGAGCAAGCCACACCAAAGCGCCTCCAGGTCCAATTCGTGACGGCGCGCGATGACGGTCAGGTCGCCCTCGCCCTGCCCCAGCAACTTGAGCAGCCAATGCTCGATGGTGATGTGCGCATGGGCCCGGCTCTGGCACAGCGACGCCGCGTCGCTCAGGGCTTGGGCGCAATAGGGATTCAGACGGCGAAGCAGACGCGTGGGGCTCTGTACCATGGGTGGCATCCTTGTGCGGGTTTCGGTAGTGATCGGGCAGCGATGGGCGAAAAACGGATGTGCTTGGCTGAGCGCCCGCGAACGGACGCTCAACCCAGCACACCGGCAATCGACAGGCGCAGGCGGCCTGTCGATGCCCGCGCGTCAGGCGCTTTGGCGCTCGCTCCAGGAATCGGAATGGATGATGTTGCCGTCCTTGTAGGTCCAGGTGACCTTCTCGTAGCGCAACTCAATCTGTTCCAGGTGGTTGTGTTTCTCCTTGGTCGGGTCCTTGACGTCGTGCATTTTTGGCGCGACTTTCACCACCTTGACGTTCTCCAGCTTGGTGATGAAATACTCGACCTCCTGCCCGGCATCATCGATGCGGTACCACTTGAACTCGGCGCTCTTGAGGGTCTGGCCGGTCGTCACGGCCTTGTAGAGGTAGGGACTGGAAGCGTCGATTTCCTTGGAAAACAGGAACGGCGTGTGAACCCGCGCGCCCGTCAGCTTGCCGGTGCTGTTGTCGGTCGGGATGTACAGGCTGTGGTCCTGGGCGATGACTTCAATGCTGCCCTCGCGCTTTTGCACGTCCACCGAACCCTTGATCTCTGCGCCGCCGTCATCTTGCAGCCAGAGGTAAACGGGAATTGCCATGTGAAGCTCCTTTTCATAGATCGTCGCGGGATGCGACGGGGGGGTGACTGTCCGGCCCTGTCGTGGGGAATACGCAAGCGCCCACCTCAGGTACCAGACGGATATCGACGCGACGGTTGGCTGCGCGCCCCGCCTCGGTATCATTGCCGGCAATCGGTTGGCTGGCGCCGAACCCCTGCACGGCAAAACAGCTGTCGGGAATGCCGCCCACCTGCAGCATCCATTCATGCACGGCGGCAGCACGTTCGCGGGACAACCGCAGGTTCTGCGCGGCATCGCCCGTGGCATCGGTGTGCCCGGCGATGACGATCAACCAGCCGGGCTGGGCCTTGATCCCGACCAGCGCATTGACCAGCACCTTGGTGGAGTCAGGCTTGAGCCGCGCGCTGCCCGGACTGAACAGCGACAAACTGTCCAGTCTCACCGGCTGGGAAGCCGGCAAAGTCATGGACCCGGACGACACCCGGCGATGGGAAAGAACCGCCAGCAACGGCTCACGCAGAGGGGCACCGCGATACAGCCCCAGGCCCAACGACAGGGGCTCGCCATGTCGGTGATAAGTGTCCAGGCGATGCGCGGCTTCACCGAGGATGGCCTCGGCTTCCTGTCGCCGAGGGGAGGTTCGTTGCAGTTGCGACTCCACCGCCAGGAGCGGCGCATAACGACGCAGGTCATCAGTCACTTGACGCACCAGCAAGGTGTTCTGCCATGCCGAATTGACCAGGGCGACCGCGCCAGCGATTCCGAACATCCACATCGCAAGGATGCTGGCGTGCTGTCGAGACGTACGCTGGGCACGCAATGGAATCAGGCTCAGCACAGGATCCGGAAACGGCAACACCGCCTTCGTGATGGCTCGCCTGGGGTCGACCAGCGCCACCTTGTCGCGTAGCCGCTGCTCCCACAGATTCCCTTCCACACCCCCAGTCGATGCGGGTACCGGCCTGATGACCCAGCACACCGCCGAGCCTCGATCAGCACCGACGGCACGTGCATTGAAGTGCGGCAGCACACTCTCGTGCAGCCATTGCACTGCGTTGTTCAACTGCACGCCGACCTGCATCCGCATCGCCCGCAAGGCTGAGTCGGTGGGCTGCCGGAGCCAATCGGCCAGGTCGACGCTGGCTCCGGCATCAAGAACGCGAGGACTCGGCTGGCCACCCGTCCAACAGAACCACGGAGCCTCGCCCCGCGGTGCATGGAAATAGCTCACCATCGTCAGCGGCATTGACGTCCCCTGACCCGCCAGCGTGACTTGATGACGAAACGTCCGTATCCGCCCCGCCAGTTCAGCTTCATCGCTGTGTGCCGCGGGGTTGATGATGAACATGACGCTGAGCTGAGCGCCCCATCCCGGACGCAACGCCAGGATGCTCTCGGTCACATTGGGGAGCTGATCGAGCCCTGGTACACGTACATAGCAACCTTGATGGGTCACCCGTACGACCAACTCCAGTTCGGGGATACTGCCGAACAAACCGTCCAGGCCATCGCCGCAGACCAGCACCACAGGCCGACGAAACGAGGCTGGGGGCACGGACACGTTGGCGGCGAGTTTCACCGATTCACGCAAACGCGCGACACGCCGGTTGGCCACGACCCAACCCACCGCCGTGACACTCACCATGCCCAGCATGACGACCACGCGTATCCATGTGGCAAGCGGGAGCATGAGCAGCAATGCCAGGACAAGGATCCCGGCCCATAGCCAAAGGACTCGTTGCAACTGGATTGTCATAAGGCGCCTCACGCCTGGCCGGGCATGAGGGAAGCAACCACGCCGGTCAGCCAGCGGTCCATCGTCCACCAGACGCCGGCGAGCAGTAGCGCCACCGCCATGCCGTGCATCCAGGGGGATCGGTACCGGGCCAGGCGACCGCCCTTTCGGGTCACCAGGTTTGCGCTGATTTTCAGCGAGGTGACCCGTGCTTCGAGGGCCTCCAATACTTGCTCGCGCCCAGGGTCGGCAAGGTCCGCGTAACGACCTTTGAAACCCAGCATCAGGACTCGATGAAACACCGTCAGCACCCGCGGATCCGGTGACAATTCGCACAACACCAGACGAATCTCCTCGTAGAGGGACTCACCGGCCTGATGCCGGTTGAACAACTTGGCCTGCAGCGGTTCACAGGTCCATTCAGTCCGTACCTCGCCCTTGGTACAGAGGAGCACCGCCTCATCCAGCAGTGCGCATTGGGCGTGGTTGATGTGCTCGATGTCGCGCGGGTCCATGGCGATCTGTTCAAGCTGCTCCCGGACCTGCTCGACCTGGTCCAGGCAGAGTTGTTGCAGGGCCTTGGTGTCCGGCACCGACAGGCCCTGGCGTAGCTGGACCACCAGCAGATAGCTGTCCTGGAGCAAGGCGTCGATATCCGTCGTCAGTGCGCCTGGTTTTTTCGAGAAATTCAGAGTCATGTGCGTAGCACCGCAAACAGTTCAAGTTGGACTTGCGACAAGGTGCTGGGCACGTAGCAAGCGAAAGTCCCCGAAGTCAGCATGGCTTGCCCCTTGGGATGGCCAAGGTCGAGGGCGAAGTATTGGTTTTCCAGGCGCAGCGGGATGGCCGCCGGCACATGGTTGAGGGGTTTCAGCGGGACGCCATCGAGCGCCGCGTTGATCAGTTCGTCGACATCCGCTGGCGCGCCGATTTTGCATAGGCGAGGAAACTGATCCTGAAGCTGTGCCGCAGGTAACTGGCAGCGCACCGACAGGTAGAAGTCAGCCCCGTCGGGCTCACGAAGCCGAGCATCGTTGAGCGTCACTTGCCAGCGATTGGCGCTGTGCTCCAGCGCCAGGGCGATGACGCGCGACGGCAGGCTCGCTTCCAACAACGTAGCGATACAGCGCATCAGCGGCGGGAACACCGTTTCCAGGTGTTCATGGCGATAGGCTGGAATCTTGTCGATGTCGTGTTCCAGCGAAAACGTCAGCAGGCTGCCGGCCAGCTTGGCCAGTTCCAGGTAGACCTGCTCGGGGTGGCGTTGCGGATATGCCTTGAGATCGGCCAGTATCGGCTGGTAGGTGTTCAAGGCATTGAGCAACCAGAACAACGACACATCGGCGACGGCGAAATCGGCCATGCGCTGGTTGCTTTCCCGACGCATGCCCATGAGGCGCTGTCGCTTGGCGGACAACTGCGTCAACAGATTGTCCAGCTGGACCAGGAGCCCCGGATGCGCGGCAAAACTGAGCAGCGGCGGCACATAGGTCGGATCAAGACTCCACCTGCCCTGCCCTTCACGCACCAGGCGCGCGATGGGACAGGTCAGGTAGTCGCCGTTGTCGTCCGTATCCAGGCGCAGCGTCAGCGCATGTTCCAGCACGGCGATCGACTGGACTTCGTCTGCATACAGATCCTGGACCGGTCGCCAGTCCTGGCGATAGCGGGTTGGCCGGTCAGCCCGGCCCTCCTGCATCAGGCAGTTGTTGCCGTTGGCCTGTTCCAAGGGCAAGGCCAGCAGCACGAGCGCCTGCCCGGCGTCGTCGCTCATTAACCGCGACAACTCCAGCCCCGGCGGCAGGCGATCCACCCGTTCACTGTCGAGCAGGCTGCCGTCGGGCATGCGCACGCTCAGGCGGGTAGCCTTGAGCTTGCCCAGGCGCAATGCATCGGCGTCGAACTCAACAGCCTTCACGCCCCAAGGGTGCGCCAAGGCCAGGCTGGCGAGCTGCTCGTTGACCCACGCTTCCCAGCGCGCTTGTTGCTGAAACTGTTGCGCAGACAATAGGGTGCCGGACGTCCACAAGGGACGATCGATTTTCATGGCGTCGTTTCCTCGGGATTAAGTCAGGCTTTCGCCTTGGGCATTTGCGAAACCAGCGACAGGTTGACGTCCATGCCCTCCACCTGAAAGTGCGGCACGGCGTACAACTTGACCCGGAAGAAACCAGGGTTGTCCTCGATGTCTTCCACCGTCACCTTGGCATCACGCAGGGGGTGCGAGGCCTGCAGGGCATCGCCGGGATCGGTCATTTCGGTCACCAGCCCGCCGATCCATTTATTGAGTTCCAACTCCAGCAAGCGACGGTCCTTGGTGGTCCCGATGTTTTCGCGCTGGATCAATTTCAGGTAATGGGCAATGCGCGAGAGCAGGAAGATATAAGGCAGGCGCGCATTGATGCGGCTGTTGGCGGTGGCATCCGGCGTGTCGTACAACGCAGGCTTCTGGGCTGAACTGGCGGAGAAGAAACAGGCGTAGTCGCGGTTCTTGTAATACGACAGGGGAATGAAGCCGAGATTGGCGAATTCGAACTCGCGGGTTTCCGGGATCATCACCTCCGAAGGAATCTTGACCTGGTTGCCGGTACCCAGGTCATACAAGTGGATCGGCAGGTCCGTGACCGCGCCCCCCGACTGAGGCCCACGAATCTGCACGCACCAACCATTGGCGATAAAGCTCTTGACCATGTTGGCGGCAAACGCGAAGGACGCGTTGGTCCACAAATACTTGTCGTGATCAGGGCCCTTGACGCTTTCGACGTAGTTGAAGCTGCGCACGGGAATCGTATCCGGCCCATAGGGCAGGCGCCCCAGGACCCGCGGCATGGTCAGGCCGACGTAACGCGCATCGTCACTGTCACGGAAGGCCTTCCACTTGATGTACTCGGCTCGATCGAAGTAATTGCCGATGTCCTTGATGGCGGCCACCTCCTCCATGGATTGCTTGCCAAAGAATGCCGGCCCCACCGAACCGATAAAGGGCATGTGCGCCGCCGCGGCCACTTTCGAAATATTGCGCAGCAAGGCAATGTCCTGCGGGCTGCGATCGAATTCGTAATTGGAAATGGCGGCCGCGATTGGCTCCCCGCCTGGCGTGTCGTATTCGCGGGTGTAGGTGTGCAGGTACAAACCGCTCTGGGCGATTTCGGGGGCGTCTTCAAAATCCCGCACCAGGTCAGTCTTGCTGATATCCAGCAATTCGATGCGCACGTTCTGGCGAAAATCCGTCTGGTCGATCAAGGACTTGACGCCGCGCCAGGTTGATTCGACGCGTTGGAAGTCCGGGTGATGCATGACCGCATCGAGTTGACGACTGATCTGCGTGTCCAGCGAAGCGATATGCTCGTCGAGGAGCACTTTGTCCAATCGCTCCACTTTCTGCGGTGATTCCTTGAGCAACTTCAGGAACACACTGACAGCGGCAGTGACCCGTTCATCAACCGATGCCTCGGACAACGCCTCGGCGTGCTGGAAAGTTTCGATACTTCCCAGCTCAGCGACAGGGTTCAAATTTATCTTGCTGAACAGCGCCGCATAAACGCCCTTGTCTTCAGCCAACACTGTAGCGCCGCGCGATTGCACGTTAGAACTTTCAGTAGACATATATAGTTACTCTTATGGCCTGCCGGCGAAATGAATTAGCGGACTTCTTTTGGCGCCAATGCCGCCAGCTCAGTTCGGAGTTCATCACTGAGGGCTTCATCCTGGAGGATGCGCTCCAATTCGTGACGGAAGGTCATGTTGTCCAGCAGGTTCGACTTAAGGTCGCGTAACAGGTTGCGCATGGCCAACAGCGCCCGTAACTGCGGAATCTGGCGGGCCACTTGCTCCGGCTCAAAATCCTTCATCCGTTGAAAACTCAGTTCAACCGACATATCCGCCCCATCACCCGTCAGCGTGTTGCGCGCAGCGAATGCCAGGCGGGGGGAGAATTCCTCAAGGACGTTGTCGACGTTGTGTTTATCGATATTGACCTTCCCCCTCTCCGATAACGGGCGCTGCTCCTTGCCGTTACTGTAGTCCCCCATCACCATCAGCTTCAGCGGCAATTCAACTTTTTTCTGTGCGCCCCCAGTGTGTAGATCGAGTTTGATATTGACCCTGCTTTTGGGCACTTCATTTTGAAAACTGTACGATGCCATACTTGCTCCTTTGAAATGTTGGCAGGCAATGATTGAACATCTTCGTTGCTCTTCACCCTGCATCCCGCATCCTGCATTCACGCTTTTCGCCGTCTTAATGTAGCGACGAAATACAACGCCGGATAGCTTAAATCCACCCCTTTGAATAAAAAGGAATAGGCTCACAAAAAGGCGGACGGGGCCCTACAGAAAAAACTTACAAAAAACGCGAAATGAACGCGAAATGAACGCGCAATACTCCAACAAACAACTTATGTAGGAAAAGAATTACAGACGCGAGATTAGGAACAACGCGACTTTAAACATTCTTCGAGGTCTCCATTTTGAAAGACCGATCACAAAGGCCCAGGCTTTTGTCGCCCAAATGATCTATACCTTTCATAGACACGCAGTCAGGCCGACGTAACAGATGACGTGTCCGGACGAAACGAACGCGGCGAACCACTTTTGGGTGTGCTGCATCACATAACATAGGCCTGAAGCACCTGTTTACGGCGCCGCCCCGTAGAATGGGCACATTATTTTTCAATGCCTGAAGTCCCCATCATGACCCCAAGCAAGCGCGTTTCGAATCTGCCCATCAAAGCGCTATGCGGGCTTTGTCTATTGATGCCGCTGTTGGTCATGACTCATGCGGGCGGTGAGCCGTTGGAGCTGGAGCTGCATATCCCCGATGCGCCTCCGCTGACATTCGTCGACGACCCCAGGGGCCACGGGATTGCTGGCGATGTTGCCGTGGCGGCCATGGCCAAGGCCGGCTACGCGGTCAAAATCCATGTATTGCCCTGGGCCCGGGCGCAAAAGCACGTCAGCGAGGAACATGACTACCTGATCACCCCTCTTTCGCGCATTCCCTCCCGTGAGGATCGTTTCACCTGGATCGCTTCGATCATGCCCATGGAGCGTGCCTTCTTCAGCCTTGACCGGCGAGTGAACAGCTTCGCCCAAGCGAGAGAAACCTACCGCAAGATCGGGGTCGGCCTCGGCAGCGCGCAAGAGGATATCCTGCGTGCCGAGGGCTTCAGCGATGAGCAGATCTACCCCCTGGCCATTGGCGACAATCCCGCTCAACTGCTGCTGATGGGGCGTATCGATGCCTGGTTCAACGGTGTTCCCGAGAGCCGCTATATCTGGCCGAAAGTGTCCAAGCGCAAATTGCTGATGAGTTCGGTTGGCAGCAGCGCCGAGCTTTACCTCGCCTGTTCACGGCAGTGCTCGCCCAAAATCGTCGAAGACTTGCGGGGGGCCGTGGAGGCCCTTCGCAAAGAAGGCGAAATCAAGCGAATCCATGACATTTACTTGCCGTGACAAATGACAAGGCCAACCTGACGAGACATCAGCCAAATTGATAGCCTACTAACGAAAGCCCCGGACTAGAGGGCTCATCGATGGCTTATATCATTCCGAATGATAGTTACCTTTGTTTCATTCGATTCGTTCCTCTGCGCCTCGACACGCATCATCCGCCCATCTCAATACACTTGGCGGATGCTATCCATGGAACATTCACTTTCTAAATTGCGCTTTCCCCTCGCACTGTTGGCGGTGCTGGTGATCAGCGCTTGCGGCAAGACCCCCGAAACGGCAGCTTCCATGCCGGCGGCCAAAGTCAGTGTGGCCAAGGTACTGGAGCAGCCCGTCAACGAATGGGATGAGTTCACCGGGCGCCTCGAAGCACCGGAAACCGTCGAGATTCGCCCACGTGTCTCGGGGCAGATCGATGAAGTCGCCTTCACCGAAGGCGCGCTGGTCAAGAAAGGCGACCTGCTGTTCCAGATCGACCCTCGCCCCTTCCAGGCTGAAGTGCGTCGTCTCGAAGCCCAACTGGCCCAGGCCCGCGCCACCGCGACTCGCAGCGAGAACGAAGCCCAGCGTGGCGAACGCCTGCGCTTGAGCAATGCGATTTCCGCTGAATTGGCGGATTCGCGCACCACCGCCGCCCAGGAAGCCCGCGCTGCCGTGGCGGGCATCCAGGCGCAGTTGGACCTGGCCAAGCTGAACCTGAGCTTTACCCGGGTCACCTCGCCCATCAACGGTCGTGTCAGCCGGGCGGAAATCACCGCTGGCAACCTGGTGACCGCCGATGTCACGCCGCTGACCAGCGTGGTGTCCACCGACAAGGTCTACGCCTATTTCGACGCCGACGAACGCGTGTTCCTCAAGTACACCCAACTCGCCCGCCAGGGCCAGCGCGGCCAGGCCACGCCGGTCTACATGGGCCTGTCCAACGAAGAGGGCAACCCGCACCTGGGCCAGATGAACTTCGTCGACAACCAGGTCAACCCGCAAACCGGCACCATCCGTGGTCGCGCGGTGTTCGACAACAAGGACGGCGCCTACACCCCTGGCCTCTACGCTCGGTTGAAACTGGTGGGCAGCGGCACCTATTCCGCCGTGCTGATCAACGACGAAGCCGTGGGCACCGACTTGGGCAAGAAATTCGTCCTGGTGATGGACGCCGAGAACAAGCCTGCCTACCGCGCCGTCGAGCTGGGTCCGAAGATCGAAGGCCTGCGCATCGTTCGCAACGGCTTGAACAAGGAAGACACCATCATCGTCAAGGGGCTGCAACGGGCCCGTCCGGGTTCGCCGGTCACGCCTGAAACCGTGCCGATGGCCAGCGAGCAAACCCTCGCCGCCCTGGCACAACAACGTAAAGCGCTCGAAGCCAGCAACCTGCCACAAGTCGCGCCGTCCAAGGCAGCGTCCAGCTCGGCAGGCAAACTGGCCTCTGCGTCCCCACGCGGTTAAGGGACTGAATCCAAGATGAAATTTTCCCAGTTCTTCATTTCGCGGCCGATCTTCGCAGCGGTGCTCTCGCTGTTGATCCTGATCGCCGGCGCCATTTCGCTGTTCCAGTTGCCGATCAGCGAATACCCGGAAGTCGTGCCGCCGACCGTGGTCGTGCGCGCCAACTTCCCGGGCGCCAACCCCAAGGTCATCGGCGAAACCGTTGCCGCGCCCCTGGAACAAGCCATCACCGGCGTCGAGAACATGCTCTACATGTCCTCGCAGTCGACTGCTGACGGCAAGATCACCCTGACCATCACCTTCGCCCTGGGCACCGACCTGGACAACGCCCAGGTGCAAGTGCAGAACCGCGTCACCCGCACCGAGCCCAAGTTGCCGGAGGAAGTGACCCGCATCGGTATCACGGTGGACAAGGCATCGCCCGACCTGACCATGGTCGTGCACTTGACCTCGCCGGACAAACGCTACGACATGCTCTACCTGTCCAACTACGCCTTGCTCAATATCAAGGATGAGCTGGCGCGCCTGGGTGGCGTGGGTGACGTGCAGCTGTTCGGCATGGGCGACTACTCCCTGCGAGTCTGGCTGGATCCGAACAAGACCGCTTCGCGCAACCTGACCGCCACCGACGTGGTCACGGCGATCCGCGAGCAGAACCGCCAGGTTGCCGCCGGTGCCCTGGGTGCGCCGCCAGCCCCTAACGCCACGGCGTTCCAGCTGTCGGTCAACACCCAGGGTCGCCTGGTAAACGAAGAAGAGTTCGAGAACATCATCATTCGTTCCGGCGCCAACGGTGAAATCACCCGCCTGAAGGACATCGCACGGGTAGAGCTGGGTTCCAGCCAATACGCCCTGCGCTCGCTGCTCGATAATCAACCGGCAGTGGCAATCCCGATCTTCCAGCGTCCAGGCTCCAACGCCATCCAGATTTCCAACGATGTGCGCGCGAAAATGGACGAGCTGAAGAAAGGCTTCCCGGCCGGCATGGACTACAGCATCGTCTATGACCCGACGATCTTCGTTCGTGGCTCCATCGAAGCGGTGGTCCACACCCTGTTCGAAGCGCTGATCCTCGTGGTGCTGGTGGTCATCCTGTTCCTGCAGACCTGGCGCGCCTCGATCATCCCGCTGGTCGCCGTACCGGTGTCGCTGATCGGTACATTCGCGGTCATGCACTTGTTCGGCTTCTCATTGAACGCCTTGTCGCTGTTCGGCCTGGTACTGGCGATCGGTATCGTGGTGGACGACGCCATCGTGGTGGTGGAGAACGTCGAGCGAAATATCGAATTGGGACTCACCCCCGTGGAGGCGACCAAGCGCGCCATGGGCGAAGTGACCGGCCCGATCATCGCCACCGCCCTGGTGCTGTGCGCGGTCTTCGTTCCGGCGGCGTTCATCAGTGGCCTGACGGGTCAGTTCTATAAACAGTTCGCCCTGACCATTGCTATCTCCACGGTGATCTCGGCAGTCAACTCCCTGACCCTGTCGCCGGCCCTGGCCGCGGTGTTGCTCAAAGGCCATGACGCGCCCAAGGACCGTTTCTCCAAGTTCCTGGACAAGATTTTTGGTGGCTGGCTGTTCCGTCCGTTCAACCGTTTCTTCGAACGTGCCAGCCATGGCTACGTGGGCACGGTCGCTCGAGTGATCCGCAGCAGCGGCATCGCCCTGGTGCTCTACGCTGGCCTGATGGTGCTGACCTTCTTCGGTTTCTCCACCACGCCGACCGGCTTCGTGCCCGGCCAGGACAAGCAATACCTGGTGGCCTTCGCCCAACTGCCGGACGCCGCGAGCCTGGACCGCACCGAAGACGTGATCAAGCGCATGTCGGACCTGGCCCTCAAGCAACCGGGTGTTGAAAGCGCGGTGGCCTTCCCCGGCCTGTCGATCAACGGTTTCACCAACAGCCCGAACGCCGGCATCGTGTTCGTCACCCTGAAGCCCTTTGACGAGCGCAAGGACCCGAGCATGTCGGCCGGCGCCATCGCCGGTGCGTTGAACGGCAAATATTCGGAAATCCAGGAAGCCTACATGGCGATCTTCCCGCCGCCGCCGGTACAAGGGCTGGGCACGATCGGTGGTTTCCGCCTGCAAATCGAAGACCGGGGCAACCTGGGCTACGACGAGCTGTACAAAGAAACCATGAACATCATCACCAAGAGCCGCAGCGTGCCGGAACTGGCCGGTTTGTTCACCAGCTACACCGTGAACGTGCCGCAGGTCGATGCCGCCATCGACCGTGAAAAAGCCAAGACCCACGGCGTGGCCGTCAGCGACATCTTCGACACCCTGCAGATCTACCTGGGTTCGCTGTATGCCAACGACTTCAACCGCTTTGGCCGCACCTATCAGGTCAACGTCCAGGCCGAGCAACAGTTCCGCCTCGAATCGGACCAGATCGGCCAGCTCAAGGTGCGCAACAACCGTGGCGAGATGATCCCGCTGGCGACCTTCATCAAGGTCAGCGACACCTCGGGCCCGGACCGCGTGATGCACTACAACGGCTTCATCACCGCTGAAATCAACGGTGCCGCCGCCCCGGGCTACAGCTCCGGCCAGGCCGAGAAAGCCATCGAGAAACTGCTCAAGGACGAACTGCCCAACGGCATGACCTATGAGTGGACCGACCTGACCTACCAGCAGATTCTCTCGGGCAACACCGCGCTGTTCGTGTTCCCGCTCTGCGTATTGCTGGCGTTCCTGGTGCTCGCGGCGCAATACGAAAGCTGGAGCCTGCCGTTGGCGGTGATTCTGATCGTGCCGATGACCCTGTTGTCGGCGATCACCGGGGTGATTCTGTCCGGTGGCGACAACAACATCTTTACCCAGATCGGCTTGATCGTACTGGTGGGACTTGCCTGTAAGAACGCGATCCTCATCGTCGAGTTCGCCAAGGACAAGCAGCTTGAAGGCCTGAACCCGCTGGCAGCCGTATTGGAAGCTTGCCGCCTGCGTCTGCGGCCGATCCTGATGACGTCGTTCGCCTTCATCATGGGCGTGGTGCCCCTGGTGTTCTCCAGCGGCGCCGGTGCCGAAATGCGCCATGCCATGGGTGTCGCGGTGTTCTCCGGGATGCTTGGCGTAACCTTCTTCGGCCTGCTGCTCACCCCAGTGTTCTACGTCTTGATCCGTAACTTCGTCGAGCGCAGCGAGGCCCGCAAGGCGGCCCGTGCCTTGAAACTGGAGGCGCAACAATGAGTGTGAAAGCGTTCCTGCCGAGCTTGCTGGTGTTGGCGTTAAGCGCCTGTGCCGTGGGCCCGGACTACAAGGCGCCACAAACGGAGGCGGCGAACGTCACCACCGCTACCGACGGCGCCGCCGGCCAGAAGAACTTCGACCGCGCCCGCTTCGAAGGCGTCTGGTGGCAGCAATTCGACGACCCGACCCTCAATGCGCTGGTGACCCGTTCGCTGGAAGGCAACCGTGAGTTGCGCGTGGCCTTCGCCCGCCTGCGGGCCGCCCGGGCGATTCGCGACGACGCCAGCAACGACGTCATGCCGACCATTACCAGCCGCGCCAGCAGCAACATCGGCAAAGGCCAGAACCCGATGGGCCAGACGGACGACCGGGTCAACTCCGAGCGTTACGACCTGGGCCTGGACATGGCCTGGGAACTGGACTTGTTCGGACGCATCCGGCGCAACCTGGAAGCGACCGATGCCGACCAGCAAGCCGCCGAGGCCGATCTCTACCAACTGCAGGTGACCATGATCGCCGAGCTGGTGGACGCCTACGGCCAACTGCGCGGCGCGCAACTGCGGGAGAAAATCGCCCTGGCGAACCTGCAGAACCAGCAGGAGTCGCGCAAGATCACCGAAAGCCTGCGCGAAGCCGGCGTCGGCGATCAACTCGATGTGGTGCGCGCCGATGCCCGCCTGGCCGCAGTGGAAGCCAGCGTGCCGCAATTGCAGGCCGAACAGGCCCGTCAACGCAACCGCATCGCGACCTTGCTGGGCGAGCGCCCGGACAAGTTGACGGTGGATTTGAGCCCTAGACAGCTGCCGGCCATTGCCAAGGCTCTGCCCATTGGCGATCCGGGACAATTGTTGCAACGCCGTCCCGACATTCTCAGTGCCGAGCGTCAACTGGCTGCGGCCACGGCGCGCATCGGCGTGGCCAAGGCCGACCTGTTCCCGCGGGTCAGCCTGAGCGGTTTCCTCGGTTTTACCGCCGGACGCGGCTCGCAGATCGGCTCATCCGCGGCCAACGCCTGGGCACTGGGCCCGAGCATTACCTGGGCCGCTTTTGACCTGGGCAGCGTGCGCGCTCGCTTGCGTGGTGCCAACGCCGAAGCGGATGGCGCCCTGGCGAACTATGAACAGCAAGTGTTGCTGGCCCTGGAAGAATCGGAAAACGCCTTCAGCGACTACGGCAAACGTCAGCAACGCTTGATCTCGCTGATCCGCCAGAGCGAATCGAGCCGCGCCGCCGCCGACCTGGCCGAGATTCGCTACCGCGAAGGCACCGAGGACTTCCTCGTGCTGCTCGACGCCCAACGTGAACGCCTGGCCGCCGAAGACAGCCAGGCCCAGGCCGAAGTGGACCTGTATCGCGGCATCGTCGCAATCTACAAGGCCCTGGGCGGCGGCTGGCAACCGGAAACCGTCGCCAGCAACTGATAACCCCCTTCCCAACCGAGCTCCTTTGGTTGGCCGCAACCAACCAATTGTTTGCCCCGCGTCTCATTCGGACGCGGGGCTTTTTTTGTTTATCGCCCAAGGCCCGCTGTGGAAACGCCCTTTGTGGGAGCGAGCTTGCTCGCGATAGCAGTGTGTCAGTCAATATCTACCTCACTGATCCGACGCCATCGCGAGCAAGCTCGCTCCCACAGGTTCATGACTGCTGTTACAAGGTTTGACTCAAGCCGCCGCCTGACCGAAGCTTGCGACATTTCGCGCTTCTGGTTATGGATTACCTGCATGCCTTCGTCTCGCCGCTATGTGCTTTTCAGTCTTGCCGTTGTATTGGCGATCGGTCTCGTCGCGATATGGCTGCGCAGCACCACACCGCAGATCCCCGAGGCCATCAAGCGCGGCTACAGCGAAGCCCTGGAACACGCCCGCAATGGCCAGCCTGGTGCCGCGCGAATGTTGTATCAGCAATTGGGACGGCCGGACTTGTCGCCCAAGCGCCGTGTCCGGCTGCACGCGGAACTGTCCAACTACCCAAGCCCCCAGGCGTTGAAACTGGCCCAGGCGGATCTGCAAAGCGAATCGCCGGACGTGCGCCGCGCGGCCATCGGCAGCATCGTCGGACTGGTGCCAAACGCCCAGCGCAGCCTGTTGCTAGGCCCGCTCCTGGATGACAACGAGCCGGACGTCCGATTCGCCGCCGTGAACGCATTGCTGGGCCTGTCGCCCGACGAACTGGGCCTGTATTTCGGAGCGATGCAGATCGCCGTCGATACTTGGAAGCAGGTATTGAACGACGATCCACCCTCCCCCGAATCCCTCTATCAGCTCGCCCGGCTGTATGCGCACAACGCCGAGCTGAAAAAAGCCCAGCAGGCGCTGGAACAGGTGCTGAAGTTACAACCGGGCAACCTGCCGGCGCTGGTCATGCAGGTCGACGTGCTGGACAAACAAGGCCAGGGGGAAGCTGCACGTCGATTGCTCGCCCGGGAGTTGCAAACCCAACCCGCATCGGCTTACCTGCAACATGCGCTGGGGATGTGGCTGCTGCAGCACGGCCAGAGTGAATATGCAGTGCTAGGCTTGGCGAAGGCCGTGGAACTGGAACCTGACAACAGGCAATATCGCTACGACTTGGCGACCACCCTGCACGCCGAGCAGGAAGTGGAAGCCGCGCAGAAACAACTGCAGGAAATCGTCCAGCGCAACCCCGCCGACCGCAACGCGCGGGTGTTGCTGATCAATTATTGGAAGGAAACCGGTCAGTTGCAGCACGTCCAGGTCCTGTTGGCCCAGCTGGAACAATTGAACCCTGATGACCCGGCGATACAGCAGGGTTTATAGCCAAGGAAGCGCGCTCGGAAAGTTGTGCAGCAGTACACGTTCTGTCAAAGAAAGCGGAACCGCCATCACTGTCAAAGGTCAAGTGTTCAGGCAGTTTCATTTCAGGCGCTCCCCCGCCTGCTGCCCACTTCCCTAGTCATGAGAGGGTTATTTTTGACTACATCTAACGAGTTGATCAGCGCAAAAGCCGCCACCGGTATCGAAGGACTGGACGATGTTCTTTCCGGTGGTTTGTCCCGAGGCCACGTGTTCCTCCTTGAGGGAGAACCGGGCACTGGTAAGACCACGGTCGCGTTGCACTTCCTGCTGGCCGGCGCCGAAGCCGGCGAGCGCTCGTTGTACATCACGCTGTCGGAAACCGAGCGTGAATTGCGCCAGGGCGCAGCCTCCCACGGTTGGACGTTGGATGAAAATATCCACATTTTCGAGCTGACCCCACCCGAGAGCCTGCTCAACGCCGAACACCAGCAAAGCCTGCTGTACTCCTCGGACCTGGAGCTGGGAGAAGCGACCCGGCAGATCTTCGAAGTGGTCGAGCGATTCAAGCCGACTCGAGTCGTGCTGGACAGCCTCTCGGAGATCCGTCTCCTGGCGCAAAGCTCCCTGCGCTATCGCCGACAGATCCTCGCGATCAAGCATTACTTCGTGCGCTACGACGCTACCGTGCTTCTGCTCGATGACCTGACCACCGAGTCCCTCGACAAGACCGTGCACAGCGTGGCTCACGGTGTCATCCGCCTCGAAGAACTGACCCCGAACTACGGTGCCGAACGACGCCGACTCCGGGTGGTGAAATACCGCGGGCAGAAATACCGGGGCGGCTACCATGACTTCACGATCATGGGCGACGGCGTGCATGTCTTCCCTCGCCTGGTGGCCGCCGAACATCGAGGCCAATACGTTCGCCAACAACTCTCCAGCGGCATCGCGGAAATGGACGCCCTCTTGGGTGGCGGTATCGAGACCGGCTCAAGCACGCTGATCCTGGGCCCGGCCGGTACCGGCAAATCATTGATTTCCCTTATCTTCGCAGCGGCGGCAGTACATCGCGGCGAAAAAGCCGCGCTGTTCATTTTCGATGAAGAGCTGGGTTTGCTGTTCGAGCGGATGAAGAATATCGGCATCGACCTGCTGGAGCTGCAAAAGACCGGCAACTTGCTGATCGAGCAAGTCGACGCCGCCGAGCTGTCTCCCGGTGAGTTCTCCCATCGGGTACGGCGTTGCGTCAATGACGCGAACATCAAGACCGTCGTCATCGACAGCATCAACGGCTACCAGGCCGCCATGCCGGAAGAAAACGCCCTGGTCCTGCACATGCATGAGCTGCTGCTTTACCTGAACCGCAAGGGCGCGGCGACGTTCATGACGGTTGCGCAGCACGGGTTGGTAGGCGACATGCAGGCGCCGGTGGATATCACCTACCTGGCCGACACCGTCATCCTGTTGCGCTACTTCGAGGCGCTGGGCAAGGTTCGCCGAGCGGTTTCCATCATCAAGAAACGGACCGGCAGCCATGAATCGACGATTCGTGAATACCGCATCAGCAAGCTGGGGATGACCATTGGCGAGCCGCTGGAAGCATTCCAGGGTGTATTGCGTGGAGTACCGACTTATATGGGAGCGGATAATCCGCTGCTCGAGGATGATTCCCAGTGACGTCGGCCGAACCCTTGTTCGAGCGGGCGCTGATTCTCGCGCCGCTGGGACGGGACAGCCAGATTGCCCTGATGATTCTCAAGGAAGCCGGTTTCAGCGGCCTTGTCTGCAGTCACTTGGGACATTTGTGTGAGGAATTGGAGCACGGCGCAGGCCTGCTGGTGATTTCCTCGGAGGCCCTGGTCGGGCCGGACCTGGAAACCCTGTTCCAGTACATCGAACAGCAACCGGCCTGGTCCGATCTGCCCATCGTCCTGCTGACGCATCATGGCGGACCGGAGCAAAACCCGGTGGCACGCATCGGCACCCAGTTGGGCAACGTGACGTTCCTGGAACGGCCCTTCCACCCGGTGACGCTGGTCAGCCTGGTCACCACGGCCTTGCGCGGGCGTCGAAGGCAATATGACGCACGGGACCGCCTGATCGACCTCAGCAACAGTGAGCTGCGCCTGCAGAACACCCTTGAAACCCTTGAGCAGCAAGTCGAGGAGCGCACCGCCCAATTGCGTCACAACGAGGAAGCCTTGCGCCAATCGCAGAAAATGGAAGCGGTCGGCCAGCTCACCGGCGGCATCGCCCATGACTTCAACAACATGCTCACCGGCATCATCGGCAGTCTCGAACTGCTGCGCCGACGCCTGGCCCGCGGTCGCACCGAAGACCTCGACAGCCTGATCGACCTGGGCGTGACGTCGGCGAATCGGGCGGCCGGCCTGACCCACCGACTGCTGGCATTCTCCCGGCGGCAATCGCTGGACTCCAAGGCCGTGCAGATGAATACCCTGGTGCTGTCCATGGGCGAGCTGCTGCAACGCAGCCTCAATGAGAGCATCGGCCTGGAAATGCGCCTGGACGAACAACTCTGGATCGCCGAAGCCGACCCCAACCAACTGGAAAGCGCCCTGCTCAACCTGGTCCTCAACGCCCGCGACGCCATGCCCGACGGCGGCAAACTGGTGGTGCAGACCTTCAATCAATACCTGGACACCGGCTTCACCGACGCCTATACCAACCTGGAGCCCGGTGACTACGTCGTGCTGAGCGTGCAGGACACCGGTTGCGGCATGCCCGAAGCGGTGATCAATCGTGCATTCGACCCGTTCTTCACCACCAAACCCATCGGCCAGGGCACCGGGCTGGGGCTGTCGATGATCTATGGTTTCAGCAAACAGTCACGCGGCCACGTGACCATCGACAGCGAGGTCGGCAAAGGCACGACCGTGAATCTCTACCTGCCACGCTTCATTGGCGAAGAAATAGACGAACCACCGGTCCACGCCCAACAGGCGCCTTATGCGCAAGATGGCGAAACCGTGCTGATCGTCGAGGACGACCCGGCGGTGCGTGTCCTGGTCAGCGCGGTGCTGAGCGAGTTGGGCTACGCCTTCGTCGAAGCCGGCGACGCCAACGGCGCGATGCCGATCCTGCAGTCTAGCCAGCGCATCGACCTGCTGATCAGCGACGTGGGCTTGCCTGGCATGAATGGCCGGCAACTGGCGGAAATCGGCCGCCAGATCCGCCCCGATCTCAAGGTGCTGTTCATCACCGGTTACGCTGAACACGCGGCGGTGCGCGGTGGCTTCCTGGATTCGGGCATGCAGATGATCACCAAGCCGTTTACGTTTGATCTGCTGACGGCGAAGGTGCGGGAGATGATCAAGGTTTGAGGCCGGCCGGGCTCTTTGATGATCGCGTCCCCCCCTGTGGGAGCGAGCCTGCTCGCGAAGGCGATGGAACAGTCGATAATGATGTTGGATGTGCTGGCCTCTTCGCGAGCAAGCTCGCTCCCACAGGGAATCTGGTCCACATCAGTGCTGTGGCTGCTGGAAATCCAGTGTGGAAGCGGACTTGCTTTGCTTTTGCTTTTGCTTTTGATCTTGATCTTGGCGCCCCGTAAAACCACGCTGGCCGAACGCAGGCCTTGTGGAGTGGGCATCCCGGCATGGATGCCGGGATAGCCGCGCAGGGCCATGGATGGCCCATCGCGGCGGGCCCACGGAGCAAGGCCGGAGTGAGGGCATGCCGAGCCTAGGCGAGGCACCGAGTGGTGGGGCAAAGCCTTTTTGGTTACTTTTTTGGCGTCTGAAAAAAGTGACCCGCCGTAAGGGCGGAACCGCCAGCGGCCGTTACCGCAGAAACGGATATGTACTCAATCAGCTGTTACCGCAGAAATGGCTATACGCAACCCGCACCAAAAGAACTAAGACAACATCCCCTGCATAATGCCCTGCAACACATCCAAATCAAACGGCTTGTCCAAAATCGGCGCCTTGCGCGTAATCGGACTGTCAGTCTCACGCACTTCCTGCGCATAACCACTGATGAAAATAACCTTCAAGTCCGGACGCAACCTCACCGCAGGCTCAGCAATCTGCACCCCGGAAATGCCACCGGGCAAGCGGAAGTCAGTGATCATCATGTCCAGATGAGGCTTGCTCGCCAGGATCTCGAACGCCTGCTCACCGTTTTCGGCTTGCAACACCCGATAACCCTCGCCGGACAAGTAGGCCGACAGCACCATCAGGATCGATGGGTCATCCTCGACGATCAGTACAACGTCTTGCGCATCTTCACTCATGAGAAGCCTTTGTTGGATCAATAGCTGCTGATACGACCTTGGGGTCGCTCAGAGGTTGCGTCCGTTCGCCAGTTTTCTGAAAAGGCAGACAAACGCGGAATAACGCCCCTTCGTTGAGGCGACTATTGACCGTGATGATACCGCCGTGGGCGGTGACGATCTGCTCGGAGATGAACAGCCCCAACCCCAGGCCCGTCGCGGCAGCCTTGGATGACACCCGTTCGAATTGCTGGAAAATGCGCGCCTGGTTCTCTTCGCTGATGCCGATGCCATGGTCCTGGACTTCGACGCAGGCATGATCGGGCGTCTGGTAGACCCGCACCTCGATCGGACTCTTGCTGCCATAGCGCAACGCGTTGGTCAAAAGGTTCGAAACCACCTGCTCGATGCGAAACTCATCCCAATGCCCTTCCACCGATGATTCGGCGGTACAGGTCACCGTGCATTCGGCGGCGGCGATCTGCGGCTGGAAGTTATGCAGCAGGTTCTGCACCAGCGCCGTCAAGTTGAAGCGAGTCGGACGGATGGACAGTTTGCCGGTGCGAATCCGCGACACGTCCAGCATGTCTTCGATCAAGCGGATCAGGCTCTTGATCTGGCGCTCGTCACGCTCGACCATCGCCTTCACCTTGTCCAGGGTGAACGCCGCGGCGTTGTCCCGGGCCAGGTGCATCTTGCGCAACTGCGTTTCCAGGATCAGCCCGTTGAGCGGCGTACGCACCTCATGGGCGACGATCGACATGAAGTCGTCACGCATGCGCACCGCCTGTTCGAGCTCGCTGCGGGTGGCTTGCAGTTGCTGAAGCAGTTGCTCCTGCTCCCGACGGCTCTGCTCGAGGGCAATCACCTGCTCCTTCATCGCCTTGCGCTGGCGATAAAGCTCGACGAATACGTTGACCTTGCTTTTGACCGCATGGTTGTCCAGTGGCTTGTGCAGGAAATCCACCGCGCCATTCTCGTAGCCAGTGAAGGCGTAGTTGCGCTCGCGGCCGGCGGCGCTGACGAAGATGATCGGGATACTGCGGGTCTTTTCCGTGCCGCGCATCAGCTCGGCCAGTTCGAAACCGTTCATGCCCGGCATCTGTACGTCGATGATTGCCAGGGCAAAATCATGTTGCAACAGCAGGGACAATGCTTCGTCCGCCGACAACGCTTTATAGACCTGACGGTCGTCGCGTTTGATCAACGCTTCCAGGGCCAACAGATTCTCAGGCAGATCATCGACGATCAGCAGTTTGGCTTGAATATCTCTTGGCATGTGATTCATTCCAGGCCGGCCAGCAATTGGCCGATGCCCTGCAAAGTGAGGATGTGGTCGGGCTCGTGCAAGGTAAGTGCCGCTTCGGGCATGGTTGGGACCTGCGCCTCCTCCGGGTCCTGGACAACCGTGATGCCACCCAGCGCCTTGACCTTGGCCAGGCCCCGTGCACCATCGCTATTGGCACCGGTCAGCACGACTGCCAGCAAATGACCGCCATAGACATCGGCGGCCGACTCGAACAACACATCAATGGAGGGGCGAGAGTGGTGCACCGGTTCTTCCAGGCTCAAGGACAGGCTACGGTCAGCCTCGATCGACAGGTGATAACCGGGCGTCGCAACGTATAAGGTTCCGGGCACGATGTCCTGTTTGTCCCGGGCTTCCTCCACCGGTACCGCGAGGCGATGACCGAATACTTGGGCCAGTTGGCTATGACGCTCGTCCGGCAGATGCAACACCACCAGGATTGGCAAGCTGAACCCTGGGCGCAATCGGCTGAACACTTTCAGCAGCGCTTCGACGCCGCCGGCAGACGCGCCGACGACAATGGCCTCGATCGCGGGCCTGGACCTGTCCGTCATTGATTTCATAACTTGCGATAGATCCGTTCCTGTTTGACCAACGGTTCAAATTGCTTGCCAAACACCGAAAAATCCAGCGTTTCCTTGCTGCCCAACACCAGGAAACCACGATGGCAGAGGGATTCGTGGAACAAGCCGAAGGCACGATCTTGCAGTTTTTTATTGAAATATATCAATACGTTACGACAGGAAATTAACTGTGTTTCCGAGAAAACGCTATCGGTCGCCAGGCTGTGGTCGGCAAACGTCACGTTCTGGCACAAGGTTTTATCGAACATGGCGTAATCGTAGGCGGCGGTGTAGTAATCGGCAAATGACTGCCGGCCTCCCGCCCGCTGATAGTTTTGCGTGTAGGCCCTGACGTTTTCCAAGGAGAAAATGCCTTGCTTGGCCTTTTCCAACGACCGCGGATTGATGTCCGTCGCGTAGATGAGCGTGCGCTCCAGCAGCCCCTCCTCGCGCAGCAGGATCGCCATGGAGTAGACCTCTTCCCCGGTGCTGCAGCCGGCGATCCAGATCTTGATCGAGGGATAGGTCTTGAGCAGCGGCACCACTTCCTCGCGGATCGCCAGGAAATGCGAGGGGTCGCGGAACATCTCGCTGACGGGAATCGTCAGCAGTTGCAGCAATTGCATGAAGGCCCCCGGATCATGCAGCACCCGCTCCTGCAGCGCCGAGATGGTCTTGCAATCGAACTGGCTCAACGCATGCAGGACCCGGCGCTTGATGGAAGCGCCGGAGTAATCACGGAAGTCGTAGCTGTACTTCAGGTAGATCGCTTCGATCAACAGACGAAGTTCAATGTCAGTGTTACGTTCCACTAAATTCTTTCCATATTCGGCAACCACACGCGAATCAGTGAAAACAGGCGATCCAGGTCGATCGGCTTGGCCAGGTAATCGTTGGAGCCGGCCGCCAGGCACCGCTCCTGGTCATCTTTCATGGCCTTGGCCGTCACCGCGATGATGGGCAGTTTCTGCCAGCGTGGGTCCTTGCGGATCAGCGTGGTGGCTTCAAAGCCATCCATCTCGGGCATCATCACGTCCATCAGCACCAGGTCGATGTCCTCGACTTCATTCAGGCGTTCGATCGCCTCGTAGCCGTTACGACCGATGACCACGATCGCGCCTTTCGCCTCCAGGGCGCTGGTCAGGGCAAAGATGTTGCGCACATCGTCATCCACCAACAGCACCTTGCGGCCTTCGAAAACCTTGTCGCGGCTGCGGGCAGTCTGAAGCATCCGCTGCCGTTCATGTGACAGCCTGGATTCGACTTTGTGCAGAAAGAGTGTCACTTCGTCCAGCAGGCGCTCCGGCGAACGTGCGCCCTTGATGATGATCGAGCGCGAATACTTGCGCAGCTCGGCTTCTTCATCGCGCGTCAGGTTGCGCCCGGTGTAGACGATCACGGGCGGGAACGAACAGATCTCTTCGGTGGACATGCGCTTGAGCAGATCGTTACCGAGCATGTCTGGCAGCTTGAGGTCGATGATCATGCAGTCATAGACGTTGTCGCGCAGCAGATCCAGGGCTTGCTGGGCGAGGCCGACGGCGGTGATCTCGATGTCTTCGTCGCCGATCAGGCGAGTAATGCTGTCGCGCTGCAGGTCATCGTCTTCCACCAGCAGCACCCGCTTGACCTTCTGGGTCAGCTTGGCCTCCAGGCGCGCGAACACGTCCTTGAGCTCCTCGCGGGTGGTCGGCTTGACGGCGTAACCGATGGCGCCCATGTGCATCGCGGCTTCGACGCGGTCCTCGACGGAAATGACATGCACCGGGATGTGCCGGGTGGCAGCCTGTTCCTTGAGACGTTGCAGCACCGTCAGCCCGGAATGGTCCGGCAGGCGCATGTCCAGCAGGATCGCGTCGGGGCTGAGCCGTGAGGCCAGGTCAAACCCTTCGTCGGCACCGTGGGCCACCAGGCATTGATAGCCGAGCTCGTGGGCCAGGTCGAACAGGATCCGGGCAAACTTGGGCTCGTCTTCGATGACCAGGATGCAACGGCTGTCGAAAGGCGCCTTCTCGCGGTCATCAGCGAATTGCGGGACAGGCGCCTCCACCTCGGCGACCAACGGCGCCGGCGCGGGTGCGGGCGCCTGGACCGGTGTCGGCGACGCTGCCGGCGGGCTGAACGTCATCGGCGCGATAGGGTGGTCCCCGGGTTCAACGTAGCGCCCAGGCATTGCCAGCGTGAACTCACTGCCCTGCCCTGGCGCGCTGGTCACCGAGATGGAACCGCCCAACAAAATCGCCAGGTCCCGGGAAATCGACAGCCCCAGCCCCGTGCCGCCGTAACGGCGATTGGTGGTGCCGTCGGCCTGGCGGAACGCCTCGAAGATGCTCTGCTGCTGGTCGGCGGCGATACCAATCCCCGAGTCGCGGACCATGAACGCGATGCCGCCACCCGGCTGGCCCGCCACGTTGAGCCGGACAGAGCCGTGTTCGGTGAACTTCACCGCATTCGACAACAGGTTCTTGAGCACCTGTTCCAGGCGCTGGCGATCGGTGTACAGCATCGCCGGCGCATCGGGCTGCACCTGCACGTCGAAGTCCAGGCCTTTCTCCCTCGCCAACGGCGTGAACAGATCGCGCAGCCCTTCCACCAGGCGCGCAACGCCGGTGTTTTCCGGGCGCACCTCCAGCTTTCCGGCCTCGACCTTGGAGATATCGAGAATGTCGTTGATCAGATTCAGCAGGTCATTGCCGGCGGAGTAGATCGACTCAGCGAACTTGACCTGCTCTTCGCTGAGGTTCTTGTGGGGGTTTTCCGCCAGCAACTTGGACAAGATCAACGAGCTGTTCAGCGGGGTGCGCAGTTCATGGGACATGTTGGCCAGGAACTCGGACTTGTACTTGCTCGAACGCTGCAGCTCTTCGGCGCGCTCCTGCAACTGGATCTGGGCCAGGTTCAGCTCGCTGTTCTTCTGATCCATGGCGTCGCGCTGTTCGGCCAACTGCTCGTTGGTCTGTTCCAACTCCTGTTGCTGGGCTTCCAGGTGCGCCTGGGATTCCTTGAGGATGCGCGACTGCTCTTCCAATTCCTCGTTCGCGGTCTTGAGCTCTTCCTGCTGCACTTGCAGCTCTTCGTTCAACTGCTGGGTCTCGGCCAATACTTCTTGCAGGCGCTGGCGATAACGAGCCGCTTCGATGGAGGTGCCAATGTTGCCGGCCACCAGCTCCAGCAATTCGATGTCCCGCTCGGTCAAGGGTCGCAGGAAGCCCAACTCGACGACACCATTGATCCGGTCGTCGTCACGGGTCGGCACCACCAGCACGCAGTTGGGTCGCCCCTTGCCGAGCCCGGAACTGACTTTCAGGTAGTCGCCCGGGACATCATCAAGACGAATGACGCGGCCTTGCCGCACGGCCTGTCCGACGATGCCTTCGCCGTCGATGATGACCTGTTGCTGCTCGTCATCCTCCCGGGACATGCCGTAGGTAGCGACGCGCCGGAGGACGCCGTTTTCTTCTCGCGCATAAAGTGCCGCGACCACGGTGTCCAGGTATTGCGCGCAGAACTGCAGGATGTTGCGGCCGAGCAGGTTCAGGGTCAGTTGCCCCAGGACCTGCTCGGCCAACTGAGTCTGCCCGTTGCGCAGCCACGCTTGTTTTTCCAGGTGGGCGGCGCTCTGCTGCTGGACCTGGAGGGTCGCGCTATAGCTGCGCGACAGGTTCAACAGGTCCCGGCGACCAACGTAGGCCAATAGCCCACTGACGGCCACGACAAACAGCAAGTACAGCGAGATACTCCAGACCGTCGTGGTGCGCACTTGCTCGTTGCGCTGTGCGCGCAGTTGCTGTTCGGTTTCGACGACGTCCTCGAAGGTCTTGCGTATCTCGTCGGTCAATCGCTTGCCGCGCCCGGCCTTTACAGCGCCTCGGTAATCACCGCTGCTGCGTTGCAGATCGATCATGCTCTGGGCGTAGTTGCCCCATTCCACCTGGAGCGCCTGGATCTTGTGCAGACGGTCAGTCTGCACGGGATTGTCGGCTGTCAGTTCCAACAATGTATCCAGTGCCACCGCGATGCGCGGCTTGGCCACCTCGTAGGGATCGAGAAAGTGCTCGTCGCCGCTCAACAAATAGCCGCGCATGCCGGTTTCAAGGTCCACGCTCAGCTTCATGGCGTCGTTGACGTTGTTGAGGACCCGATCGGTGTGCCCGACCCACTGGATCACCGACAGCAGGTACGTGATCAACGCAATGAAAAACACGGCGCTGAGGGCGCCCATGCCCAGGGGCAGGCTGATATTGCGGCTCAGGAGCTTGCGAAAACTGTGCTCGTCGACCGAAGACGAAAGAGGCATTGGAAATGGCCCTGGTGAATAGTTGAAAACCGTGGAGTTTGCCCAAAAACACGGGTTGGATCCACACTTCCGACAAGTCCAGGACGCAAATACCCAGGCCGTTAGCCTGGGTCTCAAGGATGCGACTATCCTTGTCAGCTCTTGTACTATAGATCCTTTCTTGTACAAGTTCGGGAACTTGTGCCGCCTCGCGACTTACTCAAGCATACGGCCGGTTCTTTACCATGCCCTCCCGATTCCATCTTCCGAGAAGTCTATTATGTCCGTCCCCGCTCCTGTCACCCCTCCCACCATTCTGGTAGTCGAAGACGACAGCATCGTGCGCATGTTGATTGTCGATGTGCTGGAAGAGCTGGAATACAAGGTGTTGGAGGCAGAAGGTTGCGAAGAGGCGCTGGCGCTGTTGAAAGATACGGACCGCTCCATCGATCTGATGATGACCGACGTCAACATGCCGATCATGGACGGTCGCGAACTCGCCAAAGAAGCACGCAGCGTACGCCCCGGCCTTCCTATCCTGTTCGCCAGCGGCTACGCCGAAAGCATCGACGTGCCGGAAGGCATGAACGTGATTGGCAAACCGTTCTCCATTGATCAATTGCGCGACAAGGTCAAAAGGATTCTTTCTTGAGCCCAGGCGCATTCTTGGTCACTATCGGCGCCCCGCGCGCCGACTGCGCCTGAAACGCTCCAAGGATTACCCGCCATGCCTCACCCCACCACCAAAGTCCTGGTTATCGGCTATGTCTGGCCCGAGCCACGCTCATCGGCGGCGGGTGGGCATGTCATGCAACTGCTGGAAGCCTTTGTCGGACAAGGCTGGGACATCACCTTCAGCAGCCCCGCCAAGCCCGGTGAAAACCGCGCCGACCTGATCGGCCTGGGCATCCGGGAAGTACCGATCGAGCTCAACAACAGCAGTTTCGACGCTTTCATCAACGAGCTGGCGCCAGATATCGTCCTGTTCGATCAGTTCATGATGGAAGAACAGTTTGGCTGGCGGGTGGAAAAACACTGCCCCGACGCCCTGCGAGTGCTGGAAACATCGGACTTGCAGAGCCTGCGTCATGCCCGGCATCAGCGCCTGAAGGATCGCTTGAAAGTCGACGAGGCCTGCCAGGATTTCCGCGATCTGTTCGCCCCGGCCCTGCGCGAGGAGTTCGAGCTGATGGCCGACACTGACATGGCCAAGCGTGAGATCGCCGCCCTGTTGCGTTGCGACTTGAACCTGATGGTCTCCGAATTCGAGATCGAGCTGCTGGTTGAACACTTCAAGGTGCCCCGCGAGTTGCTGCTCTGGTGTCCGTTGATGCTGGACCTGCCCACCGAACCGTTCGTGCCCTTCGATGATCGGGCGCATTTCCTCAGCATCGGCAATTTCCGCCACGCACCGAACTGGGACGCCGTGCTCTGGATGAAAAACGCAGTGTGGCCATTGATTCGCCAACGGTTGCCCGGCGCCCAGCTGCATCTCTACGGCGCCTACACGCCGCCCAAGGCCGCAGCGCTGCACAACCCGACCCAGGGCTTTCATATCATGAACTGGGCCGAGGATGCCTTGCAGGTCATGTCCGCGGCGCGTATCTGCCTGGCGCCGCTGCGTTTCGGCGCCGGCATCAAGGGCAAGCTGATCGAAGCCATGCTCTGCGGCACACCCAGCGTCACCACGCCCATCGGCGCCGAAGCCATGCATGGCGCAATGCCCTGGCCCGGTGAGATCGCACAGAGCGCCGAGGACATCGCCAACGCCGCCGTGCAGTTGTATACCGACCCGGCCCGCTGGGCCCATGCCCAAGAGGCGGGGCTGGCCTTGCTGGCGGAGCGTTTCCGTCGGCAGGTCCACGCTCCTGCGCTGATCGACAGCCTCAACGCCTGCCGCGCCGACCTGGCACGACGCCGCCGGGACAACTTCCTCGGCAGCATGCTGCGCCACCATCAGCACAAGAGCACCCAGTACATGTCCCAATGGATCGAGGAAAAGAACCGCAACAGCTGAGCCAGCCTTCGTTCGCCAGGGCTGGAACCCGGACGGCGAAGGGGGCATTATCCAGCGGCGATAACAACAAAAGCGCCAGGCACATGACCCGCACAGCCAGAGTCACCGACCCTTCCTACGAGTTGATGGACGATCATAACGGCCTGTCCATCATCTACCGCCAGCACGGTTTCCCCTGCCCGCTGGTACGCTGGCATTTCCACAAGGAATACGAGCTGCACCTGATCGTCGCGAGTTCGGGCAAGGTCTTCATCGGCGATTACATCGGCAACTTTTCCCCTCAGTCGCTGTTCCTCACCGGCCCCAACCTGCCCCACAACTGGATCAGCCAGGTGGAGGAGGATGAAGTGGTGCCCAAGCGTGACATGCTGGTGAATTTCACCGATGAGCTGTTCGAAAGCGGCAACCAGGTATTTGCCGAACTCAAGACCCTGGCGCCGCTGCTGGAACGGGCCCAATACGGCATCGAGTTCCGCTGCAAGCGCACCGTCCGCCAGGCGATGATACTCATGCAGCGCATTGCCGATTCCCAGGGCATGAGCCGACTGGGCTATTTTTTCATCCTCATGGAATTGCTGGCGAGCTGCGACGACTACCAACTGCTTTCAGGCGCCACCTCCACGCAGGCGGCGGACGAGCACAGCATTGACCGTACCAACCGCGCGGTGGATTACATTTTCGCCCACTACGCCCGCGAATTACCCCTGGAGGAAGTGGCCGAGCACCTGGGCATGAAACCCACCTATTTCAGCCGGGTTTTCAAGCAAGCCACCGGGCGCTGCTTCATCGAATTCGTCAATCGCCTGCGCATCAGCAAATCCTGCGAGCTGCTGGCCGATGGCGACAAACCGGTGACGGACGTGTGCTTTGAATCGGGTTTCAACAATATTTCCAATTTCAACCGGCGCTTCCAGCAACTCAAGGGCATGACCCCTTCTCATTACCGGCGGCTGGCGGTGCAACGGTTGACCGAGCAGAACCAGGGCTGAACACCCTGGGACAGCTCCCGTGGCGAGGGGATTTAGCGAAACGTCGCACCGCCCCGCTGGGCTGCGCAGCAGCCCCATGTATGTCTGCCAGTGCGTTGTATCAGACAGGACTCGGGGGCCGCTTCGCGCCCCAGCGGGGATAAATCCCCTCGCCACAATTCCCATCACCACAAAACTATCCAGTGCAAAAAAGTATCAGTAAAAGTGTGACGGATGATTTGTCACACCGTTCATTGAGGGCTGTAATCAGCGCACATTCTTCCACTCATCCGGAAGACACAAAAACAATAACTGTCCTTCTGCAGCCCGTGGGCGCGGAAAAGGAGTGCGCGATGAAACCTTCGGTAAAAGCTCTGCTTGTCTCCACCTGCATGACCCTCAGCAGCGTCAGTTTCGGCGCACAAACCCTGACCATTGCCACCGTCAACAACAGCGACATGATCCGCATGCAAAAGCTCTCGAAGACCTTCGAGGCCGAGCACCCGGACATCAAGCTGAACTGGGTGGTGCTCGAAGAAAACGTCCTGCGCCAGCGCCTGACCACCGACATCGCCACCCAGGGCGGGCAATTCGACGTGCTGACCATTGGCATGTACGAAGCTGCACTCTGGGGCGCCAAGGGCTGGTTGGAACCCATGAAAGACCTGCCGGCTTCCTACGACCTAGAGGACGTCTTCCCTTCCGTGCGCGATGGCTTGTCGGTCAAAGGCTCGCTGTACGCCCTGCCGTTCTACGCCGAGAGCTCGATCACTTACTACCGCACCGACCTCTTCAAGGACGCCGGGCTGACCATGCCCGAACACCCGACCTGGAGCCAGATCGGTGAGTTCGCAGAAAAACTCACCGACAAATCCAAGGAGCAATACGGCTTGTGCCTGCGAGGCAAGGCCGGTTGGGGCGAGAACATGGCGCTGATCACCACCCTCGCCAACGGCTTTGGTGCGCGCTGGTTCGATGAGAAGTGGCAGCCGCAGTTCAATGGACCCGAGTGGAAGGATGCGCTGAACTTCTACGTCGACAACATGAAGAAATCCGGCCCGCCGGGCGCGTCCAGCAACGGTTTCAACGAGAACTTGGCGCTGTTCAACAGCGGCAAGTGCGCGGTCTGGGTCGATGCCAGCGTCGCCGGTTCGTTCGTGACCGACAAGACCCAGAGCAAGGTGGCCGATCACGTTGGGTTCACCTTCGCGCCCCACGAGAAAACCGACAAGGGCACCTCGTGGATGTACTCCTGGTCCCTGGCAATTCCGACCAGCTCCAAAGCCAAGGATGCGGCCAAGGTCTTCACCACTTGGGCAACGTCCAAGGAGTACGGTCAGTTGGTCGCCAAGACCGACGGCATTGCCAACGTCCCACCGGGTACCCGCACCTCGACCTACAGCGACGAATACATGAAGGCCGCACCGTTTGCCAAGGTGACGCTGGAATCGTTGAAAGTTGCTGACCCGAAAGCCCCGACCCTCAAGCCCGTGCCCTACATCGGCATCCAGTTGGTGACCATCCCCGAGTTCCAGGCCATCGGCACCCAGGTGGGCAAGTTCTTCTCGGGCGCGCTGACCGGCCAGCAGACCGTGGACCAGGCCTTGACCGCCGCGCAGTCCACCACTGAACGCGAGATGAAGCGCGCTGGGTATCCCAAGTAATCCGCTTTTCGCCTTTATGTGGGAGCGAGCTTGCTCGCGATGAGTTCGGCACAATCAACATTTTTGTTGCCTGACGCTCCGCCATCGCGAGCAAGCTCGCTCCCACAGTGGATTTTCGTAGGCCTGTCTAAATCGGTTCAATGCCATGAATACTTCAACAACGACAGTCAAAGCCCCCATCGAAATAGCCCCGCCAGCCCGCAAGATCCGCCTGGCCAACCCCGGCTGGTTCCTGGTCAGCCCTTCGGTCGCCTTGTTGCTGCTGTGGATGATCGTGCCGCTGGGCATGACCGTCTATTTCTCGATGATCCGCTACAACCTGCTCTATCCCGGCGAAAACGAATTCGTCGGGCTGGAGAACTTCACTTATTTCCTGACCGACTCGGGGTTCATGCCCGGCGCCACCAATACGTTGCTGCTGGTGGGCAGCGTGCTGTTGATCAGCATCGTCCTCGGCGTACTGATCAGTGCGCTGCTGGAAGCCAGTGAATTCTTCGGTCGCGGCATCGTCCGTGTGCTGCTGATCTCGCCGTTCTTCATCATGCCAACCGTCGGCGCGCTGATCTGGAAAAACCTGATTTTCCATCCGGTCTCCGGGATCCTCGCCTCGGTGTGGAAGCTCTTCGGTGCGCAGCCGGTGGACTGGCTGGCCCATTACCCGCTGCTGTCGATCATTATCATCGTGTCGTGGCAATGGCTGCCGTTCGCGATCCTGATCCTGATGACCGCCATGCAGTCTCTCGACCAGGAACAGAAAGAAGCCGCCCGCCTCGACGGTGCCGGCCCCATAGCGATTTTCTGGCACCTGACCCTGCCGCACCTGGCCCGCCCGATTGCCGTGGTGGTGATGATCGAGACCATTTTCCTGCTGTCGGTGTTCGCCGAAATCTTCACCACCACCAACGGCGGCCCCGGCTACGCCTCCACTAACCTCGCCTACTTGATCTACAACCAGGCGCTGGTGCAGTTCGACGTCGGCATGGCGTCGGCCGGTGGCCTGATCGCCGTGGTGATCGCCAACATCGCTGCCATCATCCTGGTCCGGATGATCGGCAAAAACCTCACCGACAAGCATTGAGGCCGTCGCCATGACTCTTCAACAATCCCGTCGCCTGCAAAGCCTGCTGTTGGGCACGCTGGCTTGGGCCATCGCGATCGTGATCTTCTTTCCGATCTTCTGGATGGTGCTGACCAGTTTCAAGACCGAAATCGACGCCTTCGCCACGCCGCCGCAGTTCATTTTCGCGCCGACGCTGGAGAACTACCTGCACATCAACGAGCGCAGCAACTACTTCAGCTTCGCCTGGAACTCGGTGGTGATTTCCTTCAGCGCCACCGCCCTTTGCCTGCTGATCGCGGTGCCGGCGGCCTACTCCATGGCGTTCTATGAAACCCAGCGCACCAAAGGCACCCTGCTGTGGATGCTCTCCACCAAGATGCTGCCACCGGTGGGCGTGCTGATGCCGATCTACTTGCTCGCCAAGCAGTTTGGCCTGCTGGACACCCGGATTGCGCTGATCATCATCTACACGCTGATCAACCTGCCGATCGTGGTCTGGATGATTTACACCTACTTCAAGGACATCCCGCGCGACATCCTCGAAGCTGCGCGCCTGGACGGTGCCACCCTGTGGCAGGAAATGGTCCGCGTGCTGCTGCCGATTGCCAAGGGCGGCCTGGCCTCCACCGTGTTGCTTTCGCTGATCCTGTGCTGGAACGAGGCGTTCTGGTCGCTGAACCTCACCTCCTCCAAGGCCGCGCCGCTGACGGCGTTGATCGCCTCGTATTCCAGCCCGGAAGGTTTGTTCTGGGCCAAGTTGTCCGCCGTCTCGACCCTGGCCTGCGCGCCGATCCTGATTTTCGGCTGGATCAGCCAGAAACAGCTGGTGCGCGGTTTGTCCTTCGGCGCGGTGAAGTAACGCGCCCTATACCATTATCAGAAGTGGAGGCCCATCATCATGGCCAACCTGAAAATCAAGAATCTGCAAAAAGGCTTCGAAGGATTTTCCATCATCAAGGGCATCGACCTTGAGGTGAACGACCGTGAATTCGTGGTCTTTGTCGGCCCATCGGGCTGCGGCAAGTCCACGTTGCTGCGGCTGATTGCCGGCCTGGAAGAGGTCAGCGACGGCACCATCGAACTGGACGGCCGCGACATCACCGAAGTCAGCCCGGCCAAGCGCGACCTGGCGATGGTGTTCCAGACCTACGCCTTGTACCCGCACATGAGCGTGCGCAAGAACATGTCCTTCGCCCTCGATCTGGCCGGCGTGCCCAAGGCCGACGTCGAGAAGAAGGTCAACGAAGCGGCGCGCATCCTCGAACTGGGGCCGATGCTGGAGCGCAAGCCCAAGCAACTGTCAGGTGGTCAGCGCCAGCGCGTGGCGATCGGCCGGGCCATCGTGCGCAATCCGAAGATTTTCCTGTTCGACGAGCCGTTGTCCAACCTCGACGCCGCCCTGCGGGTGCAGATGCGCCTGGAACTGGCGCGCCTGCACAAGGAACTGCAAGCGACGATGATCTACGTGACCCACGACCAGGTCGAAGCCATGACCCTGGCCGACAAGGTAGTGGTGCTCAACGGCGGGCGCATCGAACAGGTCGGCTCGCCGCTGGAGCTGTACCACCAGCCCGCCAATCTGTTCGTCGCCGGGTTCCTCGGCACGCCGAAGATGGGTTTTCTCAAGGGCAAGGTCACTGCTCTGGACAGCCAGGGTTGTGAAGTGCTGCTGGATGCCGGCACGCGCATCAACCTGCCGCGCAGTGGCGCCAACCTGAGCGTTGGCGGTGCCGTGACCCTCGGCATCCGCCCTGAACACCTGAACCTGGCCCAGCCGGGCGACTGCACGCTACGCGTCACCGCCGATGTCAGCGAGCGCCTGGGCAGCGACACCTTCTGCCACGTCGTCACCGCGTCCGGCGAAGCCTTGACCATGCGGGTGCGTGGCGACCTGGCGAGCCGTTTCGGCGAGCAACTGGACCTGCACCTGGACGCCGAACACTGCCACTTATTCGATGCCGAGGGCGTTGCGGTTTCCCGCGCGCTGCGCGCCGCCGCCTGATTGCCGAGATTTTTTGCGATGAAACTCAACCGACAGAACCTGCACAACCTCAACGCCGAGGTCGTCCTGCCCGCCTACAACCTGGGCGACCGTCGCCAAGGCATCGCCCACATCGGCGTCGGCGGTTTCCACCGGGCGCACCAGGCGTACTACACCGATGCGCTGATGAACACTGGAGAAGGTCTCGACTGGGCCATTTGCGGCGTAGGCCTGCGCGCCGAAGATCGCCGCGCCCGGGATGACCTGGCCGGCCAGGACTACCTGTTCACCCTGTATGAATTGGGCGACACCGACGACACCGAAGTCCGCGTGATCGGCGCCATCACCGACATGCTGCTGGCCGAAGACGGCGCCCAGGCGCTGATCGACAAACTGGCCGACCCGCAGATTCGCATCGTCTCGCTGACCATCACCGAGGGTGGCTATTGCATCGACGACAGCAACGGCGAGTTCATGGCCCATCTGCCGCAGATCCAGCACGACCTGAGCCACCCCGACGAACCGAAAACCGTGTTCGGCTTTCTTTGCGCCGCCCTGGCCAAGCGTCGCGCGGCGGGCATCCCGGCGTTCACCCTGATGTCTTGCGACAACCTGCCCCACAACGGCGCCGTCGCGCGCAAGGCACTGCTCGCCTTTGCCGCGTTGCGCGACCCTGGGTTGCAGCAATGGATCGGCCAGAACGTGGGTTTTCCCAACGCCATGGTCGATCGCATCACCCCGATGACCAGCAGCGCCCATCGTCTGCAATTGCATGACGAGCACGGCGTCGATGACGCTTGGCCGGTGGTCTGCGAACCGTTCGTGCAGTGGGTATTGGAAGACAAGTTCGTCAACGGTCGCCCGGCCTGGGAGAAAGTCGGCGTGCAGTTCACCGACGACGTATCGCCCTATGAAGAGATGAAGATCAAGCTGCTCAACGGCAGCCACCTCGCCCTGACCTACCTGGGCTTCCTCAAGGGCTATCGCTTCGTCCACGAAACCATGAATGACCCGCTGTTCGTGCGCTATATCCGCGCCTACATGGACCTGGATGTCACGCCGCAACTGGCGCCCGTGCCCGGCATCGACCTGACGGAATACAAGGACACCCTGGTGGAGCGCTTCTCGAACCAGGCCATCGCCGACCAGCTGGAACGGGTCTGTTCGGACGGTTCGTCGAAATTCCCGAAATTCACCGTACCGACGATCAATCGGCTGATTGCCGACGGGGGCGAGACCCGCCGTGCCGCACTGGTCGTCGCGGCCTGGGCCGTGTACCTGAAGGGCGTGGATGAAAATGGCACAACCTATTCGATTCCCGACCCACGGGCGGCGTTCTGCCAGGCGCTGGTGGCCGACGATGTGCTGGTGACCCAGCGGATGCTGGACGTGGAAGAAATTTTTGGCACGGCGATTCCCCGTTCACCCGAATTCGTGGCAGCCTTCGAGTGGTGCTGCAACAGCTTGCGCGAGCATGGGGTGACGAGAACGCTTGAGCGAGTGCTGGCTGACACAAACTGATCTCGACGCGATCCGCTTTTGTGGCGAGGGAGCTTGCTCCCTCGCCACAGGTAAAGCCGTTAACCGCAGGTTCTGTGTTTTGCTCTTTTGACCCGAGGATTTCCATGGCAAACCAACAATTGTTCCTGGGTATCGACTGCGGCACCCAAGGCACCAAGGCGCTGATCCTCGATGCGATCAGCGGCGAGGTACTCGGCCAGGGCGCCGCTGGCCACAGCATGATCAGCGGTGCCAACGGTCGCCGTGAACAGGACACCCAGCAGTGGCTCGACGCTTTCACCCAGGCGACTCATCAGGCCTTGAATGCCGCCGGGGTCGATGGAAACGCGATCCTTGGCATCGGGGTGTCCGGCCAACAGCACGGGCTGGTGCTGCTGGATGACCAAGGCGAGGTGCTGCGCCCGGCCAAGTTGTGGTGCGACACCGAGACCACGGCGGAAAACGACCGTCTGTTGGCGCACCTCGGCGGCGAAGGCGGCGCCCTTGAACGCCTCGGCGTGGTCATCGCGCCCGGCTACACCGTGTCCAAACTGCTGTGGACCCAAGAGCAGCATCCGCAAATTTTCGACCGTATCGCCAGCGTCCTGTTGCCCCACGATTACCTCAATTACTGGCTCACCGGCCGCCATTGCAGCGAATACGGCGACGCCTCGGGCACCGGCTATTTCAACGTGCGCACCCGCCAATGGGACATGGAACTGCTACGGCATATCGACCCCAGCGGCCGGCTGCAATCGGCGCTGCCCGAACTGATCGAGGCTCACCAGCCTGTCGGCAGGATCCTGCCCGAAATCGCCACGCACCTGGGCCTCAACCCCGAAGCCGTGGTGTCCAGCGGTGGCGGTGACAACATGATGGGCGCCATCGGCACCGGCAACATCCAGCCCGGCGTCATCACCATGAGCCTCGGCTCCTCCGGCACCGTGTATGCCTATGCAGCGGATCCCACCGTCAGCCCGCAGGCGTCGGTGGCAACGTTCTGTTCTTCGAGCGGCGGCTGGTTGCCGCTGATCTGCACCATGAACCTGACCAATGCCACCGGGGCCGTGCGCGAGCTGCTGGAATTGGATATCGATAGCTTCAACACCCTGGTGACCCAGGCACCGATCGGCGCCGAGGGCGTCTGCATGCTGCCATTTCTCAATGGCGAGCGCGTCCCCGCCCTGCCCCATGCCACCGGCAGCCTCCTGGGCCTGACGACCACCAACCTGACCCGGGCCAATCTGTGCCGCGCAGTCGTCGAGGGCACGACCTTCGGCCTGCGCTATGGCCTCGACCTGCTACGCGCCAACGGGCTCAAGGCCGAGAGCATCCGCCTGATCGGCGGTGGCTCGAAGAGTGCGGTATGGCGGCAGATCGTCGCCGACATCATGGACACCACGGTCATCTGCACCGAGCAGAGCGAGGCGGCCGCCCTCGGCGGCGCGATCCAGGCGGCGTGGTGTCATGGCAATGCGCAAGAATCCCTGGCTGAGTTGTGCCAGCGCTGCGTCAAGCTCGATCCGGCCAGCGAAACCCGGCCCGTCACCGAACATGTCACGGCGTCGCAACACGCCTACGAACGTTACCGGCAACACGTCGCAACCCTTTGAGAGCAGGCAATTATGTATTTGGTGTGTGGTGAGGCGCTGTTTGATTTTTTCAGCGCAAACGATGCTGGAGCGCCAGCGTCGCAAGTGAATTACAAGGCGATCGCGGGTGGCTCGCCGTTCAACGTGGCGGTGGGGTTGCGTCGGCTGGGGGTCGAGTCGGCGCTATTTACCGGGCTTTCCACGGACTATCTGGGGCGTCGCTTGCAGCAAGTGCTCGTCAATGAAGGCGTCAACACACAATTTGCCCACGATTTCGACGCGCCAACGACCTTGGCCATGGTCGCCGTCGGGGCCAATGGTTCGCCGCACTACAGCTTTCGTGGCGAAGGCTGCGCCGACCGACAACTGAGCCTGGCACATCTGCCGGCGCTAGGTCCCGAGGTGCGCGGCCTGCATGTCGGCTCGTTTTCCCTGGTGGTGCAACCGGTGGCCGACACGCTGCTGGCGCTCGTGCAACGGGAAAGCGGCAAGCGCCTGATCAGCCTGGACCCCAACGTGCGGCTCAACCCGCAACCGGATATCGAGCTGTGGCGCTCGCGGATCGCGACGTTGGTGCGCTACGCCGACCTGATCAAAGTCAGTGACGAAGACCTGAACCTGCTGTATCCCGACCGGGACCCGCAGGAGGTGATCGATGGATGGCTGGAGCACCGTTGCCAGTTGGTGTTCCTGACCCGTGGCGGCCAGGGCGCGACGGCGTTCAGCCGTCAGCATGGCGTATGGTCCCTGCCCGCCTGCCCAGTGACCATCGCCGATACGGTGGGCGCGGGAGATACCTTCCAGGCGGCGTTGATCGCCTGGCTCACGGAGCACAATCTGGATTCAGTGGAAGCAGTGAATTCGCTGGAACGGGAACACATCGACAGCATGCTGGCGTTCGCCATGGGTGCCGCGGCGTTGACATGTGGGAGGAATGGGCCTGACCTGCCCTATCGCGAACAATTGAACTAAGCGGATCGAAACCGGACGCTGGGCTCGAACTCATCGATCCCGGCGTCAGGTTCAGGAAGGAACGTAATTAACGGCCGCTCATCCGGTGCTGTTGCTGGAAGTAGTTGCCGCCGCTATTGCCATGGTCCAGCTCTGTACGCAGCTCGGCAATCAGATCGTTGATGGCCCGGCAGCCTGTCAGCTTGGTGGCATCGATATCACTTTTGATCAGCGCTACGCGGTCGGTTTCGTGATCGTCGTAAATCTTGATCGTCATGGAAAGATCCGGGGACAACGTGCATTGCGAGCGCTTGGGCAGCAAGCTGCTTTCAATGATGTTTCGCATTTCGAGGGCAGATAAAAACATGGCAACTCTCTCCTGTTGAGGCAGCCAACTTATGTTCACGACGGCGGAATTTTCGTCCGATTCTTCCCTGCGGACAGGACTACGAATGCCGTGCCGTTCGTTCATCTTGGCGTTGTTGTGTTGTTAAAGCTCGTTATTCGAACTCTCGAATCAACTCGCAAAAAATATGCCCTTACCTCGATACATCGACACTGTTGCAAATCAATTACTTAGCAAAAACATCAAGCGAGACGGTCATGCAATTTGCACGCAAGCGGCGTTTTATCCATGCAAAGTGCAACTGGCCCGGCCTGCCTGATTGCTCAGACTAGCCACTATTTCGATTGCACACCTGTGCGTTCGTCGCCTGCTTCAAAAAAAATCATGATGCCCCGCACATTCTCAAGAAACCGCCACGCCAGCACGCTCCACCACGTGGCGCAGCGTGTCGAAATTGATGTTGGCGCCCGAGTTGATACCCACCAGCGTCTGGCCTGACGCTGCGCTTTGCGCCACGTATTGCTTGATCCCCGCCACCGCCAACGCGCCTGATGGCTCGGTGATCGAGCGGGTGTCGTCATAGATGTCCCTGATCGCCGCGCAGAGCTCGTCATCGCTGACCGTCATGACCTCATCGACACAGAAACGACAGATATCGAAGCCATATTCGCCGATCTGCGCCACCGCCACGCCATCGGCGAAGGTGCCCACGCTCGGCAGCGTCACCCGCTTACCGGCTGCCATCGCCGCCTGCAGGCAGGCGGAATGTTCGGACTCGACGCCGATGATGCGGATTTCCGGACGCAGATATTTGATATACGCCGCCACTCCCGCGATCAGCCCGCCGCCGCCCACCGGCACGAAAACAGCGTCCAACTGGCCTGGATGCTGGCGCAGGATCTCCATCGCGACGGTTCCCTGGCCGGCGATGACATCCGGATCGTCAAACGGCGAGATGAACTCACGCCCAGTCTGTCGAGCCAGGTCCAACGCAAACGCCAGGGCGAACGGGAAGCTCTCTCCGTGCAGCAACGCTTCGGCGCCTCGACTGCGCACGCCCGATACCTTCAGTTGCGGTGTGGTCCGGGGCATGACGATGCTGGCCGAGATGCCCAATTCCCGTGCGGCCAACGCCACGCCCTGGGCATGATTGCCCGCCGACGCGGTGATAACGCCTCGGGCACGCTGTTCTGGCGTCAGTTGCACCAGCTTGTTGTAGGCCCCGCGAATCTTGAAGGAGAACGTTGGCTGCAGGTCTTCCCGCTTGAGCAGGATCCGGTTGCCCAAGGCTTGGGACAACGCCGGGGCTGCCTGCAATGGCGTGGGGATCGCCAGTTCGTAGACCGGAGCGGCGAGTATCTTCTTGACGTAGTGCTCCAGCAGGGTTTGCTCGGCGCTGGTGGGGGTCATAGTGGTCTCCTGGTTCGGATCAGGCCCAGGAGACAGAAAGAAAAAACCCGCCTCTAGGGCGGGTTGGGTGCACTCGTGAGCTAGCCCGCCAAATAAGGAATGGCGGTAATAATGCTTGGCTGGCTGCGCAGTACGGTGGAAGTCATGGCTGGAAATTAAACCGGGCGTAGCGCCACGTCAACAACTGTGGGAGCGAGCTTGCTCGCGATAGCTGTGGGCCAGCCAAGATTGATATCAACTGACACACCGCTATCGCGAGCAAGCTCGCTCCCACATTTTGTGGCCGATGAAGTCTTGGAGGTTATTTCAGCCCGACTTTGTAAAGGGCGCCATCTTCCTCATCGGTCAACACATAGAGGAAACCATCCGGTCCCTGGCGGACATCGCGGATACGTTCCTTGAGCCCGCCCAGCAGGCGCTCTTGGTGGACGACCTTGTCGCCATCGAACTCCAGCCGAATCAGGTCCTGCGACACCAACGCACCGATGAACGCATTGCGTTGCCAAGGCTTGAATCGATCACTGTCGTAGAACGCCATGCCGCTGAGCCCCGGCGACACCTGCCAGACATGGTGCGGCCCGACGGTGCCTTCGACGGTCTTGCCCTGGGCCTCGGGAATCGGCGCGCCGGAATAGTTGTCGCCGTGGGTCGCCAGCGGCCAGCCATAGTTCTTGCCGCGTTCGATGATGTTCAGCTCGTCGCCGCCCTTGGGCCCATGCTCGTTTTCCCAGAGCGTTCCGTTCCACGGGTTGAGCGCAGCGCCCTGAGGGTTGCGCAAGCCGTACGACCAGATCTCCGGGCGGACATTTTTCTGGCCGACGAAGGGGTTGTCGTCCGGCACCTTGCCGTCGGGGTAGATCCGCGCGATCTTGCCCTGCAGCTTGTCCAGGTCCTGGGCGGTCGGCCGGTCGTTGTTTTCCCCCAGGGTGATGAAGAGGTAGCCGTCGCGGTCGAATACCAGGCGGGAACCGAAGTGGTTGCCCGTCGAAAGCTTGGGTTGCTGGCGGAAGATCACGTCGAAGTTGTCCAGGCGCTTCAGGTCCTTGGATAACTGCCCCCGGCCAACGGCAGTGCCGGCCTTGCCGTCCTCACCGGCCTCGGCATAGGACAAATACACCGTGCGGTCCTGCTTGAAGTCCGGCGACAGCACCACGTCCAGCAAGCCGCCCTGCCCCTTGGCCCAGACCTCGGGAACGCCGCTCAACGGCGCGGACAACTTCCCTTCGGCGCTAACCCAACGCAGGTTGCCGGGGCGCTCCGTTACCAGCATGCCCTGTTGCTCCGGCAGGAACGCAACCGACCAGGGATGTTCCAGCCCCCTGACAACGGTGGTGACCTCGACGGTGCCTTCCTCACTCTTGAATGTCTGGACCTGCGCGGCCGAAGCCGCTGTGGCGAAGGCCAGTACAGCGCTTGCACAAAGGGTGGTCATCAGGGTTTTACGCAACATGCACGCTTCCTTCTGTGGTGATGGGTAGATCAGACGGCGCCTCAGCGATTGCCATTGTTCGGGTTCCTGGGCGGCGTCGGTGATTCGAGGGTGGGGCGCGGCGAGCCCGGTGGCGGGCCGGAGCGCGGATAGCCATTGCCGATGCCGCCATTTTCCAAGGTGGGTGGCCGAGGAACGGGCACGGTCGGATTGTCACGTAGCGTCGGCACGTTGGGCTGGGTGCCCTGCATGCTGTTGGGATTGGCCCGGCGAATCGGGCTGTTGTAGGGATTGTTGTTGCCCGGCAAGTTCTGCGCCAGGAGCACGGGACCGTGACCAGGCGTAGTTGCCTGGACGGCGGTACTCATCAATAACCCTGCGATGGCGAACATCAGCCTGTTCATGGGACACCTCCCGGATTCACGGATACGGCACCGATATATCGAAAGCACGCTACGCCGCAGGTTCGCTGTTGTCAGGCGAAATGTCCGGACGAAGATGTAACCAAGCGTCTCGGATTTTGGACAAACCCAGGCGCCAACCGCAGCCAACCGGCGCCGGATGGAAACTTTTCCAAATCTCCCAGTGTCACCAGAGAGACCATTCACCGGTAAGGAAATCTGCACCATGGCACGGGCAATCTGGAAAGGCGCAATCAGTTTCGGACTGGTCCACATCCCCGTGGCGCTGGTGTCGGCCACGGCCTCCCAAGGGGTGGATTTCGACTGGTTGGACAAACGCACCATGGACCCGGTGGGCTATAAGCGCGTCAACAAGACCACGGGCAAGGAAGTGACCAAGGACGACATCGTCAAGGGCGTCGAATACCAGAAAGGCCAGTATGTGTTGATCAGCGAGGAGGAAATTCGCGCCGCCCACCCCAAGTCCACCCAGACCATCGACATTTTCTCTTTCGTCGACAGCGAAAAAATTCCCCTGCAGAACATCGACAAACCTTACTTCCTGGCGCCTGACAAGCGTGGCGGTAAGGTCTATGCGTTGCTGCGCGAGACGCTGCTCAAGACCAACAAGGTCGCCCTGGCAAATGTAGTGTTGCATACCCGCCAGCACCTGGCGGCGCTCATGCCCCTGGAATCGGCCCTGGTGCTGGTGATGCTGCGCTGGCCCGCCGAGGTGCGCGAGCTCGACGTCCTGGAACTGGGCGACGAAGTCACCAGCCCGACGCTGGCCAAGGGCGAGCTGGACATGGCCAAGCGCCTGGTGGAAGACATGAGTGGCGACTGGGAGCCGCAGGAATATCGCGACAGCTTCCAGGAAAAGATCATGGAACTGGTGGAGAAAAAGGCCACCGAAGGCCGGCTCGAAGCGGTGGAAACCGACCCCGGCGAAGAACAACGCAAGACCGCGGACGTCATCGACCTTACCGAGCTGCTCAAGCGCAGCCTGGGAGGCAAAGGCAAGGCGCCCGACAAGTCGGCCGAAAAACCCGCGGCGAAATCGACGAAAACACGCAAATCCGCTCCAGCTAAAAAAGCCACCAAGGCCTCCCGGGGCTGACCCCCGGGCGCCTGTCACACAAGGGAATCTGTCATGGCCAAGGCCGAGAGTGAATCTGCCCGTCTGTCCGCCGTGGAAGCGGACGCCACAACGACTCGCAGCCGCGCCCGACGGGGTAAGCAGGCAGACACGAGCCAGCTCCCGGAGCGCCTGTCACCGCAGCTGGCCACGCCGGTGGAACAACCACCCGCCGGGGAATGGCGCTATGAAGTGCAATTTCACGGTTATCGGCTTCTGGCGCGCATCGAAAAAGGTGAGGTCCGGCTGTTCAACCGCCACCACACGGACTGGACCGACCGCCTCAAGCTGCATGCCGAGGCCCTGACGCAGCTGGACCTGGGCGACAGCTGGCTCGATGGCGAACTGGTCCTGCTCGACGACACCGGTCATTCCGACTTCCCCGCCCTGCGCCAGGCCTTCGAGATCGGTCGTAGCGTCGACATGGTGTACTTCCTCTTCGACGCGCCATTTCTCAACGGTGTCGATCTGCGTGAAAAACCTTTGGAAGAACGCCGCGCCGCGCTGAAAAATGCGTTGAAGAACAACGCCAGCAAGCGCCTGCGGTTTTCCGAAGCGTTTTCCGCCAGCCAACATGACATCTTCGAAAGCGCTTCAGCCCTCTCGCTCGACAGCGTGGTCGGCAAACGCCTGGGCAGCCCGTATGTCTCGGGACGCAACTCCGATTGGGTCAAGCTCAAGTGTCGACTGCGCCAATGCTTCGTCATCGTCGGGTTCACACGCCCGCAGGGCAAGCGCAACGGTTTCGGTGCGCTGTTGCTGGCGGTCAACGGGCCGTCGGGGCTGGCGTATGCCGGCCGGGTTGGCACGGGTTTCAGCCAGGCCCAGCTCAAGCAACTGCATGAACAACTGTGCGCCCAGGAACGCCAGACCTCACCACTGGACCAGCCGCTCAAAGGCGCACAGGGGCGCGGTGTGCACTGGGTCGAGCCGACGCAGGTGTGCGAGGTCGAATTCGCCGAGTGGGCCGGCGACGGCCTGATACGCCAGGCGGTGTTCCTCGATCTGCCGGGTGACAGCCAGGCCAATCGCGTGGTCCGCGAGCAACCCATGCCGATAAAAGCTGCGGCGCCCAAATCCAAGCGACGTACCAAGGGCGACACCGCCAAAGTCGACGGTGTGGTCATCACCCACCCCGACCGCGTGGTCGATAGCGTCAGTGGCGTGCAGAAAGCCGAGCTGGCGCAATATTACCTGGAGATCGCTCCGTGGATCCTGCCGCACCTCAAGTTGCGACCGGTTGCGCTGGTGCGAGCACCAGAAGGAATTGGCGAGGAGCTGTTCTTCCAGAAACATGCCGATCGCCTGGAAATCCCCCATATCAAACAGCTGGATCCGCGCCTGGACCCGGGCCATGCGCCGTTGATGGAAATCGACAGTATCCACGCCCTGGTCGGCGCGGCGCAGATGGGCGCGGTGGAGTTGCACACCTGGACGGCGACCCATGACCGGATCGAAGCGCCCGATCTGTTTGTCCTGGACCTGGACCCGGATCCGTCACTGCCCTGGAGCGCCATGCTGGAGGCGACGCGCATGACCTTGTCGGTCCTCGACGAGCTGGGTTTGCAAGGATTTCTCAAGACCAGCGGTGGCAAAGGCATGCACATCATCGTGCCGCTGGCCCGCAGCGAGGGATGGGACACCACCAAGGCCTTCGCCAAGGCCATATCGCAATTCCTGACCCGGCAGATGCCACAACGAATCACCGCGACCATGGGGCCGAAAAACCGCGTGGGCAAGGTGTTCGTCGACTACCTGCGCAACGCCCGCGGCGCCAGTACAGTGGCCGCGTATTCGGTGCGCGCAAGGCCCGGGCTACCGGTGTCGGTGCCGATCGCCCGGGATGAGCTCGCAGACCTGCGCAATGCCCAGCAATGGGATATCCAGACTGCACTGGAACGGGCCAAGGGCCTGGGCGCCGATCCGTGGGAAGGCTATAGCCATCGCCAGCGGATCACCGCCAGGATGTGGGACCAGCTGGAGGCTGAAAAACCCTGAATCCGTCAGATCCAGACGAAAATCGCCAGCAGCGCGCCAAAGAACGCCCATTTCTGCAAGTAATACAGCTTGCGATTGCGTTTCTTCAGCGCCTTGCCTTGCAGGCGAATCTTGTACAGCCGGGAAAATGCCCGGTTCAGGCCGCCAGTCTTGTCGCCGGCATCATTCGGCGCGCCGGCGGCGGCCATGACGGTGCGGCTAAACCAGCGGTTGAACGCCGTGGCCCAACGGTATTTCATCGGCCGCTCCACGTCGCAGAACAAGATGATGCGGTTCTGCGGCGTGGTGTTTTCGGCGTAGTGAATGAACGTCTCGTCGAACACCACCGCTTCGCCATCACGCCAGTGATAGGTCTCGCCGTCGACATTGATGTAGCACCCGGCATCGTTGGGCGTCTGCAGGCCGAGGTGGTAGCGATAGGACCCGGCATACGGATCGCGATGGCGCACCAGTTTCGAGCCGGACGGCAATTCGGCGAACATCGCCGCCTTGATCGATCCGATGCCTTGTACCAGTTCGGTCGTGCGCGGGCACAGCTTCATGGCCGACGGATGGCTGTCGCCGTACCACTTGAGGTAGAAGCGCTTCCAGCCGGTCTTGAAGAACGAGTTGAAACCCACATCGTCATATTGGTCGGAACGCTTGATCGCCCCCGCCTGCAGCAGGCTCTGGCCTTCGGCGCGGATTTCTTCCCAATGCGCCTGCAGCGGGCTCAAGTCCGGGAATTGCTCGGGATTCAAAAACGGCTTGTTCGGCCATTTGGAACACAAGTACAGCAGGCAATTGATCGGCGCGAGGAAGGACGAGTGGTCGCTCAGTTGACGGCCGAGCTTGTGCCGCACGCGTCCGCGCAGATGCACATAGCCAATGGAGAGGAGATAGATCGCAACGATGATGAGCTTCACGGAATCGGTTGGGTCCAGAAGTGAAGAGGCTACTTCTCCAGGCCAGCCAAGCGGCAAGGGAGAGGCGTCGAGTGAGATGGCATTTTAGCCACAGTTTGTAACCTGAAGTTATCCCTCAGTTGTGAAAAACTGTCTAGCCAGGGCAACACCCTATCGTTAACGCGCCCAGATCAGTACAATCGCCGCCAAATATCACGCGCCCCCTTTGGCCGATGCCGGAAATCCCGACTTCGGCGCATATGCACTCGGGCCAGGCGCTCCGTATGCTGCTGTCCTCTTATGCCGGATGGACCCTTGCGCTTGCGACCGCGAAGCCTCTAGCGCGGTGCGGATCGGCGCAAACAGGTACTGAACAGGTACTGCCGCACCCTTAGCTACTCTGAATGTTCCGCAGGATAAACCTTTGATCTCTACAGCTAACATCACGATGCAGTTTGGCGCCAAGCCACTGTTCGAAAACGTCTCTGTCAAGTTTGGCGCGGGTAACCGCTACGGCCTGATCGGCGCCAACGGTTGCGGCAAGTCGACCTTCATGAAAATCCTCGGCGGTGACCTCGAACCGTCCGGCGGCCAGGTGATGCTGGAGCCGAACGTACGGCTGGGTAAATTGCGCCAGGACCAGTTCGCCTACGAGCAATTCACCGTGATCGACACCGTGATCATGGGCCATGAAGAGCTGTGGAAGGTCAAGGCCGAGCGCGACCGCATCTATTCGCTGCCGGAAATGACCGAAGAAGACGGCATGGCCGTGGCCGAGCTGGAAACCGAGTTCGCCGAAATGGACGGCTATACCGCCGAATCCCGCGCCGGTGAGCTGCTGCTGGGCCTGGGCATTCCCCTGGAACAGCATTTCGGTCCGATGACCGAAGTCGCGCCAGGCTGGAAGCTACGTGTGTTGCTCGCCCAGGCCTTGTTCTCCAATCCGGAAGTGCTGTTGCTCGACGAACCGACCAACCACCTGGACATCAACACCATCCGTTGGCTGGAAAACATCCTCACGGCGCGTAACAGCACCATGATCATCATTTCCCACGACCGGCACTTCCTGAACAGCGTCTGCACCCACATGGCCGACCTGGACTACGGTGAGCTGCGCCTGTTCCCGGGCAACTACGACGAGTACATGATCGCGGCCACCCAGTCCCGCGAGCAACTGCTGTCGGACAACGCCAAGAAGAAAGCCCAGATCGCCGAACTGCAGACGTTCGTCAGCCGCTTCTCGGCCAACGCCTCGAAAGCCAAGCAGGCCACCTCCCGCGCCAAGCAGATCGACAAGATCCAGCTGGCCGAGGTCAAGCCATCGAGCCGCGTCAGCCCGTTCATCCGCTTCGAACAGACCAAGAAGCTGCACCGCCAGGCCGTGACCATCGAGCGCATGTCCAAGGGCTTCGACGGCAAGACCCTGTTCAAGAACTTCAGCTTCACCGTCGAAGCCGGCGAGCGCGTGGCAATCATCGGCCCGAACGGCATCGGCAAGACCACCCTGCTGCGCACCTTGATGGGCGAACTGACGCCGGACGCTGGCTCGGTCAAGTGGACCGAAAGCGCGGAGCTGGGCTACTACGCCCAGGACCACGCCCACGACTTCGAAGACGATGTCAGCCTGTTCGACTGGATGGGCCAGTGGACCCAGGGCGAACAGATCATCCGCGGCACCCTGGGCCGCATGCTGTTTTCCAACGACGAGATCCTCAAGTCGGTCAAGGTCATCTCCGGTGGTGAACAGGGCCGCATGCTGTTCGGCAAGCTGATCCTGCAAAAGCCGAACGTGCTGGTGATGGACGAACCGACCAACCACTTGGACATGGAATCCATCGAAGCGCTGAACCTGGCGCTGGAGAACTACCCGGGCACGCTGATCTTCGTCAGCCACGACCGCGAGTTCGTGTCGTCCCTGGCAACCCGCATCATCGAGCTGAGCGCCGACGGCGTGGTCGACTTCAGCGGCACTTATGACGACTACCTGCGCAGCCAGGGTGTGATGTTCTAAGAGCAGCCGCGAGTTGTAAGCTTCGAGCTGCAAGTGAAAGCCCCGTCCATGTGACGGGGCTTTTTCATTCCTACAGCACAGAATCCATGGATACCCCTGTGGCGAGGGCCATGACACAAGCAAACCGTTAGCCAGCTTCCTTTTCTTCCCGTCACACGCCATGATGAAACACTCCTGCCGCTGCCCGCGAACGAGTCCCATGCCAACAGCCCAGCCCGCTCCCAGTTCCTTGTCGATCACCTTGCAGATCGTCTCCATCGTTTTCTACACCTTCATTGCCTTCCTCTGCATCGGCCTGCCGATTGCGGTGTTGCCCGGGTATGTCCACGAGCAATTGGGCTTCAGTGCGGTCATCGCCGGGCTGACCATCGGTTCCCAGTACCTCGCCACCCTGCTCAGCCGGCCCATGGCCGGGCGGTTGTCGGACAGCGTCGGCACCAAGCGGGCCATCGTCTATGGCTTGCTGGGGATTCTGCTCAGCGGCGTGCTGACATTGATCTCGACACTGCTGCAGGATTTCGCACTGCCAAGCCTGCTGATCCTGATCGCCGGTCGTCTGTTGCTCGGGGTAGCCCAGGGCCTGATCGGCGTAGGGACGATCAGTTGGTGCATGGGCCAGGTCGGCGTGGAGCACACGGCCCGGTCGATTTCCTGGAACGGCATCGCTTCCTACGGGGCCATCGCCATCGGTGCGCCGCTGGGGGTGGTGATGGTCGGCAGCCTCGGCTTCGCCAGCCTGGGCATCGCCTTGTCATTGTTGGCCGGCATGGCGCTGCTGCTGATTCGCAACAAACCCTCGGTGCCGGTCGTGCGCGGCGAGCGCCTGCCGTTCTGGGCGGTGTTCGGACGCATCTCACCGTTCGGCACGAGCCTGTGCCTGGCCTCGATCGGCTACGGCACGCTCACCACCTTCATTACGCTGTTCTATGTCAGCCGCGGCTGGACCGGCGCGGCGTGGTGCCTGACGGTCTTCGGCATTTGCTTCATCCTGTCGCGGCTGTTGTTCATTTCCAGCATCGCCCGCTTTGGCGGTTTCAGCTCGGCGATTGTCTGCATGAGCATCGAAACCCTGGGCTTGGTGTTGCTGTGGCTGGCGCCGTCCACCGCGTTCGCCTTGATCGGCGCGGGACTGGCGGGTTTCGGGCTGTCGCTGGTCTACCCGGCGCTGGGGGTGGAGGCTATCAAGCAGGTACCCAACAGCAGCCGGGGTGCCGGATTGAGCGCCTACGCGGTGTTTTTCGACTTGGCATTGGCGATTGCCGGGCCACTGATGGGCGCGGTGGCGTCGAACCTGGGGTACCCCGCGATTTTCTTTTTTGCGGCACTGCTTTCGGTCGTCGGCCTGGGACTGGCCTTGTTGCTGAGGCGTCGGGCCGAAAAAGCCGATTATTGATCTGCCGTCCTCAAGCCGGCCCGCGTCGGCTTGCCGAGGGCGTCGCTGAAAAAGCGAGTGGCTTCGGTGATCATGGTGCGATGGATGTCCTTGCGGTCGACGCCATCGGCATCGGTGCACAGCGCCGGCATCGCCGCGATCTGCTCGTCGGTGCAGGGCGCCAGGAATACGAAGTGCCCTGCCCCGGCCAAGGTCTTGAAATCCGGCGCCGTGGGGAGCTTGCGAGCCAGCGCGGCGGCATTCTTGTCAAACGCCACCAGCTTGTCGCCGTCACCGCTATACAACAGCACAGGCACATGCACATCCGCCAGGGTGTGACGCCCGAACTTCAAGCTCAGCGGCGCCATCAGCAGCAATGCACGAACCCGGGGATCCGCCACCGGGGACAGGTCATCACGATCGGCAACCAGTTCACCTTGGGTATTGCACGCGTCGCGATCGTCCGGTCGTTCCTGGCAGTAGCGGCGCAGGCGATTGAGGTCTGGCGTGGCGCCGGACAGGATCAAGGCGGTTTCGCCACCCGCCGAATAACCGATGACGCCGACTTGGCCGGCATTCACGAAGGGAGAAAGCATCGGGTCATTCAATGTCGCGGTGATCGCCTCGGAAATCTGGATCGGCCGACCGTACAAGTTGCTCAAGGTACCGAGCCGGCTGTGATCCTGGGCGTTGTCACCGGGATGAATCACCGCCACCACGACGAACCCCTTGCGAGCCAGTGACGTGGCCAGGTCATGCAGGGCCAGCGGCGTGCCCGTGTTGCCGTGGGACAGCATCAACAGCGGAAACCGCCCGATGGCGATCTGGGCCTCCGGCGCCGCGTCGATCTGATAGCCCCCCAGCGAGCTGGATTGCTCCCGGGCAGTCGAGGGGTAAAACGCGATGGCGTGCATCGGCTGTTGATCCAGCGGATCGAGGAAGCTCAGCTCATGAAAACCGGCGCTCCAATGCGGATGCGGCGCCGGCGCGGCGTGCACCGAACCGAGACTGGTAGCCAGACAAAGCAGCAACGCTGCACCAAGACGTTTCATTTGAATCTTCCACCTTCACCAGCGCGCGGGAAGGCCCCGCTGCTCGCACATTGGCCGTGCATAACCTGCGCCAGAAACCGACGCCAAATGCAGGAAAACCCTGCATCCCGGCCATCCAATGACGACGAGAATACAGGGTTTTGCGAAGGTTGCCCGTAATGCTTGGGGCTTTTACGCAAGCCTTACGCAGCGGCGAACTGCTGGCCAATCTGCAACTGGGCCTCATGCATGGCTTTGGCGCGCATGTCATCACCGTAGGCCAGGCCCTCGGCGCGGACGAATTCGATGTCGGTGATGCCGAGGAAACCGAAGACCAGCTTGAGGTATTCCTCATGGCCGATGCCACTCGGCTGGCCGGCGTGCAAGCCGCCGGAGGTGGAAACAATCAGCAGCTTCTTGCCACCACACAGGCCTTCAGGACCGGCTTCGGTGTAGCGGAACGTCTTGCCCGCGACGGCGATGCGGTCGATCCAGGCCTTGAGTTGCGTTGGGATGCTGAAGTTGTACATCGGCGCTGCGATCACTACGGCGTCCGCCGCGAGGAATTCGGCCATGGTCGACTCACTGAGCTCGGCTTCGTGCTTGAGGGCGGCGTCACGCAGCTCGGCGCTGGTGCCAGCGGCAACCAGTGTCTGGGAGGAGAAGTGGCTGATGGCGTCGGCGGCCAGGTCACGGTAGGTGACGGAAATGTCCGGCTCGGCGGCTATCCACGCTTGAACCAGCTCACGGCTCAATTGGCGCGAAGCGGAATTGTCGCCGAGGATGCTCGAATCGATGTGCAACAGTTTCATGTGAGTGCTCTCCAAGTGAGGATCGCGGCTGGGCGATCAATTGAGAACAATCCTATCGATGAAACCAATGGTCGATAAGTCAGCAATAATGCGATAGTTCGTTCCACTGACAGGACAATCGAGCCCGGACATGCAAGACCTCAACGATCTGTATTACTTTGCCAAGGTGGTCGAAGCCGATGGCTTCGCGGCTGCCGGGCGCTTGCTGGGTATCCCGAAGTCCCGGCTGTCGCGGCGCATCGCCGAGTTGGAGGAACGCCTCGGTGCCCGCCTGCTGCAACGCACGACGCGCCAGTTGAAGCTCACCGCCGTCGGCGAACGCTACCTGCGTCATTGCCAGGCGATGTTGCTCGAAGCGGAAATGGCCGACGAGGCAGTGGCGAGCATGTCCAGCGAACCCCGCGGGCGGTTGCGGGTGTCGAGCCCCGTGGGGCTGGCGCATCAGTTCTTGCCGTCGATCATCGAAACCTTCCTGGCGAAGTTTCCCCAGGTGCAATTGGAGATGACCCTGCTGAACCGGCGGGTGGATTTGATCGGCGAAGGCATCGACGTGGCCTTGCGCGTGCGCGATCTTGGCGACGAAGACCCGTTGCTGATGACGCGACGCTTGCGCCAGGCCAGGCTGATGATGGTCGCCAGCCCGGCCTTCACCCAGGGACGGCGGATCGAAACCCCGGACGACCTGAGGCAACTGCCGGTGTTGGGCGCGCTGGAGGCCGATCGGCTGGTCCATCTGCGCCTGCTCGACAGCACGGGGCAAAATGTCGATCTGGCCCTGGAAGCGCGCCTGGGCATCGACGATTTCATCGTGCGCCGCGCCTGCGCCCTCGCCGGCCTGGGCTTCACGTTGCTGCCCAGCATGTATTGCGAAGAAGAACTGCAGGATGGCAGGTTGGTGGAGCTGCTGCCCGGCTGGTCATCGCCCGATGGCTGGTTGCAGGCGGTTTATCCTCACCGGCGCGGTATGCTGCCGGCGGTGCGCGCCTGGATCGATCACCTGGTGGCGGCGTTCGAACAATGTGGAGACAAAACGATATGAGTTTGAGCGAAGAGGATGTCGCACAGTTTTGCCTGGGCTTGCCAGGGGCCAGGGAGGATTACAAATGGGGTGGCGTGCGGGTGTTTTCCATCGCCGGAAACAAGATGTTCGCCCTGCAGGGGCTGCGCAGCGATTCGTTGGCGTTCAAGGTCGACAAGGACCTGTTCCTCGGTCATTGCGACCGGCCAGGCATCCACCCGGCGCCTTATCTGGCCCGGGCACAGTGGATCATCATGAACGTGCCCTACCCGCTGGGCGATGATGAATTGCGCGGGTTGCTGCAGCGCTCCCATCAACTGGTGGTGAGCAAATTGCCGAAGCGTACGCAGGTTGGGTTGTTGCTGTAGCGGTGGCTGGCGGGTACAACCGACCTACTGTGGGAGCGAGCTTGCTCGCGATGAGGTCAGCCCAACCAGTATCAATATTGGATTGAAGACCGCAATCGCGAGCAAGCTCGCTCCCACAAGGGATGCGTGGCGGCTAGAACAACGCCAACAGATGCCCGCCCAGGAACAACTGGTCGACCCAGAATCCCTGGTGCAACAGCACGATGAACCAGAACACCACCTGGAACGACACCTTGCGGGTCTTGTGGCGAAACACCTGTTGCGCCAGCAACGCGCCGGGCCAGCCGCCGGCCAGTTCGACGGCGTGCAATACGTTTTCCGGCGTGCGCCAGGCGTCCGCCCGCGCCTTGCGCTTGTCGCTCCAGTAGAGCAGGAATGCCACCAGGCTGACGCTGCCATAGGCGACCATCGGCACCCAGGACTCGCCTTGCAGCCCGAGCAAAAGCGACCCCGTCAACGGCAACGCGCACAGCAGCGCGAAAACTGCCAATTTGAACCGCAGGTTCTGCACGGCTCCGCCGGTTTTATGCGCGGCGCGCCTGGCCGATTCGGTCATGGCTTGGCCGCTGACCAGTCCACCCAGCCAAACTGCCAGGTCGCCAGGATCAACAGGCCAAACGCGATCCGATACCAGGCAAATACCGCATAGCTGTGGCTGGCGATAAACCGCAACAAGCCTTTGACGGCGATCATGGCGAAGATGAACGCGGTGATGAAGCCAATGGCAAACACCGGGAAATCCGCCGGAACGAACAGTTCGCGGTATTTGTAGCCCGAGTAGACTGCCGCACCGACCATGGTCGGCATCGCCAGGAAGAACGAGAACTCGGTGGCGGTCTTGCGCGACAAGCCGAACAACAGGCCGCCGATGATGGTTGCCCCGGAGCGGGAGGTGCCGGGAATCATCGCGATGCACTGGGCCAGGCCGACTTTCAGGGCATCCTTCCACGTCATGTCATCCACGGTTTCGGCGTGGACCTGATGCTGGCGCCGTTCGGCCCAGAGCATCACGAACCCACCCAGCACCAGCGCGGTCGCGACGGTAATCGGGTTGAACAAGTAATGGTGGATCCAGTCGGCGAGCAGCACGCCCAAGATCACCGCCGGAAAGAAGGCAATCAGCAGGTTGGCGGTAAACCGACGGGCACCGGGTTGCGTCGGCAGGCCCAGCACCACATCGAAGATCTTGCGCCGAAACTCCCAGACCACCGCGAGGATCGCGCCGAGCTGGATGATGATGTTGAAAGCCATCGAACGCTCGCCCCCGAACTCGAGCAGGTCGGCAACGACGATCTGGTGCCCCGTGCTGGAAATCGGCAGGAACTCCGTCAGCCCCTCAACCACGCCAAGAATCAATGCCGAAAAGGCCGTCCACAAATCCATTCTTCCCCCAAAAACGCCTGTCTGTTCAGGCCTCATCACTATTTAAACGTCATGCAGGTGCACGCAGCGGCTGCACGATAACCGCGACCTTGCAAAAAAAACCAATGAAAAAGCAGAACCGACTCAGGTTTTGCGCTGCGGGGCCGAAATCCTATCAGACAAGCCCTGATAACGCTGCCGCGTCATGACCCAGGTCAATTCAGCAGGGCCGCCGAGCGTTAAAGTGCCGGCCGTCGTTAATGACAAGAATAAGAACCGGAGTGACAGCGAATGAATAGCTTGCGCAGTGTATCGATCAGCCGACGCTTGTGGCTCATCCTGGTCGTGGCCATCGTGATGTTGTTCACGCTGGGCGCGTTTATGCTCAAGCAGATCCACACGGACCTGTATCAGGCCAAGGTGCAGAAGACCCAACACGTGGTCCAGACCGCCAGTGGTGTGTTGAACTACTACCATGGCTTGGAAACCGCAGGCACCCTGACCCGCGACGCGGCGCAAAAGCAAGCCCTCAGCGCGGTGCGGGGACTGCGCTATGACCAGAGCGATTACTTCTGGATCAACGACCTGACGCCGGTCATGGTCATGCACCCGACCAACCCGAAACTCGAAGGCCAGAATCTTTCTGCCATCCGCGACCCGAACGGTTACGCGCTGTTCAACGAAATGGTGGCCATCGCCAAGGCCAAGGGCGCTGGCATGATCAATTATCTCTGGCCCAAACCGGGCGCCGAAGCGCCGGTCGGCAAGACGTCCTACGTCAAATTGTTCGAACCCTGGGGCTGGATCATCGGTTCCGGGGTGTACGTGGATGACGTCCAGGCAGAATTTCAATCCCAGTTGATCAAGGCGTCGTTGATCGGCTTGGCGATCACCTTGGTCATGGGCCTGCTGCTGACGCTGATCGTGCGCAGCATCGTCCGCCCGCTTCAAGAAACCGTCAACGCCATGGCCAATATCGCCAGCGGCGAGAGCGACCTGACCAGAACCCTGGATACCCACGGCCAGGACGAAGTGACGCAACTGGCGCGACACTTCAACGCGTTCACCGCCAAGCTGCGGCAAGTGGTGAGCCAGTTGCAGACCTCCGCCAGCGCCTTGGGCCAATCGTCCAGCGAATTGGGCAACGACGCCGCCCAGGCCCAGCAGCGCAGCCAGCAGCAATCGCAGCAAATGGAGCTGGTGGCAACCGCCATCAACGAAGTGACCTACGGCGTGCAGGACGTGGCGAAAAACGCCGAACACGCGGCCAGCGAGATGCGCGACGCCGAGTCCCAGGCCCAGCAGGGCCAGGTCAATATCGACGGCAGCCTGCAACAGATCGACCGGCTGTCCCAGACCATCGACCAGGCCGTGGAGGTGATCCGCACCCTGGCCAGTGAAAGCACCCAGATTGGCAGCGTGCTGGAAGTGATCCGCTCTATCGCCGAGCAGACCAACCTGCTGGCGCTCAACGCGGCGATCGAAGCCGCCCGTGCTGGCGAACAGGGTCGCGGCTTTGCCGTGGTGGCCGATGAAGTGCGCCTGCTGGCCCAGCGCACGCAAAAATCCACCGCCGAAATCCAGGCCATGATCGAACGCCTGCAAAACCACTCCGAAGCGGCAGTAAAGGTCATCAGCGACAGCAGCCGCGCTTCGCAATTGACCATCGAGCAGGCCGGACTTGCAGGCGCCAGCCTCAATGCCATCGGCCAGGCCCTGCGCAATCTCAACAGCCTGAATGCCTCCATCGCCAGCGCCACCCTGCAGCAGGCCCACGTGGTGGAAGACATCAACCAGAACGTCACCCAGGCCGCCGGGCTCTCCCACAGCACCGCCGTGGCTGCCGAGCAATCGAGCCTGGCCAGCGCGCGCCTGAAGGACCTCAGCGAACAGCTGAACGGCTTGCTCAAGCAATTCCGGGTCTGAGAAGCACCTCTGGAAGAAACACCCTGTGGGAGCGAGCCTGCTCGCGAAGACGGTGGAACATTCAGCATGGAGGCAAGCTGAAGTTCCGCTTTCGCGAGCAGGCTCGCTCCCACATTGATTCGGCGCTGACTTCAGGTTCGTTGTCCACTTTCATCCCCCTTGCTCGCGATAGCGCCAGTGCATTCAGCATTGAAGTTGGAGCTCCGCGCCCCATAGCGTTTACAATCCCCGCCCTCCTCAACTCCTCCAAGGAACCGCCATGTCCGGGCTTGAACTGTTTGCCGCAGCCCTCGGCGTGATCGCTGTCTGGCTGACCGTCAAGCAGAACCCCTGGTGCTGGCCGATCGGCCTGGTCATGGTGCTGCTTTACACCTGGATTTTCTTCGACGTGAAGTTGTATTCCGACATGTTGCTGCAGGTCGTCTACGCCGTCCTGCAGCTATATGGCTGGTGGCAGTGGACCCGCGCCGGGCGCAACCACGACGGGCGACAGGTGACGCGCCTGGAAGGCCCGTCGGTGGTGCTCGGCCTGGCCATCGGTGCGGCTGGCAGCCTGGCGCTGGGCGCGGCAATGGCCCATTGGACCGACGCCGCGCAACCCTGGCTCGACGCCGCGCTCACCGGGTTCAGTCTGGTTGCCCAGTGGTGGATGGCACAGAAACGCGTGCAATGCTGGCCGTTGTGGATCGTCCTGGATGTGATTTTCGTGGGTTTGTTCATCTACAAAGGCCTGTACCTGACCGCCGCGCTCTATGCACTGTTTACCCTGCTGGCAGTGCAAGGCTGGCGGGAATGGCGCGCCGACCCGGCGTTGCGCGTATGAAGGTGGTGGTGCTGACCGGCCCGGAGTCCAGTGGCAAGAGCTGGCTGGCGGCGCAATTGCAGGCCCACTTTGGCGGCCTGCGAGTGGATGAGTACGTGCGCGACTTCATGGAACAGACCCAGCGCGACACCTGCCTGGCCGACATCACCGACATCGCCACCGGGCAACTGGCCCGGGAAGACGCGGCCCGCGCCCGGCAGCCAGCGCTGCTGATTCTCGACACTCACCTGCTGAGCAATATTCTCTGGAGCCAGACCTTGTTTGGCGACTGCCCGAGCTGGCTCGAACCGGCCTTGCTGGCGCGTCATTACGACTTGCACCTGTTGCTCAGTCCCGAGCAGGTCGAATGGGTCAGTGATGGCTTGCGTTGTCAGCCAGCGCTAGCCGAACGCGTGGCTTTTTTCGAAGCCATCGAAGGCTGGCTGGTTCGCCAGCGGCAACCTTTCGTCAAGATCGAAGGTGATTGGGCCCAACGTCGTGATCAGGTGTTTGCGGCCGTTTCCCGGCTACTCCAGGCTTGAGTTGTTACATCGCTGAAACAGCAAGCACACGCGAAAGCCGGATCCAACGCCGCTTCACGTCATCACCGGCCTGACTGTCAAGTCACTGAAACACCCTCTTCCCAAGCCTGGATCCAGAGCCATACGACGGCGGGCGGCGTGTCGTGGGCCGCAAACCCAGTCTCAGGAATGAAACAGGTTGCGCGCCAGACATTTGCCATTACTTGCAAACGGTTGAATCCAAAGACTTTTCAAAACACGGCACAACACCTGCTCTTCCTCTTCGCAACGCTGACTAGGGCCAGCGTCCAGTGAAGAAGGAATCGATGTCATGGGGACATTCAACGGAAGGTTGATCTGTCTGTTGTTGATCGGCTGCGCCGCCAGCGCGACGCTCAGTGTGCCGGCGCAGGCCGAGGGCAACGGCGTCATCGTACTCAACCGTGACGTGCAACCCGTTCATATCGGTCGAAATGGCGGCAAAGACCCCTACCCGACCACCGTCAATGCCAATCCGTCCGATCGGATCAACCAGGCGACCGCCAGCACCGAGCTGAGCGACGGCGAATTCGCCAGCGTGGCCAGCGGCTCGACGATCCGTAACACGGTCAACCCGAACACCGGCGTCCAAGGCCTCAACGTCGTGACCAACCCCAACGGCATGCCCGGCATGGGTGCCGGCCACGGCGGCGGTAGCGGCGGCGCGATTTCCGGCACGATCAACCGCTCGCTGAGTTCCGGCCTGGCCCCATTGGGTCGGCTGGCGGGAGGCCAGTGAGATGAACCCGACCTGGCTCATGATCGCCCTGCTCGGCTCATCCGCCGCACTCGCCGATCCAGGCGTGGCAGTGAGCAGCCACGCCGACCTGCAGAATTCCGGCAGCCGCTACACCGGCAACTTCAACCTCAACCAGGCGGCTGGCGACCAGACCCAGCAGACCAACACCCGTGCGATCGCCATCGGCACCGACGCCCAGGCGACCACCGTCGTGCGCCAACGCCTCGACACACCGGCCAGCCCGGCGCTGAACGCCAGCGCGCGCATCGGCGGCAGCTCATTCACCAACGGTAACGGTGTGCTGGGCGTCAACCAGTCCGCCGGCGCCAATAACCAGATGGCCAATGTCATGCGCGTGGGCATCAGTGCCCGCCCGCAGAGCATGGATGACAGCGCCCTTTCCCAGCAGAACGTGGCGCTGGTACCGAACTCCGGAACAACTGACACCCCAACCGGCAGTCGCCAGGTCGCTACCAGCGACCAGGCCTTCACCGGCAGCCGAGGGGTGATCCAGGTGAACCAGAGTGCCGGGGTGGGGAACCGCATGGCTAACACCCTGAGCATCCGGGTCGCTGACTGACCCGGCGCAGCACATAAGCGCAGTACATAAGAAAGTACCAACACTTAACCAACGACACGCAAGGAGAAACACCATGAAACCTACAATGGCGCTCAAACCATTGGTTTTCGCTCTCGCCGCTGTCATGGCAATGGCTGCACAGGCTGGAGGAAACGACAACAACGGTCATGGCAATGGCCATGGCAACCATGGTCCCAAAGGGCCGACGCTGGAACAATTGCTCTCCATCAGTGCCGGCGCTGGGGCCACGGTGCTGGATGAGCAGAACAGCGACGGCAACGTAGTGACCAACCAGGCAACCCGCAATACCGCCGAAGCCACTGACTCGCTCAACGGCAGCAACGGCAACATGGGCGCCAACATCGCCGCTGGCGACGGCAACCAGCAAGACAACGCCGCCGCACTGGCCACCGCCGACGAGAGCTTCATCTTCGGTTCGGCTGTCGCCGCTTCCAGCGCCACGCAAGTCAATAACAACAACCATGTGAACAACAACTCCACGCAAAACAACGCCTCGCTGACCAGCGCGGGCAACAACGGCTCCGGCAACATCGGCATCAACGTGACCGCCGGCAACTTCAACCAGCAGAAAAACAACCTGGCCATTGCCGTGTCGGGCGGCCGTGTCGCCCAGGCCTCGGCTTCGGCTGACCAGTCCTCCACCGGTCTCGTCGTGGACAATAAAGGCGTGAAGAACTACAAGACCGACACCCTTACCAACACCTATGAAGCTTCGGGCTCCTTCAAGGCCAAAGGCACCATCAAAGAAGAAGGTGGCTGGGGTGACAAAGGTGGCTACGGCGGCGGCCATGATGGCGACAAGATCTCCGTCGCAGGCACGTTCGAACTGGCCGGTAGCAATACCCAGCAAGTGTTGACTCGCGACGGTTGGAAAAACCCTGTCTACAACAACGCCACCATGACCAACTCCATGAACGGCTTCTCCGGTAACGGCGGCGCCAACGTGTCGGCGGGCGTGGGCAACCAGCAAAGCAACTCGCTGTCGATTGCGGCCGGCTGCAAGGCTTGCATGTAGACGCGCATGAAACGAAGCCCCGGCAACAGTAATGCTGTTCCCCTAGGGTTTGGATGAATCTTGTGGCGAGGGAGCTTGCTCCCGCTCGGTTGCGCAGCAACCGCAAAATCTTGGAGCCGCTCCGCAGCCCAGCGGGAGCAAGCTCCCTCGCCACGGACTCATTTCAATGCTTTAGATGAAGGGTGCTGCTGGAAAAAGGGGCTTTTTTCCCGGATGTCCATCAGGCGTATCGATCATGCGTGCGACTGCCCTTTGCCTGCTCTTTTGCTTTGCCTGCGCGACCGAGGCCGCACAGATGCCCGTCGCCGCCCTGCCTGGCGGCATGCTCATCTACAAACCCGTGCAAAGCGTGCGCGAGCGCAAGTTCAGCGACATCGTCGAACAGAAAACCGATTTCAGTTGCGGCGCCGCCGCGCTGGCCACTGTGTTGCGCCAGGCCTACTGGCTTGACGTCGATGAAGAGCACGTCATCAAGGGCATGCTGGTCAACGCCGACCAGGACCTGGTCCGCACCCAGGGCTTTTCCATGCTGGACATGAAGCGCTACGTGGAAACCATCGGCATGCGCGCCCGTGGCTATCGGATACCGCCGGAAAAACTCGAAGCGGTAACGATCCCGGTCGTGGTCCTGATGGAAATCCGCGGCTACAAGCACTTTGTGGTCTTGCAGCGGGCCGACAGGCAATGGGTCTACGTCGCCGACCCGGTGCTTGGGCACAAGCGCTACGCCCATGATGAGTTCGCCAAAGGCTGGAACGGCATCGTCTTTGCCATCGTCGGCCCTGGTTACGACAAGACCAACGCCTTGCGCAGCCCGCCGCAACCGCTGACGGCACGAAACAAACTGGACGGGTTCAACCCGGTCAAGGACGCGGAATTGATGGATTTCGGCTTCATCCAAAGCGACTTTTTCTAAGCGCCGTACAACTGCCAATAAAATACAAAAGGAGCAGGATGCTCCGGGAGCAACACATGAAACGCTCATACTGGCTCACGCTGGCCTGCCTGGCCGCAACGACGTCGGGTCTCGCCCACGCCGGTTTCAAACCCATCGAAGTCAAGGACCAGGAGCTCGCCGAGCTGCGCGGTCGCTACGTCATGCCCGGAAGGGTCATCAGCTTTGGCATCGTCATGAGCAGCACCTGGCGCAATGCCAGTGGCGACGTGATCGGCGCGTCCAGTTCCATGCAGATCCAGTCCACAACGGTCAAACCGCAGTTCTACGTCTCGACCATCAAGCAAACCGGTAACGGCAGCACCCCGGAACAGGGCAGCGGCACGATTACCGGCGGTGCCGGCCTTGGCTCAGGCCAAGGCGTGACCCAGAGCGTGCGAGCCGCGGGCGATGGCAACAGCGCCTACAACAACGTCAGCATCAATGTGAAGGAAAGCAGCCAGGCACCTGCCCTGGCGCCATCCCAAGGCCAATTGCTGACCAAGGGCCAGACCATCAGCGGCAGCAACGCCGCCGGCAGCGTCGCGGTCACCGCCACCGGCAGCGGCGTGCAAATGGCGATCCAGGCCAGCCACAACCAGGGCAGCACCTTGCAACAGGTGGCCCAGGGTGGCTTGTTGCAGAACACCCGCCTGCTGGGCAACAGCAACCTGGTCAACAACATGACCCAGCTCAACGTGGTGCTGAACAATAATGGCCCCAGCGCCGGGGCCTTGGACTGCAACCTGACGCAGCTGCGTGGCCTTCGAAATCTCGGATATTGATCTACGCTGATCTCCGATCATTGGGCAAACTAGGGACGGCATATTTCATGTATCGATCCGTATCGTTGCGCGCTGTGATGTGTTTAAGCACGTTGTTCCCGGCCACTTTGCTGCAAGCAGCCCCCGATGGCGACATCGAGGCACTGAAACAAGAACTTCTCGAACTCAGGCAACGTTACGAGGTCCAGCAAAAAGCCCTGGCGGTACTCGAACAGCGCGTCCGCCAGGTAGAAGATCAACCCGCCGCCCCACAACCCAAGCGCCTGGCCAAATCGCCGGCCGACCTGAAAGGCAACCAGGGTGTCGCCGGCAATGGCGGGGCAACGGCGGGAGGCAGCGGCTACGGGCAATCCCTGGCCGACGATTCGCAACCGGCGCAAAGCGTTTCCAACCTGTATGACGAGGCCAGCGGCTTTTTCGGCGGCGGCAAATTCAGCTTCGAAACCGGCGTGACCTATTCGCGCTACGACACGCGGCAACTGATCCTCAACGGTTTCCTGGCCCTGGATTCGATTTTCCTCGGCAACATCAACCTGGATCGGATCAAGGCCGACACCTGGACCTTGGACCTCACCGGTCGCTACAACTTTGACAATCGCTGGCAGTTCGACCTCAACGTGCCGGTGGTCTATCGCGAGTCCACCTATCAATCCGGCGGCGCCAACCAAGGCGCGGCCGGGGTCACCAGCGAAGAAACCGTGACTCGCGACCCGACCATCGGCGACGTCAATTTCGGCATCGCCTACAAGTTCATGGACGAATCGGTCAGCAGCCCGGACGCTGTCGTGACCCTGCGCGTCAAGGCGCCCACCGGCAAGGACCCGTTCGGCATCAAGCTGCGCCAATCCCAGGCCAACACCAACTTGTTCGTGCCGGAGGACCTGCCTACTGGCAACGGCGTCTGGTCGATCACGCCGGGGATTTCGCTGGTCAAGACCTACGATCCGGCGGTGCTGTTCGGCAGCCTGTCCTACACCCACAACTTCGAGGAGTCGTTTGACGACATCAGTTCCACGGTCAACCAGAAGGTACCGGGTAAGGTGCGGATCGGCGACAGCTTCCAGATCGGCGCGGGTATCGCCTTTGCCTTGAACGAAAAGATGAGCATGTCGTTCTCGGTGTCCGATCTGGTCCAGAAGAAAAGCAAGCTCAAGCAGGACGGCGGGGACTGGGAATCGGTGGTCTCCAGCGATGCCAATGCCGGCTACTTCAACATCGGCATGACGCTGGCTGCCAGCGACAACCTGACCATCGTGCCCAACCTGTCCATCGGGCTGACGGACGATGCGCCGGATTTCACGTTTAGCCTGAAATTCCCGTATTACTTCTGATGCCCCTCCCTTGTGGGAGCGAGCTTGCTCGCGATGAGGTCCTCTCAGCTAACTTTGATGTTGACTGGCAGGCCGCCATCGCGAGCAAGCTCGCTCCCACAGGTTTTGCGCCGCGTTGAATCAGCGAATCTGATGCTTGTGCAACAACCGATAGAAGGTCGGCCGCGACACGCCCAGCACCCGGGCGGCGACACTCAGGTTGTCGCTGTGGCGGTTGAGTACATCGCTCAGGGCCTGGCGCTCGGCGCGGGTCTTGTAGTCTTCCAGGGTGCCCATCGGTGCGGCGACGCCCTGGTGGCTCGCCAGGCCAAGATCCCGGGCTTCGATCTGCCGCCCCTCCGCCAGCACCAAGCCGCGACGAACGCGGTTGGCCAGTTCGCGGACGTTACCGGGCCAGTCATGCATCCCCATCGCCACCAAGGCGTCTTCACTGAAGCTGCGCGGCCGCCGGCCGGTTTCATGGCTATAGAAATGCGCGAAATGACTGGCCAGCATCGACAAATCCCCGTGACGCTCTCGCAACGGAGCCATCACCACCTGCAAGACGTTCAAGCGGTAATAAAGGTCTTCGCGAAAACGCTTGTGTTCGATCGCCGCTTCCAGGTCCACATGGGTTGCCGCGAGCACTCGCACATCAACCGCAATCGGCTGGCTGCCACCCACGCGCTCGATGTGTTTTTCCTGGAGGAACCGCAGCAGGTTGGCCTGCAGCTCCAGCGGCAGGTCGCCGATTTCGTCGAGGAACAACGTGCCGCCGTGGGCCGCTTCGATCCGTCCGATCTTGCGTTGGTGGGCGCCGGTAAAGGCCCCCTTCTCATGGCCGAACAGCTCGGACTGGATCAAATGCTCGGGTATCGCGCCGCAATTGATCGCGATAAACGGCTTGTTGCGCCGTTGCGATTGGCAATGCAGGGTGCGCGCCACCAATTCCTTGCCGGTACCGCTCTCGCCACGGATCAGCACCGGTGACTCGGCGGGCGCCAGTTTGCTCAACAGTTTGCGCAGCTCGCGGATCGGTTTGCTGTCACCCAGCAATTCATGTTCCGGCTGGTCGATGTGAACCGAGCCCTGCCCCCTCAGCCGCGCCATGCCAAAGGCTCGGCCCAACGTCACTTGGACCCGGGAAACATCGAAGGGCAACGTGTGGAAGTCAAAAAACCATTCACAGACGAAATCGCCGACGTTTTTCAGGCGCAGCACTTCCTGGTTCAGCACGGCGATCCATTCCGCGCCGCTGCGGCTGATCAATTCCTTGACCGCTTCGGGGCGCTCCAGATGAAAAGGCTGCAACCGCAAGAGGCCAACGTCGCAGCTTCGGTCGCTGGCGTGCTCCAGGGAACAACTGTCGACATTCCAGCCGATGGCACGCAGCCCCGGCATCAGGCGATGACAATCATCGCAAGGATCGACCACGAGCAAACGACGCAACGCACTGGCTTCGATCATGACTGATCCTTGGCGCCAAAAATAAGGAAATATGATTAGAAACAGGCGTTTGGCGAACCTGCATGTAACAGTAGCAAGAAGTTGACACTTGCTTGTATCGATTAGTTATCAAGAAGATCGTGAAGCGGTTATAAGGCAGCGTTTCGTTAGTTCTTGGAACCTGGAATCTTTCACCACCCTTTCAAACAAAAGGCCAAAAGCCGGGTCTGAAAGAAAATCGAAATTTATTCATCAATTGTGTGACCTGCTCCCGGGTTCGGGACATCAGTACAAGTAACCCGCCGCACGGTCCGCCCAACCGACGGCACATCATTTGATTGGGCACCCTTGAGAGATAACGCCATGAACGCCCCGCTCCGTATCAACGAAGCTCTTTTGATTGCCGACCGCGCATTCCGTCCTTTCCAATGCGTGGCCTGGGCCCCACAAGACGGTAACGGCGAACTTAGCCTGACCGTCATCGACCGCACCAATACGCATATTGGCCGGACTCAGATTCCCAGCAGCGCTTATACCGATCCTGCTCAACTGGCCGACCTGTTGAAACAGGCCCGTGCCGAATTGAGCCAGGAAGGCTACAAACTGCAATCCTGGTCCATGCCTGAATAATGCCCTGACAAGCCGGTTGTTTATTTGCCGGCTTGGCATTGGATTGCAAAGCCATTGTTTAGGCACGAATAGTCTTCGTGCCTGTAGAACCTGACAGTTGTGCACTGTCTGTTTCAAGGATTGAATATTGCTCTCAGGCAACGCCGCCTCATTATCCAGGCCGGTCGATGCGCAAGGAGAGCCACGCATGCCCGTTCAATCCGCATTTGCACTCCCGATACGCCGGGCTCAGGCCGGGCACCTCGACACAGGCTTTGCCGACGGCGGTAAAGCCTGGGTTCGTTTTCCAGGGAATACCTCGACGCTCACCACCGGATTGGCCGTTGACCATGCCGGCCGCATTCTATTGGCGGCGCGGGTCATGACCGCCCAGGGCAGTCGCTTCGGTCTTGCCCGGCTTACCCCGAACGGCATGATCGACAGGGACTTTGGCATCAACGGCTACGTGGTCGACGCGTTTGCACCGGGTTGCGAAGCCACCGCAGGCAAGGTCACCGAGCTGCCCGACGGCAATATCCTGCTATCCGGCCTGCATTACGAAAGCGCCGACAATACCCTCCCTGCCCTGGCGCTGTTCGATCCCCACGGTCACGCCGTCCATGGTTTTGGCGATGCCGGGCGACAAGTCGTGCGACTTTGCGGCAACCTGTCCCAGGGCATGCGCGATCCTTGGCTACCGCCTGGCGTACCTGGGGTCGAAGCCTGTGACATGCGCGTGCAAGCCGATGGCAGGATATTCATCCTGGCCAACCATCACTTCCAGACGTCCGATCACGTTGGCGTGTTGATTCGATTATTGCCGGACGGCTCACTGGATGACTCGTTCAACCATCGTGGTTTCGTGATGGTTCGGCGACTGCTGAAAAACAGCTGGCTGAGCTGCCTGGCCCTGCAGGCCGACGGCCACATCGTCGTAGGCGGAGCCATCGATTGGCCCCAGCGCGGCCTGATGGCTCGCTACGACGCCAGCGGCCAACTCGACGAGCGCTTCGGCGACGGCGGTTTCCTGTCCTTCACGGCCCAGGGGCGCAGCGTGATGGTCAGCCAGGTCGTGCAAAACGCCGTCGGCGATCTGCATGCTTTTGGCGGCAGTCGCGACCCCATGCATTGTCTGTCAGCGTGCATTCCCAAGGACGGCCAGCCGACGCCGGACAACCACGGCGGCCAATGCCGCCTCCTGGCAATCGGCAACCATGCCAGCCAGTGGACGGCCGCGCAGATGCAGGCAGATGGAAAAATCGTGACGGCCGGCGCAACCATCGGCGGCATCGAGGCCGATTTCATTCTGGCTCGACACCTGCCGGACGGTAATCTTGATCCGGCGTTCGGCCAGGGCCAGGGTTGGCTGCGCACTCGACTGGGCTACAGCCTCGATACCGCGACGGCCGTGGCCGTGCAGGCCGACGGAAAAATACTGGTGGGTGGACATTCGTTACAAGGCACCTCCAGGGCCGTGTTGACGCGGTACAGCGCCTGATTTCCGATCCTTTCGGCTAGCGGTAACAAGTCCTACGCTTGATATTCCTCATGGCTTACGGCAAGTTGCGCGCTTCTAATTAAAAGGAGCAGCCAATGTCCGGTCAAATGGCTCAAGCTTTTGCGCACAACTTCCTGGGGCATTCTCCACGCTGGTACAAAGCGTGCGTCATCGTTTTCCTGATTCTCAATGCGCTGGCGTTCTTTACGCTGGGCCCGGTCGTCGCCGGTTGGATGCTGGTCCTGGAGTTCATTTTCACGCTGGCCATGGCCTTGAAATGCTACCCGCTGATGCCTGGCGGACTGTTGGTCCTGCAAGCCGTGGCGCTGGGCATGACCACGCCAAAAGCGCTATACGACGAACTGGTCCACAACTTCCCGGTCATCCTGTTGTTGATGTTCATGGTGGCCGGTATCTACTTCATGAAGGACCTGCTGCTGTTCCTGTTCTCGCGCCTGCTGTTGGGTGTGCGGTCCAAGGCGGTATTGGCCTTGATGTTCTGCTTCCTCTCGGCGTTCCTGTCGGCATTCCTCGATGCGCTGACCGTGACGGCGGTGATTATCAGCGCCGCGGTGGGTTTCTATGCGGTGTACCACCGCGTGGCCTCGGGCAATGACCCGCGCCAGGACAGCAGCGTCGATGAAGACCATGACCTGCCATCATTGCACCATCAGGACCTGGAACAGTTCCGGGCCTTCCTGCGCAGCCTGCTGATGCATGGCGCCGTGGGCACCGCGTTGGGCGGCGTATGCACCTTGGTGGGCGAGCCGCAGAACCTGCTGATCGGCCATGAAATGGGCTGGCACTTCGTCGACTTCTTCATCAAGGTCGCGCCAGTGTCGCTACCCGTGCTCGTCGCCGGGCTGGTGACCTGCGTGGCGCTGGAGAAACTGCGCTGGTTCGGCTACGGCACGCTGCTGCCAGATAATGTCCGGGCGGTATTAGCCGATTATGCCGAGGAAGACAACCGTGAGCGCACCGCACGCCAGCGTGCTGCCCTCATCGTCCAGGGTATCGCCGCGCTGATCTTGATCGTGGCCCTGGCCCTGCACCTGGCCGAAGTCGGGCTGATCGGCCTGACAGTGATCGTGCTGATCACCGCATTCACCGGTATCACCGACGAGCACCGGCTCGGTAGCGCGTTCAAGGACGCCATGCCCTTTACAGCGTTGCTGGTGGTGTTCTTCGCGGTGGTCGCGGTCATTCACGACCAACACCTGTTCTCGCCATTGATCCAATGGGTATTGGCCCTGCCGGCCGACCAGCAACCTGGCATGCTGTTCATCGCCAACGGCCTGTTGTCGGCCATCAGCGATAACGTCTTCGTCGCGACGATCTATATCACCGAAGTGAAGCAAGCCTTTGTCGCCGGCAACATGACCCAGGAACACTTCGAGACCCTGGCGGTCGCCATCAACACCGGCACCAACCTGCCCAGCGTCGCCACGCCCAACGGCCAGGCGGCTTTCCTGTTCCTGCTGACGTCGGCCATTGCCCCGCTGGTTCGCCTGTCCTATGGCCGCATGGTCTGGATGGCGATGCCTTATACCGTGGTGATGGGTGGCCTGGGCTGGTATGCGGTGACTTACTGGCTTTAACGCCATTCCTGAAGAGGCGTGACTCTCGGTGGCGAGGGGATTTATCCCCGCTGGGCCGCGTAGCGGCCCCCAAACCAGCCAACTCGGTATGTCAAAAAGATTGAGTTCACTGTTAGGGGCTGCTACGCAGCCCAGCGGGGATAAATCCCCTCGCCACAACAATATATGGCGGCCTACCGCGGCAAGATGTACCGCTCGATCGCCAATGCCGCACCGTCCTCGGTGTTGGCTGCGGTAACGACATCCGCCTGGCGCTTGATCGCCTCTTCCGCCTGTCCCATTGCAATCGACAGTCCCGCGCGATGGAACATCGCCGGATCGTTGCCACCGTCCCCCATGGCGGCGGTCTGCTCCAGCGGCACGCCCAGGAACTCCGCCAGGGTCGACAGTGCCTCGCCCTTGTTCGCCTTCATCGCCGTTACATCCAGGTAGATCGGTTGCGAACGCGACACCTGGGCCTGGCCCTTGAGCAGCGGATGCAGGCGCGCCTCAAGTTCCACCAGCAGATCCGTGTTGGCGCTGGTCGCAACGATCTTGTCGATGCGCTCAAGGTAAGGCTCGAAACTCTCCACTTCCACCGGCGGATACCCCAGGCCGCGGGTTTCAACCGGCACCATCGGACCGTTGGCGTCGCGCACCAGCCAGTCGCCGTCGGCAAACACCCACACTTCGATGCCGGGCTGATCGGCGTACAGCGCCAACGTGGTCAGTGCCGCCTCGGGCGGTAAGTAGTGAACAGCCAGGAAGGTCCCGTCCGGGTGCACCAGCGTGCCGCCGTTGAACGCCGCCGTGGGCAGGTCGACACCCAGGGCTTCGATCTGCTGCAACATGGCTCGTGGGGGACGCCCGGTGGCAAGGCTGAACAGCACGCCAGCCTCGCGCAACGAACGAACGGCTTGGATGGTGCGCTGGTTGAGACTGTGATCGGGCAGCAGCAACGTACCGTCCATGTCACTGAGCAAAAAGCGGATGGGGCGTTTCACCTGGTCACTCATCCGAGGCCATGCCAGACGCGACCATCGCGAGTCAGCAATTCGTCGGCGGCCGCCGGGCCATCCTCACCGGCCTGGTACGGCTGGACCGTTGCGTCTTCCCGCCAGGCATCGAGGAACGGCTGCACCGCGCGCCAGCCGTTTTCGATGTTGTCGGCACGCTGGAACAATGTCTGGTCGCCCGTCAGGCAATCGTAGATCAGGGTTTCGTAACCCGTTGACGGCTGCATTTCGAAGAAATCCTTATAGGCAAAGCCCAATTCAATGTTGGCCATGTCGAGGGCCGGCCCGGGCCGCTTGGCCAGCAGGTCGAACCACATGCCTTCGTTGGGCTGGATCTGGATTCTCAGGTACGTAGGTTGCAATTCGTCGACTTCGGTGTCGCGAAACTGCGCGTAAGGCGCCGGCTTGAAGCAGATGACGATTTCCGTGTCGCGCACGCTCATGCGCTTGCCGGTGCGCAGGTAAAACGGCACGCCGACCCAACGCCAGTTATCGATCATGACCTTGAGGGCGACGTAGGTTTCGGTGCTGCTGTCGGCCGCGACGTTAGTTTCCTCGCGGTAGCCTTTGACCGCATTGCCGCCGACTTCCCCCGCCGTGTACTGGCCACGAACCGAATTGGCGCGGGCCTGCTCCACCGACCAGGGGCGGATCGCCCCGACCACCTTGGCCTTCTCGCCACGCACCGCGTCAGCGCCAAACGCCGCCGGTGGTTCCATCGCCACCATCGCCAGAAGCTGGAACAAGTGGTTGGGCACCATGTCCCGCAGGGCCCCGGTGTGCTCATAAAAGCTGCCGCGGGTTTCCACGCCAACGGTTTCGGCGGCGGTAATCTGCACGTGGTCGATGTAGTGATTGTTCCAGAACGCCTCGAACAGGCTGTTGGAGAAACGGCTGACCAGAATGTTCTGCACCGTCTCCTTGCCCAGGTAATGGTCGATCCGATAGATCTGTTTCTCGCTCATCACCTTGAGCAGGCAGGCGTTGAGCGCCTCGGCGGTTTGCAGGTCGGAGCCGAACGGCTTCTCGATCACCACGCGGCGGAAGGCGTCATCCTGCTCCTGAAGCAGCCCGGCCGCGCCAAGGCGGCGAACCACTTCACTGAAAAAGCGTGGCGCGGTCGCCAGGTAGAAGACCGCGTTGCCGGTGCCGCTGGCGGCGATTTTTGCCGCCAGCGTTTCATAGGTACTGTCGTCGAGAAAATCACCCTGAACGTAACCGATGCCCTGGGCCAATTTGGCCCACAGCGCGGGATCGAGCGCCCGATCAGGATCGCCGCCCTTGACCTGCGCCTCGTTACGGATGAAATCCTCGAGTTTTTTCGCAAAATCCACATCGCTGATAGCGTTGTGGTCGACACCGATGATCTGCAGGCCATCTCCCAGCAGTCCGTCGCGACTGAGGTGGTAAAGGGCCGGCATGAGCAAGCGCTTGACCAGGTCTCCATGGGCACCGAACAGGAACAACGTGGTCGGCGGCGCGGGTTCTGCCTTGGATTTCCTGCCGATCGACGTCATTTTTTCGGCGCCTCCACGTGGCCGCCGAAGCCGAAGCGCATGGCCGACAACATCTTGTCGCCATACGTGGCCTGCTGACGAGAGCGGAACCGCGCGAACAGCGAACTGGACAGCACTGGCACCGGCACCGCTTGTTCGATGGCCGCTTCGATGGTCCAGCGCCCTTCCCCGCTGTCAGCGACTTCGCCGGAGAAACCATCCAGTTTCGGATCGCTGGCCAGCGCATCCGCGGTCAGGTCCAGCAGCCAGGACGAAACCACGCTGCCGCGTCGCCAGACTTCAGCGATATCGGCGACGTTCAGGTCGAAACGCTGCTCGGGCGGCAGGCTTTCGCTGGACTTGGTCTTGAGGATATCGAAGCCTTCGGCGAAGGCCTGCATCATTCCGTACTCGATGCCGTTATGGATCATCTTCACAAAATGCCCGGCGCCGGCCGGACCCGCGTGAATGTAGCCGCGCTCGGCGCGATCGTCGTCGGACTTGCGGTCGCGGGTGCGTGGGATATCGCCCATGCCCGGCGCCAGGCTGGCAAACAACGGATCCAGGCGCCGGACAACATCGGCATCCCCGCCGATCATCATGCAGTAGCCGCGCTCAAGCCCCCAGACGCCCCCGGACGTACCGACGTCGATGTAGCTCAGGCCTTTTTCCGACAGGGCCTGGGCCCGACGGATGTCGTCCTTGTAATACGTGTTCCCGCCGTCAATGATCACGTCGCCCGGCTCGAGCAGCGCGCTCAACGCGTTGATGGTGTCTTCCGTAGGCGCGCCGGCTGGCAACATGACCCAGACGGCCCGTGGCGTCTCCAGGCCGGCGACCAACGCTGGCAGGTCCGCGACACCCGTTGCGCCTTCCTGGCTCAGGTTTTCGACGAAAGCGGCATTGCGGTCATACACGACGGTGGTGTGCCCATTGAGCATCAGGCGCCGCGCAATATTGCCGCCCATGCGGCCCAGTCCAATGATCCCGAGTTGCATGTGCTGATGCTCCCTACTACAAATAAAGGTGTGTCAAAGGTTTAGCTCAAACGACTTGTGGAGGTTAGTCCAGAGCATTGCGGCATAGTTTCCGGGTAAATCGCCCGATCACAAAGGATAACGTTCAAAAACCGGCCGAAGACACGGCGACCATGAAAAATAAAAAAGTTCCATTCACGAGCAAAAGTATTCAGAATCGGCGCCGATAAAGAGGTGTCGACCAAAAAACTGGCGACATCTCTCTAGTTGATGTACGCCATTTGCGAGGTGAGCAATGGGCCCAGTCGTTACCGCACGTCCTCCCCAAACCCTTTACGTGACCATTCGTCGCGACGAATTACGCCTGCTGAAAGAAGAGCGTGATCTGCTGCTTGATGAAGTGACGCAGTTGCGCTTGCAGTTGCAACACGCACAGCTTCCCTACCAGGGCCAGGCTTTGGCTCGCTGAACCCACCTGTCACGGAGGCAAGGCAGTTGAAGTGACACCGGGCAAGCCGGTGTCACTTCAAAAAGCTCCTCGCCACAAGCAATTCGTAACCAAAAAACTCACAAAGTTTTCACATCCTCCCCTTAATACTCCCGCGCACTTAATTGTTTCGTCGAATGCATGAGCACCAATCCGGTGCCAGAAGCTTCGTCGATGAGGGCTGGAGCGCTTGATGAGTGTGTTCAAACGCAGCAAAACGACTGCGAAAGGTTTCGACTGGGCCGGGCTCGGCTGGCTGTTTCTATTCTTCTGGTATTTTTCCGGCATCACCCAATTACTCATCCTGCTGAGCGACACCTCCGGCTTCACCGGCTTTCGCCAGGCCTTCGTGATGAGTGCCCTGTGGCTGGCGCCGATGCTGCTCTTCCCTACCCGCACTCGCCTGCTCGCCGCACTGATCGGCGTAGTGCTGTGGGCGTGCTCCATGGCCAGCCTGGGCTATTTCTTCATTTATCAGCAGGAATTTTCCCAAAGCGTCATCTTCATCATGTTCGAATCGAACGTGGCCGAAGCGGGCGAATACATGACCCAGTATTTTGCCTGGTGGATGGTGCCGGCATTCCTCGCCCACACATTGGTGGGCTATTTCCTCTGGACCCGTTTGCGCCCGGTTTATCTGCCGCGAGGCCAGGCCATGGTCGCCGCCGCCGTGATCATGGTCGCCGTGGTGGGTTATCCATTGATCAAGCAGACCCTGCGCACCGGCACTCTCGCCCGCGGCCTGGAGAAATTCGAGGATCGCATCGAGCCGGCAGTGCCGTGGCAGATGCTCGTGGCGTACCGTCGCTACACTGAACAGCTGGAGAACATGCAAGGCATGCTTCACAGCGCCAGCACCATCGCGCCCCTGAGCAACCTCAAGGACACCATGGCCAACCAGCCCGCAACGCTGGTGCTGGTCATCGGTGAATCCACCAACCGCCAGCGCATGAGCCTCTACGGCTACCCGAGGGAAACCACGCCGGAACTGGACAAGCTCAAGGACCAGCTCGCGGTGTTCGACAATGTCATCACCCCGCGCCCGTACACCATCGAAGCGCTGCAGCAGGTGTTGACCTTCGCCGACGAAGAAAACCCGGACCTCTACCTGAGCACGCCGTCGCTGGTGAGCATGATGAAACAGGCCGGCTACAAGACCTTCTGGATCACCAACCAGCAGACCATGACCAAGCGCAACACCATGCTGACGACCTTCTCCCAGCAGGCCGACGAGCAGGTGTACTTGAACAACAACCGCAACCAGAATGCCGCCCAGTACGATGGCGACGTGATCGAACCGTTCAACAAGGCATTGGCCGATACCGCGCCGCGCAAGCTGATCGTGGTGCACCTGCTCGGCACGCACATGAGCTATCAGTACCGTTATCCGCCGACCTTCGACAAGTTCACCGATCGCCAAGGCGTACCGGCAGGCGTGCGTGACGACCAGGTCCCGACCTACAACAGCTACGATAACGCGGTGCTGTACAACGACTTCGTGGTGTCCAGCCTCATCAAGGACTATGCCAAGACCGACCCCAACGGTTTCCTGCTGTACCTGTCGGATCACGGCGAAGACGTATTTGATTCGCCGGGGCATAAGACCCTGGGGCGCAACGAGGGCAAGCCAACGGCGCCGATGTATACCATTCCATTCATGGCCTGGGCCTCGCCGAAATGGCGCGAAGCCCATGACTGGAACCTCGCCGGCGACTTGGGACGCCCCTACAGCAGCTCGCACCTGATCCATACCTGGGCGGACATGGCCGGCTTGAGCTTCGACGAACTGGACCGCAGCAAAAGCCTGGTCAGCGATGCGTTCAAGGCCAGGCCACTGTTGATCGGCAATCCGTACCAGAACCAGCACAAGGCCTTGATCGACTTCAGCCTCATGAAACCCACGGGGCCAGCGGGACAGGTCGTACAGAAATAATCGGAGCTGGTTGAAGCCCGCTGTTACAGGGGTTTGATCCAGAACTGCATGAGGCCGTGGGCCGGCTCGAACATGCCGGGGGCAAATCCGAACTTGGCGTAACTGGCCTGGGCCACGGCATTGCCTTCCAGCACCTCCAGGGTGATCTTGCAGCATCCGCGCTGGCGAGCGATGTCTTCGACTTTGCGCAGCATCTTCTGACTCAGGCCCAGCCCGCGAAACGCCGGCATCACGGCAACGTCATGGACATTCACCAAAGGCCGGCAGGCAAAGGTGGAAAAACCCTCGAAGCAGTTGATCAACCCCGCCGGTTCGCCATTGACGAACGCCAGTACGCTAAAGGCATGGGCGCGCTTGGCCAGTTCTTCAGGCAAGTGCGCAAGCACCTCGGCCGGCAGCGAATGACCTCCCCCCATCGGGTCCTCGGCATAGCCGTTGAGCACATGACAGATCGCTTCCGCGTGGACCGGATTGGTGTAGCTGGCTTGGAGTACAAGGATGTCCTTGGCTTCTTCCATGATTGTTCCATCTCGTTTCGATAAGGCCGGCGGCGTGGTCGCCGGCAGGGTTCAGGTCAGGCGAACTGACCGAAACGTTGCAATTGCATTTCCTGGAGGCGACTGAGGGTACGGCGAAACGGGAATTGCAGATAGCCCTCGGTGTACAACTGGTCCATCGGCACCTCGGCCGACAGGTACAACGGCACCTTGCGGTCATAACATTCGTCGACCAGGGCGATGAACCGCCGCACGCCGTCGTCGTGAACCGACAGCTGCGGCAGTTCGCGATCACCGGCCACGACCCGCTCGATCCCGTCTTCGGTGCCTCGGGCAATGCGCCCTTCGCGCTGCTCGGCGCTCAGGTTGGGTACGTCGCTGAGCAGGATCGCCTTGAAACGGTCGCACAGCGCCATGAAATCCACCGCCGAAAACGGTTGCTCGCACAGGTCCGGGTAACGACTCCAAAGCACCGTGTCGCTGGCCTGCACCGGCACGACCAGGCGATGGCCCACCTCGACCGGCGCGCAGCTCGACGCCTGCCCCGCGCTCAACCGGGCAAACACATCCGCCAATGGATCGACCAGGCCGGGATCGCGCAGCCAATAGCGCTGTTGCAAGACACCCGGATGCTGGCGATGGTCCTGCCAGCCATTCACGGGAACGACCTGCATGTACTGCTTGATCGCGGCAATGGTCGGCAGGAACCGCTCACGATTGTGGCCATTGGCGTAGAGCTCGTCGGGCGGCAGGTTGGACGTGCTGACCACGACCATGCCCAACTCGAACATCACCTGGAAGAGACGACCCAGGATGATGGCGTCGCCGATGTCGGTGACGAACAGTTCGTCGAAACACAGCACTCGCACCTCGCGACTCAACTCGCGGGCCAAGGCCTGCAACGGGTCAGGCGTGCCGGTGAGCTGGAATGAGCGCTGGTGGACCCAGGCCATGAAATGGTGAAAGTGTTGGCGACGGGCTGGAACCTCGAGGCTTTCGTAGAAGCGATCCATGAGCCAGGTCTTGCCGCGCCCTACCGGGCCCCAGAGATACACACCCTTGATCGACTTGCGGCCTTCGTGCAATGCCTTGTGACACTGCTCCAAGGCCATGATGGCCAGCTCCTGGGCTTCATCCTGGACGAAACCGTGATGTTCGATGGCATGTTGCCAAGCGCTCAAGGGGGATTTGGAAATCATGCGACCCAGGTCCGGAAGGCGAAGGTGCGGAGTATGCCATGCAGCGCAACCCGGTGAGCGTTTCACTGCCTATGGTTCACCCCAAACCTTGTGGCGAGGGAGCTTGCTCCCGCTCGGTTGCGCAGCGACCGCAAGATTTTTTGGGACTGCTGCGCAGCCCAGCGGGAGCAAGCTCCCTCGCCACAGCTTCGCTCCTACTTCTCATACAGAAATATCCAACCGGCTGATCTTGCCTTGCTCATCGAGCCGGAACGTGTAGCGTAACTCCAGCGGACTGCCGGGGAAGGTTCCCGAGATCAGGTTGTGGACCAGCACCCTCCCGGTGCGCTGCTGAACGTCGAGGACTTCGACCCGCGGCTGGTAACGTCGCGCGGTGTCCTCCATCCATTGGGCGATGGCCTGGGTACCGACCCGGTGATGGCCCTCATCGAAAACGTTGGCATTCTCGGCAAAGAAACGCGTCGCCGCCGAGCTGTCGCGGGCGTTGGCCGCGGCGATATAACCGGCAATGGCCGGAGCAAGGGAAGAGACGGGGTTGGACATGTCAGGGCTCCTTGTTGTATCGATCCGCAGCCATGCTAAAACAGTGTCATGTCAGTTTTTGTCAGGAGTGAAACGCCCCGCTTCATCCAGGTTCATCAGTGCAAACCAGGCTCGCAACAAGTCACTGCGCCGGCCCGGATAACGCTCACCCTGGGCCGTCGCGGCAGCAATCCGGTCGGTGCGAAAGGTCCGATAGGCACCGCGCAACTCACACCAGGCCACCACCACCCGGGCCTCGTTGAAAAATCCCAGGGCCAGGGGCCAGATCAAGCGTTGGCTCGGGTTCTTGTTCACGTCGGCGTAATCGATATGCAGCTTGGCCTGAGTGCGAATGGCTTGGCGGTAGACGTTCAGGTCGACGATGTTCTGGGGGTAGCCATAACCCGGGGGGCCCGGCAGTACCGTCGGGTTATGCAAGGCGTCCCGCAAACCGGGCGCCAGCACGGCATCGACCTTCGCCAAGGCGTCGGCGGCGGCCTTGCCCAGCACCTCATCGCCGCGCTGGTCGACGTAGCGCAAGCCCAGCACGATGGCTTCGATTTCATCGGCGGTGAACATCAAGGGTGGCAGGAACAGCCCGCTGCGCAACACATAGCCGATGCCCGCCTCGCCCTGGATCGGCGCGCCCATCGCCGTGAGTTCGGCGATATCGCGATACAGCGTGCGCTCGGACACCTTCAACTCGGTCGCCAATGTCGCGGCGGTGACCGGGCATCGCTTGCCCCGCAGGACTTGCAGCAACGTGAGCAGCCGAGTGGTTCGCGACACGATAGAAAAAGATCCGAAGGAAATTCGCAGCAGATTAGCAGAGGCTGGTGTCAGAAACTGTCAGGAGGACGGTACTCCCGCCACGGATGATGCTTCCACCCAGTGTTATTGTTGTGCCCCACAGTCCCGATGAGAAAATCTCCATGCGCAAAATCCTCGGTTTGTCTCTCATCCTTGCGGTACTCGGCCTGAACGCCTGCGCCCTGTTCCAGCATCGGGACCCACTGAATATCAACGTGGTCGGCATCGAACCATTGCCCAGCCAGGGCCTGGAGCTGCGTTTTGCGGTGAAGCTGCGCCTGCAGAACCCCAACGAGACCACCATCGACTACAACGGCGTAGCGCTGGACCTGGAGGTCAACGGTCATACCCTGGCGACCGGGGTCAGTGACCAGACCGGCTCGATCCCGCGTTTTTCCGAAGGCATCCTGAGCGTACCGGTGAGCATTTCGGCTTTCTCGATGTTGCGCCAGACACTGGGCCTGAGCCAGACCCAAAGCCTCGACAACCTGCCTTATGTACTCAAGGGCAAACTCGCTGGCGGACTGTTCGGCACGATGCGCTTCGTCGACCGCGGAACCCTCGACTTGCCCGGATCCACGGCCGCCTGGTGATCACCCGGTAAAACGCACGCCCGGCTTGGCGCGCTCATCCACCACCAGTTCGAACACATCCGGCCGGGCATAGTGACCCACCACGTCGTAGTCATAGCGCGCCCGCACCAGCTCGTCGGTATCGATTTCAGCGGTCAACAACCCGGCAGAGCCCTTCAACGGTCCGGCCAACACATCCCCCATCGGCCCGACAATCACGCTGCCGCCCGCGATCAAGGGCCGCTCCGCAGGCCAGTTCGCCACGTCGATGCCCAGCGCCTGCGGTGACGCCTGGACCTGGCAGGCACTGACCACGAAACACCGTCCTTCGTGGGCGATATGACGCATGCTCACCTGCCACATCTCCCGTTCATCCACCGTCGGCGCACACCAGACGTCCACGCCTTTGGCGTACATGGCCGTGCGCAGCAGCGGCATCATGTTCTCCCAGCACACCGCCGCACCTACGCGCCCGACCTGGCTGTCGATCACCGGCAACGTCGAGCCGTCGCCCTTGCCCCAGATCAGTCGCTCAGTGCCGGTGGGCATCAACTTGCGGTGCTTGGCCACCAGGCCTGCGTCCGGTTCGAAATACAGCGCGGTGCAGTACAAGGTATTGCCAGCACGCTCAATGACACCCAGTACCAGGCTGGCCCCGGTGCGCGCGGACAAGCCGGCCAACGCCTCCGTCTCGACGCCCGGCACGTCGATGGCGTTGGCGAAGTAGCGCGCAAACGCCTCGCGCCCTTCCGGCAACCGATAACCCAACTGGGTTCCGAAACCCTCGCCCTTGGGATAGCCGCCCAACAGCGCCTCGGGCATCACCACCAAACGAGCGCCAGCTTCACGAATGGCCTCTTCGTAGGAAAGAATCTGTGCCAATGTTTCGGCTTTGCCCCCCGGCAACGAGCCGATCTGCAAGGCAGCGACGATGGATTTAGGCATGGTCTTGAACTCCGTGATTTCAGGTGTTGCCGATTCTCCAGTGTCGACGGATCATGAATAAAGCCCAGCATGCTGCTAAAAGATATGAACCAAATGAATATCGCCGACGTAGACCTGAACCTGCTGAAAACCTTCGAAGCGTTGCACGACGAATCCAGCGCCAGCCGCGCGGCCCTGCGCCTGGGCGTGACTCAGTCGGCTATCAGCGCCGCGCTGCGCAGGCTTCGAGGGCTGTACGACGATCAACTGTTCGTGCGCACGGGCCGCGGCCTGGCCCCGACGCTGCGGGCCAATCAGTTGAAGCCGGTGATCAGCGATGCGCTGGACAAATGCCGGCAAAGCCTGGCGATGGTCGATCCGGGCGCCAGCCACTATGAGGGCCGCTCGGTCATTGTCGGGTTATCCGATGATTTCGAGATCGCCCATGGGCGGCGCCTGATCGAGGAAGTGGCGCGGCGAGCGCCGGGCCTGCGCTTGATTTTTCGCCAGACCCACAGCCAGATCGTCGGGCGCGCCTTGATGGAGCGCAGCCTCGACCTGGCAATCACGGCGGGGGGGTTTACCGAACGGCTGCTCAGTCGCCAGGTCTTGGGAGAAGGCGACTACGCCTGCCTGGTGGATCCGGCCAGCCTCGAGGAAGGTGAGCAGGGCCTGAGCCTGGACGCCTTCGTAGCGCGTGAGCACCTGTTGGTGTCGTCTGGAGGTTTCATCGGCATCACCGACGAGGGGCTGGCCGGGCTCGGCCTGCGTCGGCGTGTCTGTGCCTCGACCACGCACTTCGCGGCGCTGCCGTTCCTGCTCAAGGGCAGCCAGGCCGTGGCGACGATCCCGGGCCATGCCGCCAAGGCCATTGCGGCCCTCAGCGGCCTGGCATTGCTGCCCTGCCCGCTCGCCTTGCCCCGCTACCCCATCGAACTGGGATGGCGAACCCACACGCCGATGGACCCGGCCGCCAGCAAAGTGCGCGAAGCGATCGTCGCCACCTTCGCTTGAATGTTTATTTATTGGCGGCCATCAGCCGGTTGACCTCGCTGCGCACCATGTTGGCGTACTCCGGAGGCGACATGCCGTCCAATTCCGCACGCACCCATTCGGCCCATTTGCCCTTGCGCTTGGAACGCTCGCCAAACAACCGGGCAGCGTCGCCCTTGGCCTTGCCCAGGTTGTTTTGCCACAACTCGAAGAGCCGGGATTTTTCGTCCTCCAGCGCCGCACGCTCGGCCAGGGACTTGTCAGCCAGATTGAAACTCATGGGGGATTACCTGTTGCGTAAATAGGCGCCATCTTACACCTTGAGCGGAAACGTCTTAACCACGATTTTAACTGCGCCAGCATGACGCACGCCCAATGCTGCAACTTTCAAGCAAGCGCAACACTCCACTGTTCACTGCCATCATCCTCAAGGAGTACCTCAATGGCTCGTAGAAGCGTCGCGCAACCGAACGGAGAGCAAATCAAGGATCAAGCCTTCAGCGAACTGAAAGCGTTGATCGAGGAGTCGGAGAAGTTACTCAAGAGCAGTGCCGCCCTGGTGGGTGAAGATGCCGAGGACCTGCGCGGCCAGATCGCCCAGAAGCTGCAACAGGCCCTGGACGCAGTCGCCAGCGCTCGGGAGCGCACGCGACCGATGGTGGATGCGACGGAAGTCTACATAGGCGGCCATCCGTGGCAGACCGTCGCGATTTCCGCAGGCTTCGGGCTGGTGGTGGGGTTGTTGCTCGGGCGTCGCTGAGCGCCGGTCCATGGCGAGGGAGCGTACTCTCTCGCCACAAAAACAATCGTTTGCGGTTTACAGTCCGGCCAATTCGCGCAACTGCGCCAGCGTCTGCTCGTCCAGCGTGATCCCCTGCTCATTGGATTTGCTGCGCTCACGGTGCCGACGATCACCTGGCAAGCGGCGCAATCCCACACCGTGCATCTGCCTGACCAGTTCCTGGCTACGCTCGGCGAAACCTTGCCCGGCGGCCTTGCTTGGGTCGATCACGATCAGCAGTTGCCCAGTCCATGGCGTCTTGGCGCCCGGGTGATTGTGCCAATCGAACTCGAAAGAGAAATTCCCGCCGGTCAACGCCGCTGCCAGCAACTCGACCATCATCGACAGCGCCGAGCCCTTGTGCCCGCCAAACGGCAGGAGCGCGCCACCCTCCAGGATTGCCTTCGGGTCACAGGTCGGCTGGCCAAGGCTGTCGACACCCATGCCGGGTGGCAAACGCTCGCCTTTGCGCGCGGCGATCTGTACATCACCGTGGGCGATGGCGCTGGTGGCCAGGTCGAAGACGATCGGCTCGCCTCCGGCGCGTGGCGCGGCGAAGGCGATGGGGTTGGTGCCGAACAGCGGGCGGTCCGCGCCATGGGGCACCACGCAGGTCATGCTGTTGACCACGCTCAGCGCCACCAGTCCCTCATAGGCAAACGGCTCGACATCCGGCCAAAGCGCCGCGAAGTGATGGGAGTTGCGTATCGCCAGCACCGCAATTCCGGCGCTGCGGGCTTTTTCCACCAGCAGTGGCCGGGCAGCTTCCAGGGCGGGCTGGGCAAAACCGTTGCAGGCGTCCACCCGGACGAACCCGGAGGCGACGTCTTCGACCACCGGCACCGCCTGGCCATCGACCCAACCGCTGTTCAGCGTCGAGACATAGCCGGGTATGCGGAACACGCCATGGCTGTGGGCACCGTCACGCTCGGCGGCGGCACAGTTCAGGGCCAGGGTGCGGGCGACATCGGCCGAGGTGCCATGGCGTTTGAAAACCAGCTCCAGCAGACCCGCCAAAGCGTCGAAGGATAAAGTGCAAGAACCGGCATGATCGGGTAGCGCGGACATCTGAAGCTCCTGATGGATTTATTGGAGGTAGCAACAGCGCAAGAGAAAGACCAGGTGATTAAACACCGCTGCACGAGCGCGCTGTCAACCGTTGTAGAAGTCCTTCGAAACCCCACGAGGCTGACAGGCCTCCCAACCCTACGTGCGGTAACTATGTACCGCCTCTGCTCATTCATCGCTCCCTAGTCTGGCCGCTTCATAGACCTGGGCGCCGCCCTGCGACGCCACGACCGAGAAGCGACGATGAGTACAGAAACCACGCCACTCCTGTTCCCCGAGGTACTGGCCGCCAGATACCTGCAAGACTTGAAGGCAGGCCATGGATTGACGCAGGCAGAGCTCGACTGGCTGCAAAATGCATCCCTGTCCAGCCACACGCTGCGCCAAGCCCAAACGCCGCAGATGATCGCCGAAACGATTCTATTGGCAGGCGACTCAAAACCGCCCATTCCGCTGGCCGGCTGCTTCGCCCTGCGCAGGCCTGCACAAGACGACGGTTCGCAAGGCGACCCCGCTTTTCTGTATACGCCTTGGGATGGAATCAAAAGGTTCGACGCCCCCAAATCACTCGAGGACAACATTGCCCAAGCACTGAGAAAGCCCTTGGAGCGCGACAAGCTGTTCAGTCTCCTGTCGATGGTCCAACGCAGCGAATTGAATGGCGCGATCGCTATCCAGCAGAGCCGAAGAACCATTGATGGCGATATCTTCAAAACCCAAATCGAATCCATCGAAGATGCCCAGGACCTTAATGCCTCGTCCATGGTGAAAGAGCTGATCGCACTGCCCTCGCTTGTCTCGATGGTGGACCAGGCGCTCAAGGAAGTCCTGCCGAACCTTGACCCCAGGCAGATTCGTATTGCGCTTACGAAGACCGATCAACCGCAAGCGGTGAAACCGGTCAAGGTCACCGAGAGCATTGCGCTGAGCGATGCTGTACTGGTCTATTTTCACAACCGAGGATGGCCTGCCGGGCACGATATTGATCTGACTCATCCCGGCTCCCCTGCCTCCAGCTACACCGCGCAAGCGTGGGAAGAAAAAATCCGGGAAACGGCTACGAAACTCATTCCGAAACTGACCGACTGCATCACTGAGTTCTGGGATGCCCTCGGTCCGCTCTACATCTCTCGCCGTAAATTTCTTTCCCAGGTCATTCATGACCGCCTGTTGGCTACTATTTTCGTCGAACGGGAAAAAGAGGGCCTGACCGACGCGCAAAGCGGGGAATTGCTTCGGCTGCTGAGGCCGTCTCGCCGGGATGAACCTCTGCTGTCCATCGAAACAGTACGTCTTTGGGAATATGAACCGAACTACGTGGAACTGGCCGGCAGCTTGAAGATCAGCGGCAAGGAAAACTATCTGGTTACGCCTCACCAAGGCCTACTGAAAGTGAACAGTTATCTCGACTTTAAAGAGACGCTGTTTGATACCGACGAGCAAAAAAATGCGATCTATGAACTCCTGAGCCTGGATGAGCGCAACCGGTTCCTGCAATTTGACCAGCCGCAGATTTCAGGCAAGCCCATAAACTTGCCGGTCGCCGAGTCCCTGGCCAACACAATCATTGATAAGCAGCGTGTGAACCTGCGATATGCGCTGGAAATGTCCCGCCAGGCCGAAGTGGATATCCATGCGCTCGTTGATAAAGCGCTCGACATACGCGCCTTTATCCATAAAGACCTGCTGAAGCAGACAGTCACCGGACATTGGGGCACCCAACCTACGTTCTACGGAAAACTGCGGCCTTCAACGTACATGGCCGACCAAATGCAACGAAAGGCGACGACGTATGAGGAGATCGAAAGCGGCGTCGACGAGCTTCTCACTCGGATGCCCATCACCAAGGTGACTGATCTGAGTGTTGAGCTCGACAAACTGCGTACGAAACTCACCAGTGCCTTTTCATTTGGCATCCGTGCAGAAGCCGAACTTAGAGCGTCCAATGCAACCCTGCCATCGATTGTAAATGAACTGATCGAAACGGTTTTTGAGTTCGACAATGATTATCCGCAGCGCGAGGACCGCAAAGGAGTCCGGGGATTTCGACCCGACGTCTATTCGTTGAGACTGTCCTGCAAATCAAACGATGTGACTGTTTTCCAGTCGCTCGCCAATTGCTTCCTATTGACCGAACGAGGAGGACTGGACACACCTCATTCGGGCATGGCGATTCTCTGGACACCCGCTGACGGACTGCAGGCTTTCAGCTCGGTCGAGGTCGCTACACAACAATTGAATCGGCAACTGCTCGACTGCCAGAGGCGTTTTGGCTTGCTTGTCAATTTGAAGCCAGCCGAACGCAAGCCCCATCGACATTACCAGCTTGAAGACTTTGAACTGGTCACCGGTAATGTACTTCTGAATCGAATGAACTCCTTCATTAGCCACTTGGTGGCTGAATATGGTTATCTCAGCACATTGAAGATCGGGAACAGCGAACTGACACCGTCGGAGTTAAACGACGGTCTTAAAGCGCTCTTGAAGAATGGGGCACCCACCAATCTGAAACGCGCCCTGTCCATTGCCAGGGCATACGAGCGGCAGCAGAAGCTTCCCGCCTGGCTGGGCACGGCCCCCCTTGAAGAGCAACGCCTGCATATCGAAATACTCGAGCAATACAAGAACAGCACCGCCGAAGGCAAGGACTACCTGGAGGGGGTCGAGTCTCTGCGCAGTTATGTGCAGAAAAGACTGAAGACGTTAATGGACGCGCGCTTCCCGGGAAAAAAACTGAACCCGGAGACCATTCAAATCACGCCAAGGCTTGCGATTGTCGGGCCAGCCTGCTCCTTGACGGATTTTGCGCTGCAACACAAAGAGGTGACCGAAAAAGACTTCACGGTTTCGTCAACATCGACCGAGAAACTGCCGGACGGTTTTAACGAGGCAGCCGTCAGGGCTCTTCTGTCATCGCTGGATATTTCTACCACCTATAAAACAAGCGTTAGCCGGGTACTCACTGGCGACGCGGGGAACGTCCAGCCCAACAGTCGACGCTTTGCCCAGCAGTTACCTTGGCAACTGCTTCAATATGCCCATGCGAGGTATCTACAACAATACCTGTCCCCGGCAGCCTTCGACCTTGTCCGCCAAGTACTTGACATGCCGGACGCGATCGCGCGCCGGGCGGTAAAAGGCACCCAAGCGCTTATTCGGCCCCTGGAATTGATCACGACCCAGGGCGCCACGGCGGTGAAGGCATTGGGGCTTTATTTGATCAGTTCAAGCACCGCGCCAACCGGCTCCCATATCCTTTACTCCCCCTACTACGAAGGTCATCAGCTCACCGAGTTCAAGGATGAGGCGAGTGTCGTCGCGGCCTTCAATCAGCCCGGTTTGCTGCAGAACCTGCTGATTCGCCGCCTGCCCGAGGCGCAGCAAGCCACCTTCAAGAATCTTTTTGCCGCTACCCTGGGGCAAACATCGGAAATCACCCTGGCTTCGAATCCGATCAACACTAATACGCTTGACGAAATCTACAGCGATAACGCGAAGCTGATCTCGAACTTGTTCACCTCACAAAACCAGGACAATGGCTCGTTCGACTGGTCGACGGTCGTGCACCTGCTCAGTTCTGGCGCAAAGCTGATAAGAAAAGACTTGCCTGCCAAACTCAACTTCCTGGAAACGCTTCGGGAGAGTTACGAGGACTTCAAGGCCTCATCCGAAGCCTTGCAAGAACATGACTATAAAGCGGGCCTGTACGACTTTATTGCCGGCGCGGCAGAGATGGTGTCATTGGGCTTCTTGAATCGCGACGATACGTTTGGCCTTCTGGACCCCATCGAGCCGAGCACCAGTAACCCGACACAGTCGGCCTGGAAAGATATCGCAAGCACCTCGGCGAATCGCACCGATCTGCAAGTGTTCGAAGCCACCAACATAAGCCTCGCGAACCTGCAGAAAAACGCTGTGGATGGCACCTTCAGGTCACTGGCAACCAGCAGACTTTATGTCCCCCTGGCCGGCAAAGTCTATCAGGTCGCCAAATACGACCAAACCTGGCGCATCGTTCGCGGTGAGTCCCAGGGACCAGTGCTCAAGCGCTCTTCTGACGGCGAGACCTGGGTAATCGATACCGAGCGCCAGACCATCCACTTTGGCAAGGCTGCGTCGAAACTGTCCGTCGTCTACAGCGACTTGAGAGCCAAGGGAGAACTGAATATCGAAGCCAGGGGAATGGCTGAAATACAGAGGAAGTACCCAAGCCGCGCCAAAATGATTGTTCAGGCGTTGGAAACAGCAAGGTTCTATACATCCAATGCCCTCCATAACCTCGGGCATCTGAAGCGACTGGTTCTTCCAGGCTCGCGGATGGATACCTATCTGACCACCATGTTCGGGGTAAACAGCGTCGACGCCAAGCTTCTCGGCAAAATAGAAAAAGCAATTTCACCGATATGCCGGGCATTGGCCAACCCCACTTGGGGAAAACAGAATGGGGAGCGCTTTGTAGTCGGCCATTTAAAATATCTGGAGGATAGGGCCACAGCCTTTGTGTTCGACGGCTCGGGCGCCAAAAGGATTTATCTCACCCAATTCTTTTTCCACATGAAACTGGGTTGGTATAGATCCGCCGTACCACAGCCCTTCGATGTTGACGCCCATGCTCAAGGAGCGGTCATTATTCACGAGATGTCCCATCTGCTTACGCACACGATCGATATCATCTACCTGGACACCATGAATCCCTTTCTGGATTTGATCTCGACGGTAAGCCACCTCGGACAGAAGAAATACGACGAGCAAAAAGAGTTGCAGGAGGAAGGTCTTTCGCTGGCTACGCCAAAATCCAAGTTGTTCACCGACTGGGATGAGACAACCAACACCTACAAAAGCATTGATCAGTTGCCTGGACACAAGAAGGTTGCCAGGGAACTCCTGAAAACGACCGGTACCCGGAACATGGACGCGGCACGGGATGCCTTCCTCGATCCGACTTCTGCAGACAAACGTATCGACGTCATCCTGCGCAACGCCGATTCCATTACGCTGCTGATCTGCGAGTTGGGACGCCAACTCGATCCGAGCCCTCCCCATTGATCTTTTTTTCACGACGCTTATGAGACAGTCCGATGCAGGAGCGAATGCGCATACCTTTCAAACACGAGAAAAACCGGGCAGTTACTGCGCAAACGCCATCATCGCTGTTCTCGACAATGGCTCCCGAGGGTTAGAATGCGGCAAACCAGGAAGAGTCAATGACCGAACGTACACTCTCGGAAGCCGAATACGACGCCATCACCGATGCGGCCGCGCATTGGTGCATGCGTTTGCATGCTGACGACTGCACGGATGCCGAACGGCTGGCGTTCGAGCATTGGCACGACGCTGATCCCCTGCACGCTTTCGAATACGGAGCCATGCTGGAGATCTGGGGCACGGCTGAACACCTGCCGCGCGTCGAGCCTGCGCCTGCTGCTTCGAACCGTCGCCCTCGCACGCGTTGGAGCCAACTGGCCGTCGCCGCCACGGTGCTCGCGCTGGGCGTGCCCTTGGCCGCTTTCACCGGTTGGAACCTGGGCTGGGTGCCGAACACCTATCAACGATTCGAGGCGGGCGCGACCGGACGGCAGGTCACGCTGGACGATGGCAGCCAGGTGGAACTCAACCTGGGCAGTGAACTGGTGTTTGCCAATTACAAGCATGAACGTCGCGTGACGCTGAAAAAGGGCGAAGCTTTTTTTGACGTGAGCCACGACAAGCAGCATCCGTTTATCGTTCGGGCAGGCCAGGGCCAGGTGCGCGTGACCGGTACTCGTTTCAACGTTTGGTTGTATCAGGATCAGGTCAAGGTCACGCTGCTGGAAGGTTCGGTGTGGGTGACCAGCAACAAGGCCTCCAATGCCAACGGGGCGCAACTGTCGCCCGGCATGCAGGCGAGCTACAAGGCTGGCGACTACCAGCCGCAGGTCCGTGAGGTTTCCGCCGACGATAACTCGCTGGCGTGGCGCAATGGCAAACTTGTCCTCGACAACCTGGCCTTGTCCGACGCGTTGCCGCTGATCAACCGCTACCTCGATCATCCGGTCATGCTGGCCGACAACACCACCGGCACCCTGCGCATCGGCGGGATCTACAACCTCAACGAGGTGAAGAACCTCGTGCCATCGCTGCCCAAGGTGTTGCCGGTCTATCTGACCCAGAACAAGGACGGCAACCTGGTGCTGAACGCTATCGGCCCCCGACCGAGCAAAAACTGAAAAGCCGCGGCCCCTTCGGGTCGCGGCTTTTGTTCATGGCCCGCAATTAGTGCGTCACGACCCTGCTCACTGGCTCATCCTCTCGAATGGTCACTGCCTGATAATGCGGATCGGCCTTGATCTGCTGCTCGGTGAACGGCAACGCACTCAACTGTCGCTTTGAAAATGCCTGGGTCTGATCCACCGAATAAGGCGATGAAGGATCGCTGGAAAGCGAGAATGCCAGCAATCCCTGGGCCTTGGGACCGTTGCCATCAAACGTCACCACTTGCAGATAACTGGTGCCGCTGACCACCTCCCGCTTACCGTTCGCACCCGGCACGCTCTGGATCGCATTGTAGATGCCCAACTCGCCCGGTCCGCCATGAATGGGGATGCGACGGTCAGCACGGCTGGCGACCTGAACATCCTGCCATCGGCTGTCAGCCGGAAGTCCGGCTTTTTTCACCGATTCCAGCGATGCGCGCATGGCCTGACGCAACGCCTCGGCAACGGAGGGCCGCTCGACTGCCAGGCCACGCGGGGTATGTTGTGGATCCTTCGGGTCGAACGCCACGCGCCAAAGGCCAGGCACCGGCTGCAACGCCTGCATGATCTGTTGGAAATGAACGAAACCCACGCCGGTGTCCAGGCTCGCGGTGCGATCCCAGCGTTTCAGGCGAGTGCACACCTCGGTCAAAGGCTGCGCGTCGGGCCCCAGGTCGGCGGCGCAAAAAGCCAGCAGGTCTGGCATGACCTGATCGGCCAGGTATACCTGATCGTCCATGACCAGACGCTGCAGGTCACTCGCTGTGACCGGTCCCGCCTTGGCCAATTGCGCCAGGCTGTCCAGGGCAAAACGCGCCCGCAGCCCCAGCGGCAGGTCTTGCTGGCTGACGACTGGCGAATAGCCGGACAAGGGCTGCGCGGGGTTGACCAGCCACGCCGAATCGTTGGAATTTTGCACATAGTCGCGACGCAGCAATTGCGGAAGTTTATCCGCTGCGAAGATGCCCTTCTGGGCAGTGCCGGCGTCCACGTCCCAGGCACATTCGCTGCGCGAGCCATCCAGTACAATCAGTTTCTGTCCAGCCCTGGGATCGCTGCAGCGGGCGAGTTTATTGGCGTCGACGTTCGGCACCACGGACACGTTCATGTACAGACTTTGTCCCTGATCGTCCACCGCCAGGGTGTTGACCCAGGGGATGCCCTGGATCCGCTGGACCGAATCCTGCAGGTCCTTGAGCGTGACGGCGCGGTTCATCGCGTACCACTGCGCCAGCACCCGGTCGTTTTCCAGGTTGGCATCGCGCAGGCTGTAGGCGAACCGGTTGTCCCAATCCAACTTCCCGGGCCATTGCACGATCGGCCCGAACTGCGAACCGTAGACCACCCGGGAAACCGGCTTGACCTGCCCATCGGCTTGCCTGGCGTCCACCGTGACCGTCTGTTGGCTCATCGGCACGGACTTGCCGTCCAGCAGATAGTGGGTCGGATCCTTGGGATCCAGTTGCAGGCGGTACAGCGTGAAATGCTTGGACGTGTCGACGGTATGGGTCCAGGCCAGGTGCTGGCTGAACCCGATGTTGATCATCGGCAGGCCCGGCAACGCTGCCCCCATGACGTCCAGCTTGCCCGGTATCGTCAGGTGCATCTGATAGAACCGCATGCCTCCCACCCAAGGGAAGTGCGGGTTCGCCAACAACATGCCACGCCCGTTGAATGACCGTTCGCTGCCGATCGCCAGGGCGTTACTGCCGCGCTCCAGGGCAAAGCGTTGTTGGTGTGCCGCCGCAACCGCGAAGCCGGACGTCGAAACGGCCGCCTGCGCGGTGGCCTTGGGCGGCTGCGCGCCGGCCAAGGCCTCGGCGAACTGGCCGACGCCGCCCTCCACCAGCAGGCGCCGGGTCAGCTTGACGAGATCCAGCGCGGTGATCGGCCGAACCCACTCGCTTGCACATTGTTCCGGCAGGCCTTTCGCCTTGCGTTCGGCCAGCGCACGGTTGTAGCCGGCGGCGTAACCTTCGACCAGTTGCTGGACCTGGGGCGTCTGGGCCTGCCAGAAACCGGACACCGCTTGTGGCGTATTGAGCCAGGTGAAGAACAGATCGCTGGCACGGTTTCCCCGCTGCTCGACAGTCACCTGCTCCGGGCCGAAATAGCGCGAGCGCTGCCCATTGACCGTCACGATCTCGTTGGCCAGCAGGCACAGGTTGTCCTGCGCATACGCATACCCGATGCCGTACCCCAACCCCCGCTCATCCTGGGCGCGAATATGCGGCACGCCAAAACTGGTGCGACGAATTTCGGCAGTGGCCTGCCCGGCCTCGCCTCGTGCGCTGACGACGGTACTCAAGCCCAGGGTCAACCCCAGCAAGGCACCGGCGAGACAAAACCTCGATAACTGCCCGGACATTCCCACATTCACTCCTGATCAAAAGCGCTCAAGAACCAGGGCCGTAGAAACCGGCGGCCTGGCCTGAAATACAACGGCGACGTGCTTGAACGCAAAAAGCACCTTCCTTGAGAACGAACCGGATGAAAAAAAATTAACGGCCCGGCGACCCGCCTCTACAGGGAATTGAGCGTATCCAGGCAATTTTTTCACATCATCCCCCTCATGATTGGCCGCTCTCGTTCGTCCTATTACAGGAGAGCATCCGATCTTTTCTGTCAGGCTGGTATGGAGTCTTTTACATGCATAACGCGCAAGTACCCAGGGAGGGTAAGCCAGGTTCGTCCCGTGTCACGCCGACCGCGTCCAATGGCGTCTTCGGGTCAGCGGAGCGAGGCAGCAACGAGCAGATCAAGCGCCTGCTCAAGAGCTACGGACTCAGGACGAGCCTGATTCGCCTGAAGGTCATCGACGCCTTGCTCAAGGCCGCCGATGAAAACCGTCGACTGGGTGTGCGAGGTGTTCACAGCCAGTTGTTGGGGTTGGACATTCCCTTGTCCTTCCTGAGCGTGCGCGAAGTCCTGAAGCGCCTGTGCAGCGAGGGCGTGGTCACGCTCAATCTCGATAAAAGCTACAGCTTGCATCACCAGGCCGTGGCCCGGCTCAGCGCCAGGGAATGAGCGGCGCTCAGGACTTGACCTTGCGCCGCATCACGCCGTTGATCACCACGACGATGACTGCCACGGCAATGGCGATGTATTGAAACAGCTGCTCGCTGATCATGCCCTTGCCTTGCATCCAGGACAGTCCGAGCATGATCGCCAGGACGACGACAACCACCAGAATCGAGTATTTCAAACGTTGCGAATGAGTCATTTGCCAGCTTCCTGAAGTAATTCGTTCTGCCTTTCACCCGTTTTCCAGACACCGTCTTGCCAGTGTCACGGGGCGATGCAGCGCCCTATGGTACCGCCGCCCGAGTAACACGCGCGACTGCGGTAGCGGGAAATCATCAACGGCTTCATCGGCCACCTGAATATTTACCATCTCGCTGCGTAATCTTCCTCTGAAGGACGCCTCCTACAAACACAAGCGCACTTTCCCCTGCCAACAAAGGTAAAGGCGTCTTCCGACCGTGCATATCGCCAACGTACTCTCGAAAAAGAAGTGATTTCTTCTTTTTTGAAACCAACGTTGGGAACCCATGCAAACTCAGCCAAGCACTCTTTCACCCCTTCGCGTGGCAGGCTTCTGCCTGGCGATCGCCCTGTTCGAATGCCTCACTTACATGGCCAGCGACCTGGTCATGCCGGCGATGCTCATGGTCACCCAGGACCTCGATGCGTCCCCGGACCAGATTCCCTACGCGTTCAACCTATATCTACTGGGCGGCGTCCTGTTGCCGTGGTTGATCGGCCCCCAGTCGGATCGCCAGGGACGACGCCCCTACATGCTCGTCGGTTGCGCCGGCTTCGTGCTGGCGTGCGCTGCGATCACCCAGGTCAGCAGCATGCACGGCTTCAATGGGCTTCGCCTGATCCAGGGAATGGGCCTGGGCTTCGTGATTGCAGTCAGCTATCCCGCCATCCAGGAAATATTCCCTGAATCCGCTGCCGTGAAAGTCATGGCGTTGCTCGGCAATCTCGCCCTGCTCTCGCCCCTGCTTGGGCCGTTGGCAGGCGGGCTGCTGTTGCAATGGTTGTCCTGGCGCGAACTGTTCATGTTGCTGGCCGGCCTCGGGCTGGTGAGCTGGCTGGCCCTGTGGTGGTTCATGCCTCGGACGATCCATGGGGTGCCCGCCCATGCTCGAGCCTCCAGTGTCGAAGCGTTCGACTTGCGTTCGCTGGTCCGGCGATACGGCGCCCTGCTCGGCCATGTGGGGTTCATGTCGGCCAGCGTCGCACTGGGGCTGATGAGCTTGCCGCTGATTGCCTGGATCGGTCTGTCGCCCCTGCTGCTGATCCAAGGCCAGGGCTTGTCTCCATTGGCGTACGGAATCTGGCAGGTTCCGGTTTTCTCGGCGGTCATCCTCGGTAATTTCATCCTCAATGCGCTGGTGGACCGGGTCGGTGTGCGCCAGGTGCTCCATTACAGCCTGTGGCCCTTCTGTGCCGGTCTGGTCGCGCTGATCGTCGCCAGCCCGTTCACCCTTTCGCTGCCCGTATTGGTCAGTGGCCTGTCGCTGTACGCCATCGGGCTCGGCATGGGCAATGCCGCGCTGTATCGGCTGGCCCTGTTCGCCAGCGACGACAGCAAAGGCCTGGTATCGGCCATGGTCGGGATGATTTCCATCGCGGTCATGAGCGCGACGGGCTCGCTGCTGGCCCTGCTGGGCGCCGGAGCGAGCCTGGAATCCTTCGCGCTGATGGTCGGCATCGCCGGTCTTGGCTGCCTGCTTGCCTTGCGCCTCTTCGCCTCGCGGCCAACCGCCCAAGTCTGAATTCGCTGCTCCAGAGGAATACCCGATGATTCATTTTCCACACGCAGATGCCCTGTGTGCATTGCCCCACCCGTATGCCCTCGATTCGGTTCCCGTGGGCCTGTTCGACAAAGCCATGGCGGAAATCAGCCTCTTCCACAGCCATCACACACCTGGCTATGAACACTGGCTCAACGCCAACGGGCTTTCGGTCGATGACCTCGAACACCTGGCCGACTGGTCGCGCCTGCCACCGATCTACGCCAGCTACTTCAAACAGAGGATGCTGCTCAGCCCCACCGCCGAAGGCGCACTGGAGCTGACATCCTCGGGCACCAGCGGCCAGAAAAGTCGCATGCGCTATGACGAGCGCAGCATGGCCGCGGCCCAAGGCATGGTCGCCAACATCTTCGAACATTACGACTGGTCCACGCCGGACGCGCCATGCAATTACCTGCTGTTCAGTCATGAGCCCGAAGCGGCCAATCGGCTCGGCACCGCGTATACCGACCAGTTCCTGTGCCGATTCGCCCCGGCCAACCGCGTTGCCTACGCGTTACGACGCACCGGAAAAGGTCATGAATTCGACGTGTTCGGCGTTATCAGCGCCCTGCAATCCTTCGCCGAGGAAGGATTGCCGGTGCGGATCTTCGGCTTCCCGGCGCTGCTCTGGCATGTCCTTGAGCGTATGCGTGAAACCGGCATGCAGGACCTCAGGCTCGCGCCCGGCTCGCTGGTCTTCCTGGGCGGCGGCTGGAAAAAACAGGCAGCCGAGGAAATTCCTCGTCAGTTGGTCTATGCACGCATTACCCGCCAATTGGGTATCGAGCCCCAACGCTGCCGCGACGGTTACGGTGCAGTCGAACACGCGGTGCCCTATATCGAATGCGCCCGCCATCGATTCCACGTGCCGGTCTATTCGAAAGTCTTCGTGCGTCACCCTTCGGATTTCAGCGTCCAGCCGTTTGGCGAGCCAGGGCTGCTGTCGTTCGTCTCGCCCTACATCTCGTCAAGTCCCGCCCACGCCGTGGTGATGAGCGATCTGGCGACCCTGCACCCGGCCAACTGCGAGTGTGGCCTGCAAACCCAGTGGTTCGAACTGCATGGCCGGGCCGGCACCCGTGCGAGCCGAAGCTGCGCGATGGCCGCTGCCGAAATGATCAAGGAAAACTGATATGTACCTCATCAACGGTCGGTTGACTGCCGAGCTGACATTCGACGCCGCGCTCGAGCGCTTGCAAGCCCAACTCCCCGCCCTGCTGGAAGCCCCGCCTCGCAGCGAAGAGGTGCTGGGCTGTGCAGCGGCGTTCGTTCAATGGCTGCCCACGGCAGCCGCAGGGCCACTGCTCGACGAGGATCAGCGCCAGGCCCTGGTTGCCTTCTGCGGGCGGCCCGCGCTGGAGCTCAAACTGGAGCGAGAGCTGGGCGCCGACAGCCGCTCGCTGCGGCGAATCGACTACAGCGACGGCTCCTTCGAAAGTTGGCAGCCCCTCGGCCTGGTGGTGCACGTGACGCCGAGCAACTCACCGTTGCTGGGCTTCTGCGCAGCGCTGGAAGGCCTGTTGGCGGGCAACGTGAACTGGTTGCGCCCCAGCACCCGTGATGGCGACCTTACGGCGCGGCTGCTGGCAGCATTCGTCGGGTGCGATGCGAGCGGGCGATTGCGAGACTACCTGGCGGTGTTGCCCGTCCCCTCCCGGGAGGTCGGCCGTATCTTCGCACTGGCCCAGGGCGTCAGCGCATGGGGCGGTGAAACAGCCCTGAAGGCGCTGCGCGAACAGATGCCAAGTGGCTGCCGCTGGATTGACTGGGGTCACCGGATCAGCTTCGCCTACATCACGCCGTTCGCTGCCACCGCACAGACCCTGGATGCCCTGGTTGATGAAGTCTGCCGCCTCGATCAACAAGCCTGTTCCAGCCCGCAATGGCTGTTGGTAGACAGCGATGAGCCTGCGCAGCTACAGGCATTGGGCTGCGCCCTGGCAGATGCCTTCGCACGCCGGACCGGGCACTGGCCCATTCTGGAAGCCACCGCCGCAGAAGCGTGCGAAATCACCACCCGAACGGCACTGGCCCGCCTGGATTACAGCTTCGCGAACGAAACCGGTCAGGTCTGGGCCGGTGACGGCTGGCGCATCCTCTGGGAACACCATCGCGACCTGCAACCCTCTCCGCTGTTTCGAACATTGCTGCTAAGGCCAGTGCCCGAAGCGATGCTCGCTGAAGCCCTGCTGCCATGGCGCAATGTGCTGCAGAGTTGCGCCCTCGTCTGTGAGCCAGGGCGAGCACCTGCGTTGGCGCGCCGCCTGATAAGCGCCGGCGTATCCCGTATCACCTCCACGACCGAGATCCAGCAGGGCTATGACGGCGAGCCCCACGACGGGGTCTATGGATTGCAGCGATTGAGTCGTCGGGTATCGGTCGGCCTTGAAGCCCATGCTGCGAGTCACCGTGTCACGCTGGATGCGCCTGCGGCGGCTTTATCGCCAGGCGCCGGCACGCCGATCATGGACAAGGCCGCGTTCCTCGCCCTGCCCCCGGCCCCTGAAGCGCAACTGTTCTTCCGCTCGGGCGGCAGCAGCGGCGCCCCTGTGCTGTCGCCCTACACCTACCGCGATTTCGATCGCCATATGCGCGCCGCCGCCGACGGGCTGCGCGCGGCGGGCCTTGACCCGGCACAGGATCGGGTCATGAACCTGTTCTACGGCGGCAGCCTGTACGGCGGATTCCTCAGTTTCAGCAAGATCCTGGAACAGATGAACGTCGTGCATTACCCCATGAGCGCGCCACCGGACGATAACTTCGAAGAAATCGCAGCGCTGATCGTCGCTCACCAAATCAACACGCTGGTCGGCATGCCAAGTACCTTGCAGCGATTGTTCTCTTCCCAGCGCGCCGCACTCCAAGGCTACGGCGGCGTTCGAAAAGTCATGCTGGGTGGCGAGCACCTGGGGCAAGAGAGCCGCACGTTGCTCCAGCAATGCGGCGTCACCTGCATTCGTTCGGCGATCTACGGCACCGTGGACGCAGGCCCGCTCGGCCATGCCTGCATCGACAGCAGTGACGGCGTGTTCCATCTCATGGACAGCATTCAATCCCTGGAGATCGTCCATGTAGAACAGGATGCGCCCGTCGGTCCGGGGGAAACCGGTCGCTTGCTGTTCAGTTCCCGCATACGCCAGGCGCATCCGTTGCAGCGATATGAGGTTGGCGATCTTGGACGCTGGGTGCCCGGCCCCTGCTCGTGCGGCCTGGAGTCGCCGAGATTCGAGCTGCGTGAACGCCACGGCCGCCTGATACGCATTGCCACGGAGTTCATCAATACCGGCGAACTGGCCGAACGGGCGCAAGCGGCCGTCCAGATCGTGCTCGACCATGAAAGCAGCGGTTGCGAGCGACTGCTGATTCGTACCGATGGCGACCCCGTCACGGTGCGACGCAACGTGTTGGCAATCGCACCGCTACGCACGTCAGTCAATGCCACGCTGCTCGTCCTGGATGTCCAGCACTGCCCGCTCGAACATTTCGAACGCAACAAACACAGCGGCAAAGTCCCGCTGGTGATCGACAGCAGAATGCCCCACCAGTCGATCTCGCCCGCCAATCAATAAGCCGACCTTAAAGCCTTGAGAAAATCCTGATGAGCGCGTCTTTACCCTACGAGCAATGGCTCGACCATATCCGCACGCATTCGGCGTTTTATAACGCTCAACTGCGTCATCTACCCACGCAGGGTTGTGGATTCAACCAATTGCCGGTCGTCAATCTCGGCGAATATTGGAAAGGCAGTGACGATCTGGATAGCTGGCCAGTGCTGACCGATCACGTGAAGGACGCACTGGTTTTCAAGACCGGGGGTACGACCAGCCAAGGCAAGCTGTCGGTGTATACCCACGCAGAATGGCAATTGATGCTCGATTGTTTTGGCCAGAGCCTGTCTGCCCAACTGGCTGCGGGGGATCGCATCGCCAATCTGTTTTTTTCGGGAGACCTCTACGCCAGCTTCTTGTTTATCCACGGTGCCCTGTGCAGCGTCGACGTCGGGATCACCGAATTTCCTTTCACCGGCTCGGTGGAACTCGACGTGCTGGCCGATGCCATCGCCGCGCACCGCATCAACGTGCTCGTGGGCGTTCCTGCGCACTTGCTCGCCTTCGCCAGCCACCTCATCGCGCAAGGCCGCGTGTTGCCGCAGATCACCACCGTCCTGTTTGGTGGCGAGAATCTCTTCGAGAGCCAAATGCCGACATTGAAGCGCGTCCTCCCGAACGCGCGCTTCGCGTCCATCGGCTACGCCAGCGTTGACGCCGGCCTGGTGGGCGCCAGCACGCCTGATTGCGGCTTGGGCGAGCACCGGGTGTTCGACCAACACACACGCGTGGAAATTATCGACGACCTGAGTGGCAACGTGATCGAGGGGTGCGGTCAAACGGGGAACCTGGTGGTGACGAACCTCACCCGAACCCTGATGCCCATCATCAAATATCCGGTGGGAGACCGCGCCAGCTGGTGCGAACCTGCCGGCGCCCCGCAGCGCAAGTTCGCCCTCCAGGGACGCAGCGCAGAAAGCCGTCGCGTCCGTGTTGGCGTGCTGTCGCTGTTTCCCGAGGAGATCAGCGACATCACGCGGCGCGTGGCCGGTGGTTCGCAATGGCAACTGATCATCGAGCACACACAGGGCAATGACCGCTTGTTATTCAAGTGGGTAGCCGACGCACAGGCGAACGCAGGCCAGGCTCGATCGCATGCACTGAAAGCCGCGCTGATCGAGCAATATCCAGGCCTCGAACGACTCCATGTCGACGTGCAGATCTGCGACACGAAGGCGCTGGACCGTCATCCCCGTTCCGGCAAGCATCTGTCGATCATCGATCGTCGGGTGTACGGTCCGAAGGCAACGGGGGACGCCGTATGAACAATCTGCTCATCCGACCGTTCCAGCCAGCGGACAGTGTCAGCACTTGCGAGCTGTTCCGCCGGGTATACGGCGATCACTACGTCTCGCCAGACGTCTACATGCCGCAGATGATTTGCCAACATAATTTGCAGGAGCGCTGGCATTCGCTGGTCGCCGTGACGGGGGACCGCGTGGTCGGTCATGCCGCATTGTGCCGACACGCCAAAGCCAGTCTGGACGCGGAACTGGCGCTGGTTGCGGTGGACCCCGACCTGCAGGGCAGACAAATTGCCTCGCGGCTGGGGCAACAATTGCTGGACGGCGCCCGGGCGCTCGGGCTCGCCCGGCTATCGATCAAACAGGTCACGAGCCATCCCTTCAGCCAACGTTTGTCTCGACGGCTGGGATTTGATGACGTCGGCCTGCTACCCGATTTCGTGCCCTCGCCGTTCGCCACGGACCAGGCCGAAACCATTGTAATCGGCTGCCAACGGGTCAACGGCGGCCTCCCACCGCTACCGCGGCTCCAGTGGCCAGCCCCCTGCCAATGGCTGATGGAGCCGCTGGCATCACGGTTCGGGACCCGCCTCGACGAGGGACCTGCCGGGACACAACCGTTGCGGATCAGCCATCTACCCGGCCGAGTCGACATCGTGGCAGAACGGGTGGACGCCTGCCTCGTCGGGCAGTTGCAACGCCTGCCGCTCCATTGGCCATTGTCGGTACGGCTCGGCCTCGGTCGACACTTTGCCACGGACCATCGCCTGCTGATGACTGCCGGGTTCTTCTTCACCGGGATAATGCCCACTGACACCGCACAAGGTTGGCAGGCGCTGTTCCACCGCCTTGCAGAGCCGCGCCAGCTCCATCTGCAATCGGCCTCCATGCAACGCCTCCACGATGAGTGGCAGGCCCACGCCCAAGCCTGGAAAACCACGCAGGCCAGCTCGGCCGCCTGACGTCACGTCCCCTCCCCACTTAAGCTATCGGCAAGGAAGCCGATACAACCTGGTACGCCCATACCAACTGTTTCTGAAAGACGCCCTCGTGCAAGGAACACCCCATGCCCTCATTGCGCACCATTCAGGCCCGCTACACGCTGTTCCTGGTTCTGTTCATCCTGGTGTTGTCCATCCTCACCGTTGTTGGCATCAGCTACCTGGTCGCACCCAAGCTGCGCCACACCGAGGAGCAAGTGGCGTTGAACCGCATTGCCGAGGTTGCCGAGCAGATCCAGGGCGAACTGAACAAAGTCCAAGCCCAACAACGCAGCATCACCCAGACCATTCCATTGCTCGACAGCGACGCCATCGACAAGGTGTTGCCAGGCCTGGTGGATCAATACGGCGAACTGAAAGTGTTTGGCGGCGGGATCTGGCCGTTGCCCAACCAGCGTGCGGAAGGCCGCAGCAAGTTCAGCACCTTCTGGCATCGCGACGCCTCCGGCAAGCTGATCGTCAACACGTTCTGGAACAGCGACGCCGCGCCAAACTATTACGAGCAACCCTGGCACAAGGGCGGCATGGCTACACCGCCTGGCAAATGCGCCTGGGCCGCCGCCTATAAGGACGACGCCAGTGCCGAGCCACGCACCAACTGTGCAATGGCGATCCAGAAGAACGGCGCGCCTTATGGCGTCTCCACCATTGACGTGACCTTGGGTTTCTTCAACGACCTGATTGCCCGCAAGGAAGCTGAACTCAGCGCCGAAATGCTGATCGTCGAAGGCGACGGCAAGATCATCAGCAACAGCTCGCGGATCAGCGGCCCGATCGTGCTCAAGAACATCAGCGAGCTGGCGGCGACCTCACCGTTTGCGGCCCAGGTCAAGGCTGGCCTGGCCAACCGTGACCAACTGCAGCGCGTCGAATTCGACAACAAGGGCGAAGCCAGCACGTTCTTCATGCGGCCCATCGAAGGCTCGCCCTGGTTTCTCGCCACCGCGTTGCCGACCCGCCTGATCACCGCCCAGCGTGATGACGTATTGAACACGCTGAGCCTGCTGCAGATTCCCATGGTGATCCTGCTGGTGCTGATGCAACTGTATGCGATCCGCCAGTTGACCCACCGCATGAAGATCCTCAAGGGCAACATCGATGCGCTGTCCACCGGCGACGCCGACCTGACCCGCCGCATCACCATCCGCGCCGAAGACGAACTGGGCGCCATTGGTCACTCGGTCAACAAGTTCATCGCCTACCTGCAAGACATGATCGGCGAAGTCACCCAGGCCACCGGCGCCATGGCCTCGAGCCTGGACAACCTGCAGCAGACTTCGGCCCACACCAGCGAAATCCTCATGCGTCATGCTTCGGAAACCGACCAGACCGTGACGGCGATCACCGAGATGAGTTCCACGGCTGAAAGCGTCGCGCAAAATGCGGCGGAGACAGCAGCGTTCACCCAGCGGGCCAACGAACATGCCGATCGTTCTCGCGTCGTGGTCGGCGAAGCGTCCAACAGCGTCGTGGCGCTGATCGATGAAGTCGCCAGCGCCACGCGCAAAGTCGAGAACATGCAGCAGGATGCACAACGCATCACCGAGATCCTCGGCGTGATCGGGGCGATTGCCGGGCAGACCAACCTGCTGGCCCTCAACGCCGCCATCGAAGCCGCCCGGGCCGGCGAACAGGGCCGTGGCTTCGCGGTGGTCGCCGACGAAGTCCGCGCCCTCGCGGCCCGCACCCAGGCCAGCACCTCGGAAATCAACGAAATGCTGACCCGCCTGACCCAAGGCGTGAGCTCGTCGGTCGCGGCCATGGAAAACACCCAGGCCAGTTGCCAATCGGCCGCCGACGCCACGTCCCGGGTGAACTCGGGCCTGGACGAAATGGCCGGCTCGGTCAGCCAGATCAACAGCCTCAGCACGCAGATCGCCACCGCCGCCGAGCAACAAAGTGCGGTGACCGACGAGATCAACCGGAGCATGGTGCAGATTCGTCACATGGTGGAAGAGCTGGTGGAAAGCGGCTTGGCGAGTGAGCGTAATACCCGGCAGTTGCTGGAGGCCAATGGTCGGGTGAATGCGATTATGGGGCGGTTCAAGGTTCGCTAGAACGTCCCCACACACTCCTGGGGTTGGACACGCATCCCGAGTTCACCCCAACCTTTTTGTGGGAGCGAGCTTGCTCGCGAAAGCATCGGATCAGCCTACATCAATGTTGGATGTTCGACGGCTATCGCGAGCAAGCTCGCTCCCGCAGGGTTCTGTTCCGTCTCCAACCTGACAATTCTGTAATCCGTCCCTCAGCCTACCGTCAGGCGCTCGCCGCTAGTCTGTTATCCTTCCAAACTTCGTCGCCAAGAGACCGTTCCCCATGGCCAATCCCCTGCACCTGCTCGCCCTGAGCGCCGTTTTTATCTCCACCCTGGCCCAGGCCGCCGAACCCGTCACCATCGACGTGCACCGCGACGCCAATTGCGGCTGCTGCAAGAAATGGATCTCCCATCTGCAAGCCAACGGTTTCAAGGTCAACGACCATGTCGAGGCCGACATGAGTTCGGTCAAGCAGCGCCTGGGCGTGGCGCCGAACCTGCGCTCCTGCCACACCGCCGAGATCAACGGCAAATTCGTCGAGGGCCACGTGCCGGCCGATCAGGTGCTGGCGATGAGCAAGCGCGATGACTTGCTGGGCGTGGCCGCGCCGGGCATGCCGATGGGCTCGCCGGGCATGGAAATGGATGGCATGGGCGATGCCTATCAAGTGATCGGGCAGAAGAAGGACGGCACGCAAACCGTCGTGGCGGATTATCCAGCCCACTGATGGCTGGCGTTTATGTCGGGCTTTTCCTGACCGCGTTTGGCGCAGCGACCCTGCTGCCGCTGCAATCGGAAGCGCTGTTGGTCGGCCTGGTGCTCAGCGAGCGTCAAGCAGCCTGGCTGCTGATGGGGATCGCGACCTTGGGCAATGTCCTGGGTTCGCTGGTGAACTGGTGGCTGGGGACCCGCCTCGAACAGTTCAAGGATCGCCGCTGGTTTCCCGTCAGCCCTTCCCACCTGGACAAGGCGCGTCGGCATTATCAACGCTACGGGTACTGGTCCCTGTTGCTCAGTTGGCTGCCGATCATTGGCGATCCCCTGACACTGGTGGCGGGCGTGATGGGTGAGCCATGGCGACGCTTCCTGTTGATCGTCACCCTCGCCAAGGGCCTGCGTTATGGCGTGCTCGTGCTCGCGACCCTGGGCTGGATGGGTTGAACGTTCCAGCGGTTCGGTTGCCTGTGATTAATGTCGCCATAATCGAGCCGTTCCAGGATCGGCCGGTTGCCTCAAGGAGATTGATCATGCCGCGTTTGACCACCCGCTGGCTGCCCAGCCTGTTCTTGCTCGCTGCCCTGCCGATGTTCGCCCAGGCCGAGACGCCACCCGAAGGCCCCGCCTATGGGCCGCAGCTCGAAGGTTTCGAGTATCCCTACACGCTCAAGCATTTTTCCCTCCAGTCCCAAGGCAAACCGTTGCAGATGGGCTATATGGACGTGCCTGCCCAAGGCAAGGCCAACGGGCGCAGCGTCGTGCTGATGCATGGCAAGAACTTCTGCGCCGCCACCTGGGGCGACTCGATCAAGGCCCTCAGCGAGGCCGGTTACCGGGTCATCGCCCCGGACCAGATCGGCTTCTGCACCTCCAGCAAACCGGACCATTATCAGTACAGTTTCCAGCAGTTGGCGACCAACACCAACACCCTGCTCAAGGCGCTTGGCGTGCAGAAGGCGATCGTTGTCGGCCACTCCACCGGCGGCATGCTCGCCACCCGCTACGCCTTGCAGTTCCCCGACCAGGTCGAGCGCCTGGCGATGGTCAACCCGATCGGCCTTGAAGACTGGAAAGCCCTCGGCGTGCCCTACCGCACCGTGGACCAATGGTATGAACGCGAGTTGAAACTCAACGCCGAGGGCATTCGCACCTACGAACGCAACACCTACTACGGCGGACGCTGGAAGCCGGAGTTCGACCGTTGGGTAGACATGCTCGCTGGGCTCAACAAGGGACCGGGGCACACGCAAGTCGCCTGGAACTCGGCGCTGATCTACGACATGATCTTCACCCAGCCGGTCTATTACGAATTCAAGAACCTCAAGGCGCCAACGCTGCTGCTGATCGGCACATCCGACACCACGGCAATCGGCAGTGACATTGCCCCGCCGGCCGTAAAAGCCAAGCTTGGCCACTACGAGGTGCTCGGCAAGCAGGTCGCGCAATTGATCCCTCGGTCGACGCTGGTGGAGTTCCCCAACTTGGGGCACGCGCCCCAGATGGAAGAGCCGGATCGGTTCCACAAGGCCCTGCTCGGCTGGCTGGACAAACCCATTCCCTGACGAGGTGTTCCATGGCGGTGCAAATAGCGGTCATCGATGATTGGCAAGGCGTGGCGCAAGACGTGGTGGACTGGTCGCCACTGGACAGCATTGGCCAGGTAACTTTTCTCCACGATTACCCCGCCGATCAAGACACTCTCGTCTCGCGCCTGCAAGGCTTCGATGTCATTTGTGTGATGCGCGAACGGACCCGTTTCGATGAAGCACTGCTGCGTCGCCTGCCCAACCTCAAGCTGTTGCTGACCGGCGGTATGCGCAACGCTGCGCTCGATCTCAAGGCTGCCACGGCGTTGGGAATCCAGGTCTGCGGGACCGACAGCTACAAGCACGCCGCGCCCGAACTGACCTGGGCGCTGGTCATGGCCCTGACGCGCAACCTGGTCCCGGAAGCCAACGCGTTGCGTGCCGGGCTGTGGCAGCAGGGCCTGGGCGGCGATCTGCATGGCAAGACCCTGGCGATCCTTGGCCTCGGCAGCATCGGCACGCGCGTGGCGCAGTTCGGCCAGGTGTTCGGCATGCGGGTAATCGCCTGGAGTGAGAACCTGACCGCCGAACGAGCCGCCGCGGCCGGCGCGACCTATGTCGACAAACAGGCGCTGTTCGAGCAGGCCGATATTCTTTCGATCCACTTGGTGCTCAGCGACCGCACCCGCGGTCTGGTGGATGCCCAGGCGCTGGGCTGGATGAAGCCTGAGGCGCTGCTGGTCAATACCGCTCGCGGGCCGATCGTCGATGAAGCTGCGCTGGTCGAGGCACTTGAGCACAAGCGTCTGGCCGGTGCGGCCCTGGACGTCTTCGCCGAGGAACCGCTGCCAGCCGACCACCCGTTTCGGACCCTGGACAATGTTCTGGCGACACCCCACGTGGGTTATGTCAGCCGACAGAACTACCAGCAGTTCTATGGCCAGATGATCGAGGATTTGCTCGCTTGGGCGGCTGGCAAACCGATTCGGGTGTTGACCACCACAATCTGAAAATCCGCTAGTACCCTGTGGGAGCGAGCTTGCTCGCGATAGCGGTGGACCAGTCGCACAATCATGACCAGACACACCGCTATCGCGAGCAAGCTCGCTCCCACAAGGGGCATGCAAGCGCTCGTCCTGAAAGCCATCAAAACGCCTCCATCCCGCCCGCCCCTTAATGGTGCGCAGCGCCGCTGAACCGCGCACGCGATTGAACCGTCGCCCTTCCATACACCCCGACTGTTTCAAACAAGCTGCATTTCGTCGGCTCGAATTCCCCTGCGTCGTGTAAGACATTGCCGACAGTTCGCGTGATTGTCCGACAATTCGACGAAGCGAACCGCACCGCTCTAGCTTCTGACCTAGACTGCCGAACCGAGGGGAAAACCGACCGGTCATCCGGAGGAAAAAAAGTCGAAACTTTTCGCAACGGCGACAGGTCAGGTTAGAGGAAGGGCAACAACGGCTGGAGCATTCCTTGCAACGGCCCCCTCACCTGATTCGCTTCGCCGCATTGGGCAGCGCTTTGCTCTCCTTGCGTAGCGCTCGTGCGCCTGGCCGCAGGATTCGGCCAATGAAACAACAGCTCTGGCGCTTGCCGGAAACAGATCGAGAAATAGGAGTTATTTATGATCAGTGCTGCCTTGGAACCACAGCAAGTCCGTTCTCAACTACCGCCGGCGGCCGAATCGCCGACGGCACCGGTGTTGGCCACCGGAGGCAAGGCACTGCTACCTGTCGTTCGACAGAATCCCAATCGCAAGAAAATCCTGTTCGTGACGTCGGAAATCGCCGACCTGGTCAAGACCGGCGGCCTGGGTGACGTCTCCTCCGCCCTGCCCCGCGCCATGGCCGGTTTGCACGACGTGCGGATATTGATCCCTGGCTACCCGCAAGTGATGAACAGCGGCAATCCTATTCATATCATCGGCGAACTGGGTGGCCACGCAGCGCTTCCTCCTTGCAAGATCGGTCGCATGGACATGGCCGACGGCTTGGTGATCTACGTACTGATCTGTCCCGAACTCTACGCTCGCGAAGGTTCTCCTTACGGCGCCAACAACGGTCGCGACTGGCCTGACAACCACATCCGCTTCGCCCGCCTGGGCCTGGCCGCCGCCGACATCGCTGCCAACCTGGCGCAGATCCACTGGTGCCCCGACCTGGTCCACGCCCACGATTGGCCAGCCGGGCTCGCGCCGGCCTATATGCACTGGCGCGGCCAACGCACCCCGACCCTGTTCACCATCCACAACCTGGCGTACCAGGGCGTGGTCAGCCTCGCGTCCTGCCCTGAATTGGGTATCCCGGAACATGCTCTGCAACAGGAGGGCATGGAGTTCTACGGCAAGCTGTCGTTCCTCAAGGCCGGCATGGCCTATTCCAGCCACATCACCACCGTCAGCGCCACCTACGCCCAGGAAATCACTACCCCGGCGTTCGGCTGCGGCCTCGACGGGTTCCTTGCTTCCAAGACTCAACAAGGCCTGCTCAGCGGCATCCCCAACGGCATCGATGAAAGCTGGGATTCGGCCACCGACTCCCACTTGCTGCGCCAGTTTTCCATAGGCGATTGGGATGGCAAGGCCGCCAACGCCGCTCATGTGCGCGATCTGTTCGGCCTGGAGGATTCCACCGGCCCGCTGTTTGCCGTGGTGTCGCGCCTGGTCTATCAGAAAGGCCTGGACCTGACCGAGGCCGTGGCCGAGTTCATCGTCGAGTCCGGCGGGCAGATCGCGATCATCGGTCGTGGCGAGCCGGAAGAAGAACAGGCCATGCGCGAACTGGCGCTGCGCTTCCCCGGGCGGATCGGCGTGCGCATCGGCTTCAACGAAACCGACGCGCGACGGATGTTCGCCGGCAGTGATTTCCTGTTGATGCCTTCGCGCTACGAGCCCTGCGGCTTGAGCCAGATGTACGCCCAGCGCTTCGGCTCACTGCCTGTTGCGCGCAACACTGGCGGGCTGGCGGACACCATCGAGGACGGCATCACCGGTTTCCTGTTCGATGAGTCGACCGTGGAGAGCTACAAGCAGGCCTTGAGCCGCGCGTTCAAGGTTTTCGAATTCCCCGAACTGCTCAATGCCATGCGCTGCCGCGCGATGTCGGCCCCCTTCAACTGGAGCAAGGCCGTAGAACCCTACGCCGAACTCTATGAACAACTGGTCGCTAAATCATTGGGAAAATCGGCTAGACAATGAGGTAACCGATGCCGTCAAGGATGCCTGAAACCCGGACCCACGGCGCGGTCTTGCTTGATCCAGAGCACACCCGTTTCGCCCTGTGGGCCCCTGATGCGTTTTACGTCAGTGTCGAACTCGACACTGGAGAATCCATACCGATGCTGCCCCAGGCCAATGGCTGGTTCATGATCCAGGCCCGTTGCGCCGCCGGCACTCGCTACCGCTACAACATCGACGGGGAACTGGAAGTGCCTGACCCGGCGTCCCGGTCCCAGGACGGTGATATCGACCGCCACAGCGTGGTGGTCGACCCCCATGCTTATCAATGGCGCCACACCAGTTGGTGCGGTCGCCCCTGGTACGATGCCGTCATCTACGAACTGCACGTCGGCGCCCTCGGCGGTTTTGAAGGCGTCGAGCAACAACTCGCTCGCCTGGCCGGGCTTGGCGTGACGGCCATCGAACTGATGCCGCTGGCGCAGTTTCCCGGCGATCGCAATTGGGGCTACGACGGTGTACTGCCCTACGCCCCGCAAGCCTCCTACGGCACGCCGGACCAGCTCAAGCACCTGATCGACAGCGCCCACGGCCATGGGTTGGCCGTCATCCTCGACGTGGTCTACAACCACTTTGGCCCCGACGGCAATTATCTGCATCGCTACGCCAAGGGGTTCTTTCGCGAAGACAAGCACACGCCCTGGGGCGCGGCGATCGACTTCCGGCGCCGCGAGGTCCGCGACTTCTTCATCGACAATGCCCTGATGTGGCTGCTGGAATACCGTTTCGACGGCCTGCGCCTGGACGCCGTGCACGCCATCGAGGACCCCGATTTCCTGCAGGAACTGGCCGCCCAGGTGCGTCAGCAGGTGGACCCGACGCGGCATGTCTGGTTGACCGTCGAGAACGAACACAACCAGGCCAGCCTGCTGGAACAGGGCTATGACGCCCAATGGAACGATGACGGGCATAACGCCCTGCACGTCCTGCTCACGGGCGAGACCGACGCCTACTACGCCGACTACGCCGAGCAACCGACGGAAAAACTCGCGCGCTGCCTGAGCCAGGGCTTCGTGTTCCAGGGCCATACCAACCGCCATGGCGAATCCCGTGGCGAACCCAGTGGCCACCTGCCGCCGAGCGCGTTCGTGCTGTTCCTGCAGAACCACGACCAGATCGGCAACCGGGCCCTCGGTGAGCGCTTGCATCAACTGGCCGCGCCGCAGGCCCTGCAAGCCGCGACGGCGCTGTTGCTGCTGTCGCCGATGATTCCGTTGATGTTCATGGGCGATGAAGTCGTCGCCGAACAGCCTTTCCTGTTCTTCACCAGCCACCACGGCGAGCTGGCAGAGCTGGTGCGCGAAGGCCGACGCAACGAGTTCAAGGCTTTCAGCGCCTTTGCCGATCCCGAGAAGCGTGCGCGAATCCCTGATCCGAATGCGGCCAGCACCTTCGAGGCCTCTCGACCAACCCTTGAAGCACACCAGCCGGAGCAACTGGCCTGCGAAGCGCTTTATCGCCAATTGCTGAAAATTCGCCGTGAGCAAATCGTCCCGCGCCTGCCTGCTGCCCATGCCTTGGGTGCCGAGGTGCTGGGTCATGGCGCGGTGAGCGCACGCTGGCAACTGGGCGACGGCAGTGTGCTGCGTATCGACCTGAACCTCAGTGACCAAGCCGTCGAACACAGCGCACCTCACGAGGCACAGATTCTTTTCGAACATCCACCGCAGGCCATGGGTCTGTTGCAACAGGGGGTTCTCACACCCCATAGCGCGCTGGTCAGTCTGACGCAAGCGGCCACCTTGCCCACAATTACTGGAGAGCGCCTATGAGCGATGCGCAACTGGAAATCCTCGCCGGCCGAGCGGGCCTGGCGGTGGACTGGATCGATGCCAATGGCCGAGCCCAGAAAGTATCACCGGCCGTGTTGCGCTCGGTCCTGACCGGCCTGGGTCATCCCGCTGGCAGCGCCCAGGAAATCGATGCCAGCCTGCTGCAGTTGCAGGAAGATCAACAGAACCATCGCCTGCCCCCGCTGATCACGGCGGATGTCGGGGTCAATGTCGATTTGAGCCGCTATTTCGAGCCCGGCACACCTTGCGAAATCCAGCTTGAGGACGGCGCGACACTGAATTCGAAACTCGATGCCGCTGCTGCCTTGCCGGGGATCGTGCCGGTGGGTTACCAGCATGTCAGCATCCAGGGCCAGCACTTCACCTTGGCCGTGGCCCCGGCTCGCTGCTACAGCGTGGCGGATGCGGTCGATGACCCGACACCTCGGGCCTGGGGCCTGAGTGCCCAGCTGTATTCGCTGCGCCGCCCGGGTGATGGCGGCTTCGGCGACACCCAGGCCTTGGAAGAGTTGGCGCGAGTGGCCGGCGAACGGGGTGCCGACGCGCTGGCCATCAGCCCGATGCATGCGATGTTCAGCAGCGACACCGGACGCTACAGCCCCTATTCACCGTCCAGCCGACTGTTCCTCAACAGCCTGTACGCCGCGCCGGGCACCATCCTGGGCGAGCGTGCACTGCGCACCGCCATCGACGCCACGGGCCTGGCCAATCAACTGCAGAATCTTGAGCAACAGCCACTGATCGATTGGCCGGTGGCCGCCGAGGCCAAGCAACGGATTCTTCGTGCGCTATACGACGGTTTCAGCCAGGGCGAGCATCCGCTGCACGAGGATTTCAGCAGCTTTCGCCACAGCAGTGGCGAAGCCCTGGAAAACCATTGCCGCTTCGAAGCCCTGCAGGCCGAGCGCGCCGCCCGGGGCGAAAGCCTCGACTGGCGCCGATGGCCCGCAGAATGGCGCGATCCGCGCAGCGCCGCAATCGCCCGTTTAGCCGAGGAAAACGCCGATGAAATCGGCTTCTACGCCTTCTGCCAATGGCTGATTGCCCGCTGCCTGGAACGCGCCCAGAGCGCGGCCAAATCCAGTGGCATGGGTGTCGGCCTGATCGCCGACCTGGCGGTGGGCGCCGACGGTGGCGGCAGCCAGGCCTGGAGCCGGCAAGATGAATTGCTCGCGTCGCTCACCGTCGGCGCACCGCCCGACATCCTCAATCGCTCGGGCCAGGGCTGGGGCATTTCGGCCTTCTCCCCCGAAGGGCTGGTACGCAATGGTTTCCGCGCGTTCATCGAGATGTTGCGGGCCAATTTTGCTCACGCGGGTGGCTTGCGCATCGACCACATCATGGGCCTGCAACGGTTGTGGGTGATCCCGAACGACGCGCCCCCCACCGACGGCGCCTACCTCTATTACCCCATCGATGACCTGCTGCGCCTGTTGGCCCTGGAGTCCCATCGTCACCAGGCCATCGTGCTGGGCGAGGACCTTGGCACCGTGCCCGACGGCCTGCGGGACAAGCTCATCGCTCGCTCCATCCTGGGCATGCGCGTGCTGTTGTTCGAACAGGACAACACCCACTTCAAGCCCATCCTCGACTGGCCGGACAACGCCCTGGCGACGACCAGCACCCATGACCTGCCCACGCTCAATGGCTGGTGGCACGGCCATGACATCGATTGGAACGCCCGGCTGGACTTGATCGATTCCCACACCGAGATGGATTGGCGCCGGCACCGCGAGCGTGAACGCGACGGGCTGCGCAACGCGCTGAACCAGGATCCGCAGAATTTTCGCGAGGAACATCGCGAAACCGACCAGGTGCTGGACGCCAGCGTGCGTTTCCTCGGGCATACCCGTGCGCCACTGGTGCTGCTGCCACTCGAAGATGCCCTGGGCGTCGAAGAACAGGCCAACCTGCCCGGCACCACCGACACCCACCCCAACTGGCGGCGGCGCCTGGCTTTGGACAGCCGGGAACTGCTGGACGACCCGGACGCCGCGCGGCGTCTGGAAATACTCGCCTGCGCGAGACTTCAGGCGAACGAGCGTGACCGATGAACCAGACATTGATTCAACCGCTGCGGGCGACCTTGCGCCTGCAATTTCATAAAGGCTTCACCCTGGACGATGCCATCGCCCAGGTGCCGTATTTCGCTTCCCTGGGCATCAGCCATCTCTATGCTTCGCCGCTGCTCAAAGCCCGCGCCGGGTCCATGCACGGGTACGACGTGGTCGATCCGACCCAGGTCAACCCGGAACTCGGTGGCGAGGCCGCGCTCAGGCGCCTGGTGGCCACCTTGCGCGAGCATCGGATGGGCCTGATCCTCGACATCGTGTCCAATCACATGGCCGTTGGCGGCAATGACAACCCTTGGTGGCTCGACCTGCTGGAATGGGGGCGCCTGAGCCCTTATGGCGAATTCTTCGACATCCAGTGGCATTCACCCGACCCGCTGATGGAAGGCCAGTTGCTGTTGCCTTTCCTGGGCAGTGATTATGGCGTGGCCTTGCAGGAAGGCACCCTGAAACTGCGCTTCGACGCCGATCAAGGCAGCTTCTTCGTCGAGCACTATGAACACCGCTTTCCCATTTGCCCGATGCAGTACGGCGAGCTGCTCAAACCCTCGGACAATCTGCCACCGGAACAGGTCGACTCGCTCAGGGCACTGGCCGAGCGTTTCACCACGCTGAACTACCAGACCGATGCCCATTCCCTGGCCCAGCCCCTGCAACAGGACCTGCGAGACCTGGCTTGCGAGCCGGGCATCCTTGGCGCGATCGAAGACAACCTGCGCAGTTATGATTCGCTGGAGCCCGAAGGTTTCGAACGCCTGCATCAGCTACTGGAACGCCAAAGCTACCGCCTCGCCAGTTGGCGCACGGCGGCGGATGACATCAACTGGCGGCGCTTTTTCGATGTCAACGAACTGGGTGGCCTGCGAGTCGAACGCCCGGCGGTTTTCGAGGCGACCCATGCGAAGATCTTCGAGCTGATCGCCGATGGCTTGGTCGACGGCCTGCGGATCGACCACATCGACGGCCTGGCCGACCCTCGCGGTTACTGCCGCAAACTGCGCCGTCGCGTCGACTCGCTTTCGCCCTCGCGGCACCTGCCGATTTTCGTCGAGAAGATCCTCGGCGATGACGAAACGCTGCGCCGCGACTGGAAGGTCGACGGCAGCACCGGCTATGAGTTCATGAACCAGATTTCGCTGCTGCAGCATGACCCGGCCGGTGCCGAGCGCCTCGCCGAATTCTGGAGCCGACACAGCGAACGGCCCGCGCACTTCATCGAAGAAGCCCGCCTGGCCCGCCAGCAGATTCTCAACGGTTCCCTGGCCGGGGATTTCGAGAGCGTCGCCCAGGCCTTGCTGCAAGTGGCCCGGGACGACGTAATGACCCGCGACCTGACCCTCGGCGCGATTCGCCGGGCGTTGCAGGAATTGATCGTGCATTTCCCGGTGTATCGCACCTATATCAGCCCCTTGGGTCGCTCCGCCGAGGACGAGGTATTTTTCCAGAAGGCCCTTGAAGGCGCCCGGCAAACCCTCAGCGAAGCCGACTGGCCCGTACTCGATTGCCTGGCCAACTGGCTCGGCGGCATGCCTTGGCGCCAACGCCCGAGGGGGAGCCAGCGTAAACGCCTGCGGCATGCCTGCGTGCGCTTCCAGCAACTGACCTCGCCAGCCGCCGCCAAGGCGGTCGAGGACACCGCGCTCTATCGCTCGGCGGCGCTGCTGTCACGCAACGACGTGGGCTACAACACCGAGCGGTTCAGCGCGCCGACGCAAGAATTCCACGATGCTTGCATCGAGCGGCTGAAACATTTCCCCGACAACCTGATCACCACCGCCACCCACGACCACAAGCGCGGCGAGGACACCCGTGCCCGGCTGGCGGTGATCAGCGAACGTCCCGACTGGTACACCACGTGCGTGGAGCAATGGCGCATCCTCTCGCCGTCGCTGCACAGCGACCCCGCGGCGCCGTCGGCCGGCGATGAACTGATCCTCTACCAGGCGCTGCTCGGCAGTTGGCCCCTGGACCTCGACCTGCAGGATCAGAAAGCCCTGGGCGACTACGCCGAACGCCTGTGGCAGTGGCAACGCAAGGCACTGCGCGAGGCCAAGCTGCAAAGCAGTTGGGCGGCGGTCAACGATGCCTACGAGCAAGCCACCCAGATGTTCCTTGAACGGCTATTGCTGTGCGATGAAGGCCTGCCGTTGCGTTGCGCCATCGCCGAAGCCGTCCAGGTCATTGCTCCGGCAGGCGCCCTCAACAGTCTGGCGCAAACTTTGCTGCGCATGACCGTGCCCGGCGTGCCAGACCTGTACCAGGGCAACGAGTTCTGGGACTTCAGCCTGGTGGATCCCGACAACCGCCGCCCGGTGGATTTCCCGGCCCGCCGCGAGGCGATGCAGGCCGACAGCTCACCCGTGGCGCTGCTGCGCGACTGGCGTGACGGTCGGATCAAGCAGGCGCTGATCGCGCGCACGCTGGCCCTGCGGTCCGAGTACTCGCAACTGTTCCGCCAGGGCAGCTACCAGCCGCTGTCGGTGCTAGGCGAACACGCCGGGCGAATACTGGCCTTCATGCGCGAGCACAAGCAGCAACGGGCAATCGTGGTGGTACCGATTCACACGGCCAGCCTGCTGGAAAACAGTGCCCTGCCCCAGGTCACTGCATCGGACTGGGGCGATACCCGCGTGTCGTTACCGTTTGCCGCCGAGGACGAAAAACTGAAGGGACTTTTTGCAAGCGCAACAGTCACACCCCAAAGGGAGCTGATGGTCAGCGCCGCGCTGGGGGATTTCCCGGTCAATGTCTTTATCCAATCTTGAGTCAAGTCAGGAGCACTGCGATGAGTACCGACGATAAACGCATTCGTGAATTTGCCTACCAGATCTGGGAGTCCGAGGGTAAGCCCGCCGGGCAGGAAAAGCGTCACTGGGAGATGGCGCGCAAACTGGCGGAAGCCGAAGCCCTGGCACCGAGCAAACCGCCCAAGGCTGCGAGCAAGACCGCCGCCAGCAAAACGGATGGCGCCAAGCCCGCCGCGGCCAAGAGCCCCGCTGCCAAGGCCGCCACGAAAAGCACGACGCCCAAGGCCAAACCTGCTGCGAAACCTTCCGCAGCAACCGCTGCGGTGGTCCCGCCTGCTGACAAGGCCCCAGCGAAAAAGCCACGAGCGGCGCGCAAACCACCAGCGGTCTGATCCTCCGAACTCATCGTTTTCAATCCTGTCCTTCTTTCAACGAAGGGGCTCGCCTGTGGCCTGGGGATTCGTCTCCTCGCCACAAGCATCGGGCACCACCCTGCCCCACGTGCACCGCATTACCGAATCTGTCTTTTGCAGGAGCAACTATGACCCGTCCAAAGAAAACCACGCCGCCGCCCGTTATCGAGGCCTCGCGGATTCGTGAAGGGCTGCCGTTTCCGCTCGGCGCGACCTGGGATGGCCTGGGGGTCAATTTCGCGTTGTTCTCAGCCAACGCCACAAAGGTCGAACTGTGTATTTTCGACGACGCCGGCGAAGTCGAGCTCGAGCGTATCGAACTGCCGGAATACACCGATGAGATCTACCACGGGTATCTGCCAGACGCGCATCCCGGGCTTATCTACGGTTATCGGGTCTATGGCCCTTATGACCCAGAGAATGGCCATCGCTTCAATCCCAACAAGTTGCTGATCGACCCCTATGCCAAACAATTGGTTGGCGAGCTGAAGTGGTCTGAAGCGCTGTTCGGCTACACCATCGGCCACCCGGACGGCGACCTCAGTTTCGATGAGCGCGACAGCGCCCCGTTCGTGCCCAAGTGCAAGGTCATCGACCCGGCCCATACCTGGGGCCATGATCACCGGGTCACCGTGCCGTGGGACAAGACCATCCTGTATGAAACCCACGTGCGCGGCTTCACCATGCGCCACCCTTCGGTGCCGGAGAACTTGCGAGGCACGTTCGCCGGCCTGATGGTCGACGATGTGCTCGAACACATTCGCAAGCTGGGCGTTTCCTCGGTGGAGCTGTTGCCCATCCACGCCTTCGTCAACGACCAGCACCTGCTGCACAAAGGCATGACCAACTATTGGGGCTACAACAGCATTGCCTTCTTTGCCCCGGACCCGCGTTACCTGGCCAGCGGCAAGATCGCCGAGTTCAAGGAGCTGGTCGCGCACATGCACGAGGCCAACCTCGAAGTCATTCTCGACGTGGTCTACAACCACACCGCCGAGGGCAATGAACAGGGCCCGACCCTGTCCATGCGCGGCATCGACAATGCCTCGTACTACCGGCTGATGCCCGACGACAAACGCTATTACATCAACGACTCCGGCACCGGCAACACGCTGGACCTGAGCCACCCCTGCGTGTTGCAGATGGTCACCGACTCCCTGCGCTATTGGGCCACGGAAATGCATGTAGACGGTTTCCGCTTCGACCTGGCGACCATCCTCGGCCGTTACCACGACGGCTTCGACGAGCGCCACAGTTTCCTCGTTGCCTGTCGACAGGACCCCGTGCTGCGCCAGGTGAAAATGATCGCCGAGCCTTGGGATTGCGGTCCTGGCGGCTATCAGGTCGGACGTTTCCCGCCGGGCTGGGTCGAGTGGAACGACAAATTCCGCGACACCGTGCGCGCCTTCTGGAAAGGCGACGACGGCCAACTTGCCGACTTCGCCAGCCGCATGACTGCTTCGGGCGAGATGTTCAACCAGCGTGGGCGCCGGCCATACGCCTCGGTGAACTTCGTGACCGCCCACGATGGTTTCACGTTGCATGACCTGGTGTCCTACAACGATAAACACAACGAAGCCAACGACGAGAACAATCAGGACGGCAGCAACAACAACCTGTCCTGGAACCACGGCGTGGAGGGTCCGACGGACGATCCGCAGATCAACGCCCTGCGCCATCGGCAGATGCGCAATTTCTTCTCGACCTTGCTGCTGGCCCAAGGCACACCGATGATCGTCGCCGGGGACGAATTCGCCCGCACCCAGCATGGCAACAACAACGCTTACTGCCAGGACAGCGAGATCGGCTGGGTCAACTGGGACCTTAGCCAGGATGGCGAGGCGCTGCTCAAGTTCGTCAAGCGCTTGATCAAGCTGCGCCTGACCTATCCGATCCTGCGGCGCGGACGCTTTCTCGTGGGCAACTACAACGAGGACATCGGCGTCAAGGACGTCACCTGGCTGGCCCCGGATGGCAGCGAGATGACCATCGAGCAATGGCAGGACAGCCACGGTCGCTGCCTGGGCATGCTGATGGACGGACGCGCCCAGGAAACCGGCATCCGCCGCAAAGGGGGCGACGCCACGTTGCTGCTGGTGGTCAATGCGCACCATGACATCGTCAATTTCCGCCTGCCTGAGGTACCTGAAGGCAGTTTCTGGACCTGCATGGTGGACACCAACCAACCCTTGGTGCGCGGCCAGGAGCGCTTTGAATTTGATTGCGAATATTCAGTGACCGGACGTTCGTTATTGTTGTTCGAATTGCAACGCGAAGAAGAGGACTAAGCGCAGGCGATACACGGCGACAAGACAGCGGAAACCGCAAGGACGCGATTTCTGTCGCAATGCAGCGCAGTTCGAACGCAAAAAATGCAGTTCAGATACACATTCCGACGCGACGAATCCGTCAGCATGGTCAATACTTTCCCTGCGCGAAGCTCCAGGACTCGGATCAGCGCAAATCACAGTCAGGCCCTTACGGGCAACAATGGGCGGCCGGCCCACTGTGTGACTGCACGATTGAACACGACAAGGACGTACTCCGATGAAACCAGCCTCTCACTCGCAAGGCCGGCAGCACCCGCAGATATGGAACAGCTCGCCGCAACTGGCCGACATTCCCATCATCAGTACCCAGACCTTGATCCCATCAGGCGCCCGCGCGGTCATCCTGGCTCCGCACCCCGGCGATGAGGTCGGTGCCTGCGGTGGCCTGCTCCAATTGCTGAGCAACCTGGGCCAACCCATGCTGTTGATCTCGGTCACCGACGGCCTCCCAAGCCCTCCCGGCTCGCCATTATGGTCCGATGAAAGACTGCGCACATTTCGCCCGCATCCCCAGGAAAGCGTCGATGCCCTGCACCGCCTGGGCGTACCGTCCCACGGGCTGCAGTGGGTGCGCGGCGGTTTTCCGGAGAAAGGCCTGGCCGAACATGAAGCGCAACTGAGCGCATTCATCCGTCATCACCTGCGACCCGGCGACGTGGTATTCAGCACCTGGCGCATGGATGGCGACAGCGACCACGAGACGGTCGGCCGCGCCGGAGCCCAGGCCGCCGACAATATCGGCGCGGCCTTCAATGAGCTGCCCGTATGGGCCTGGCATTGGCCCGTCCGCGAGCAGAACAAGATTCCTTGGCACCGAGCGCGCAAGTTACGCCTGGACGTCTGGACCACCGCACGCAAGCGTCACGCCATGCATGCCTACACCAGCCAACTGAACGGCGAGCCCGCCAACGGCATTGCACCGCTCGTGCCCCGGGTCATCCTCGACCGCATGGGCATGCCCTATGAAATCGTCTTTATCTAATCCCCAGGACCTGTGGGCCCGAGCAAGCTCGCGCCCACCTGGTTTTTTATCGTTCACAAAACCCTGCCCATCAAGAATTCCGGAACTGCCGCAGCCGCCGTCAGTCGCATGAACAGAGACGTCTGATTCAGGAGTGAACGTGACTCGCGATCCCGACTGGCGGGCCGAAGAATCAGTACCGCTGGGAGCGCCCGCGGCGATTCATCGACTGCGTGTTCTGACGGTGAATACACACAAGGGCTTCACTGCCCTGAACCGCCGCTTCATCTTGCCCGAGCTGCGCGAAGCAGTGCGCAGCACAGGCGCTGACCTGGTGTTCCTGCAGGAGGTGCTGGGCGAACACGATCGTCATGCCACGCGTTATGACAATTGGCCCCAGACATCCCAATACGAATTCCTGGCCGACAGCATGTGGAGCGACTTTGCCTACGGCCGGAACGCGGTATACCCGGACGGCCACCATGGCAATGCACTGCTTTCCAAGTACCCGATCCGCCAGTTTCGCAACCTCGACGTGTCGATCACAGGCCCCGAGCGGCGTGGGCTTCTGCATTGTGTGCTGGACGTACCGGGCCACGCCGAAGTCCACGGCATCTGCGTGCACCTGAGCCTGCTGGAGAGTCATCGCCAATTGCAGCTCAAGTTGCTCTGCAAGCTCCTCGACTCCCTGCCGGAAGACGCTCCGGTCATCATCGCTGGCGATTTCAACGACTGGCAATTGCGCGGCAACGTCACCCTCGCCCGTCGCCAATACCTGCATGAGGCCTTCGAACAGCACCACGGGCGCCCCGCCCGGACCTACCCGGCCCGATTCCCCCTGCTGCGCCTGGACCGGATATACCTGCGCAACGCCACCAGCCACGCCCCGCAAATACTTGGCAACAAACCTTGGACGCACCTGAGCGATCATCTTCCACTGTCGGTGGAAGTCCATCTGTAGCGGCCAGGCCTGAGCGCATCCACCTGTAAGATCTGACAGTAGCGACCCTCTTCATTCGTTGTTAGCGTGCTTTGCATACAGCGAGCGTTGCCGGGCCCTGTGTGCCATCTGTCGTGCAACCCATGCTGAAACAGGCATGCCATGGATGCCCATGCAGAGGGATAGCACATGAGTCGGCGCGATCGGCATTTCAATCGCTTGTTGAATGTCTTGTGGGTGGCAGCTCCGCTCCTGCTGCCCGTCTCATCCACCATGGCGGCTTGCACTCTGGTACCCACGGCAGGCGACGACACCTATGTTTGCGACAGCGCACCCGCCGCCGCGGGCCTGACTGACCTGTCGGGAAACAACGACCTGACCGTCTCAGGCAGCGGCTTTATCCAGGGCGACGTTACCTTCGACGCCGGAAACGACCGCGTTCTGATCAATGCCAACGGCGTGATCGACGGTGACGTCGAGCAAGGTTCAGAAGAAGACGCGTTCGAAATGAACGGCGGCCGAATTCTGTCCCTGTCACAGGGCGATGGCATCGACAGGTTCTTGATGACGGGCGGCACTATCGTCGACGCCTTCGAAGACGGCGACGTTGCCAAGATGACCGGTGGCAACATCGGGCGAGTGAACATGAAGCTGGATGACAACGTCTTTGACATGTCGGGCGGGAATATCATTGGCAATCTGGTGACGGGTTTTGGTCAGGACACCATCATCGTGTCGGGAGGACGCATCGGGGGCAACATCAGTGTCAGCGATGGTAACGACAGCATCAGCGTGAGCGGTGGTGAGATCATTGGTGAAGTTCGCACCAGCCTTGGCAACGACCGATTGGGGTGGAGCGGCGGCCTGATCCACTCGGCCGTTTTGATGGGCGCCGGTAATGACACAGCCTCGTTGCGCACCCTCGATGAGGCAGCGTTGATGGTTACGCCACGCGTAGACGGCGGGTTGGGCCAGGACGCCCTTGCGCTGGAGGGAACCACTTCGAGCATGGGCGCCCGCTATGTCAATTTTGAGACCGTCAAGCTTTCCCAGGGCTCGCGCCTGGACCTCAGCGATACGCTTGTCCTGGGCGACAGCACGAGCGGCACAGGCGTGCTCGATATCGACAGCAGCAGTGTGCTGGCAGCGACTCAAGGCATCATCGCGCCGTTCTCTGCTGGGCAGATGACCACACTCGACAACGCCGGGACAATCGACCTTGCCGACGGCAACACCCGCACCGACGATACCCTCACGGTGCAAGGCAATTACGCAGGCAACGGCGGCCAGTTACGCCTGCAAACGGTGCTCGGGGCCGATGACTCACCCAGCGACAAACTGATCGTCAACGGTGGCACGCTCACCGGCAGCACGGCCATTACCATCACGAACCTGGGGGGCGCCGGAGCCGTGACTGCCCAGGACGGCATCGAGCTCGTCCGGGCACAGGGTGGTGCCGTCAGCGACAGCAGTGCCTTCTCCTTGGCGCAATCAGTCTCGGCGGGGGCGTTCGATTATCGTCTGTTCAAAGGTGGCGTGACCGGCAACGCCAACAATTGGTACCTGCGCTCAACGGTAGTGGCCGGCCCGGTGGCCGCGCCCAGCCCAACGCTGCCGCCCTTGCCAGTCGCCGTACCAGGCGCCGCGCCGATTCCGCTGTATCGCCCGGAAGTACCGACCTGGTCGGTATTGCCTCCGGCGGCGGCGCAACTGACCCTGATGGCCCTGGGCACGTTCCACGATCGCCAGGGCGATCAACGCCTGCTGACGGAAACTGGCACGTTTGGCGCAGGTTGGGGCCGAGCCTATGGAAAGGACCTCGACCAGACCTGGGCCGGCACGGTGACACCGCGCTTCGATGGCTCCATCAAGGGCTTTCAGGTGGGTAATGACCTATACGCTGCGCCGACCTCCGACGGCCAGACCCAGCGCATCGGCTTTTTTGTCGGGCATACGGAGTTGAACGGCAACGTCGACGGCTTCAACCTCGGCTTCAAAGGTCGACGCGCCGGCAAGGTCGAACTCGACGGCGACAGCTACGGGCTCTACTGGACGTTGATCGATCCATCCGGCGGCTATCTCGATGCGGTGGTGATGGGCACTCGCTTGAATGGCGATAACCGCTCCGAACGCGGGCTAAAAATCGATAATCGCGGGCATGCCTTGACCCTGTCGGCGGAGTCTGGCTATCCGTTTGCGGTTTCACGTGACTGGGTCCTTGAGCCCCAGGCCCAGATCATTCATCAAAAAATCACCCTGGGCACGCAGGACGACGGGATTTCCAAGGTCAAGTTCGATTCCGACAGCACCTGGACCGCACGCCTCGGCGCGCGACTCAAAGGCTCTTATCGAGTCAGCGACATACCCGTCGAACCTTATCTGCGGGCGAACATCTGGCACACCTTTTCAGGCACCGATACGGTAACTTTCGACGGTGCCCAACGCATCGAGACCGAACAGCGGGCCTCCACGGCGGACCTGGGCGTTGGCGTTATCGTTAGCCTGGCAACCTCGGTCAGTGCCTATGCGGGTGTGGACTACAGCAACAATCTGGACAGCAACCAACAACGCAGCGTGGCTGGGAATGTTGGTGTGCGGATCAGTTGGTAAGGCGAAACGACGAGGATTTGACGCCCAGAATAGGTCGATTTTATAAGCGTAAAATCATTGGGTTAGCGCTAGGTGATTTCACTCTGCCATTTGTCGGCCAATTTCTTGACGTGACCGCAACGGTCCTCTTGACTACAACGTACTACCCCCCGGAACACAGTCAGGGGCAGGCCTCTGGAACCCGCCATCGCGGGCCGCCAGAGGTTTGCCTCATCCCATTCGGTCGCCCCTCATTCGGGGTAGGAGAGACGCCCTAAGCGAGAAATGCATGCGATTGCAAGGCAGACCCCCATGAAAACGTCCCCCCGCCCACAGGAATTCAAAACCACCTTCTGCACCGTCTCGACTTCCTTGTTGTTGTGCTCGTCGATGCAAGTACAGGCCGAACTGGAAGATCCCCTCACAGCCCCCTGGTATGGCCGGACACCCACCGGCAGCCAGGCGAGCAATGACCCCGTCCCGGGCAAAAGCCCCGCGCTGTTCACCTTGCGAAACGTCAGCGGCCACACCCAACGCATGGGTCTGATCAGCGGCCAGAGCCAGCTCACAGCCAATAGCAGCGGGATGCTCGTGCCCCCTGCGCTGGCCGAGCCGGGCCAGGATTCCCTGAGTCTGAAGGGTGAAAACCTTGGCGCTTATTGGAGCCTGACCGGACCCGCCGGCTGGCATGTCGACCTGAGCGCAAGCGGTGGACGGGTCAATGGCTTCAGCCTGAATGAACAGGGTCTGCGCCAAGCCACCGAGGGCAGTGCCGTCACACTGTCGGTCGAAGGTGGATTTCCCATCGGCATCAGTGACAACTGGGTGGTCGAGCCCCAGGCACAGTTGATCAATCAACGCGTCAGCCTGGATACGCCCTCCAGTGAAAAGAGTGACAGCAATGAATTGAGCACCTGGAGCGGTCGCGTCGGCGCCCGGCTCAAAGGCAACTATCAAGTCAACGGCCTGGGCGTCGAGCCCTACGTGCGCACGAACCTCTGGCACACGGTCCAGAGCGCCGACACCCTGACCCTGGACAAGGTCGACAAGATCAGCAGCAGCCGCAAATCTTCCACCGTTGAAGTGGGCTTGGGCCTGGTCGCCCGGGTGACGCCAGTGGTAAGCCTGTATGTCAGCGCCGACTACAGCAGTGACGTCGATGACAACGACCTCAACGGCGTCATCGCCAGCCTGGGCGTGCGGATGCGTTGGTAAACGTCCGCCTTTCTCTTCGATGCATTCCCTGCGAGGGAGCAGGCAGCCCGGCCGCCCGCCCCTTGCCGCTTCGAAAACACCTCCATTAAGGCGTATAACGCTAAAAGCGCTGCAGACTGTCAGCCCATGGCTCATTTCATTGATGGAGTAACGATATGACCACAGCCAACCTACTTTCCGATCTATTCCCCAGCGCCACCGATATTCCGCCGGCCTACCGTCTCGGTGACCCGGTCGAACAACGGGAATACCTGGTCGACGGCGTCCTGAGAACCTGGCAAGGTCCCCTGGCCACCGTGCGCAGCCCGGTTTACCTGGCAAGCCCCGGTGGCGATGAGCAGGTCATCCTCGGCAGCACACCGCTGCTGGATGCCGAGACAGCACTCACCGCGCTCGACGCCGCCGTCCGGGCCTATGATCGCGGCCAAGGCACATGGCCGACGATGCGCGTCGCCGAACGCATCCGTCATGTCGAAACCTTCCTGGCGCGCATGCGCGAACAACGTGAAGCCGTGGTCAAGCTACTGATGTGGGAGATCGGCAAGAACCTCAAGGACTCCCAGAAGGAATTCGACCGTACCTGCGACTACATCGTCGACACCATCAATGCCCTAAAGGAACTGGACCGTCGCTCCAGCCGCTTCGAACTGGAACAGGACACTCTTGGACAGATCCGACGCGTCCCCCTGGGCGTTGCCCTGTGCATGGGCCCTTACAACTATCCACTGAACGAAACCTTTACCACGCTGATTCCCGCGCTGATCATGGGCAACACCGTGGTATTCAAGCCGGCCAAGCTTGGCGTGCTGCTGATCCGTCCGTTGCTGGAAGCCTTCCGCGACAGCTTTCCGGCCGGGGTCATCAATGTGATCTACGGCAGTGGGCGAGAAACCGTCAGCGCGCTGATGGCCAGTGGCAAGATCGACATCTTCGCGTTCATCGGCACCAACAAAGCCGCCAGCGACCTCAAGAAACTTCATCCGCGCCCACATCGCCTGCGTGCCGCCCTTGGGCTGGATGCAAAAAATCCCGGCCTGGTGCTGCGTGATGTCGACCTGGATAACGCCGTCAGCGAGGCGCTGACCGGTTCACTGTCATTCAACGGCCAACGTTGCACGGCACTGAAGATTCTGTTTGTTCACGAAGACGTCGCCCCGGCATTCATCGAGAAATTCAATGCCAAGCTCGCCGCCTTGAAACCCGGGATGCCTTGGGAAGATGGCGTGGCCCTGACACCCTTGCCGGAAGCCGGCAAGGTCGATTATTTGCATTCGCTGGTGGCCGATGCGATCGCCAAAGGCGCGGGTGTCATGAACCAGCACGGCGGAGAATCCAGGGCTTCGTTCTTCTATCCGGCCGTGCTCTACCCGGTGAACACGGCGATGCGGGTCTATCACGAAGAACAGTTCGGCCCGGTGGTGCCCATCGTGCCGTACCGCGACCTCAACACCGTGGTCGACTACGTACTGGAGTCGGACTTCGGCCAGCAACTGAGCATCTTCGGCACCAACCCGGCCGAAGTCGGCAAGCTGGTGGACACCTTTGCCAACCAGGTCGGGCGCATCAACATCAACGCCCAGTGCCAGCGCGGCCCCGACACCTTCCCGTTCAATGGCCGGAAAAACTCCGCCGAAGGCACGTTGTCGGTGCACGATGCCCTGCGCACCTTTTCGATCCGCACATTGGTGGCGACCAAGTTCCAGGAGAACAACAAGGCATTGATCAGCGACATCATCCGGGAACGGGATTCAAACTTCCTGACCACCGATTACATCTTCTGACCCGCCTCCGTTGTTCAGGACAGGGCTGCGCGGCGCCACTTGAGGCCCCAGCCCTGCTGCATGCCGGCAGCCGCCAGCAGGATCGCCGCCACGCCCAGCCATTGCAGCGGTTCGAGACGATGGCCGAAGGCGAACCAGTCGACGAAGATCGCCGCGATCGGGTAGATAAAGGACAGCGCGCCCGTCACGGCAGTCGGCAACCGTTGGATCGCGCTGTACAACAGCACGTACATCACGCCCGTGTGAATCATGCCCAAAGCCACCAGGCTGGCCCAGGCCTCTGGCTGCTGTGGTAGCGCCGAGAAATTCGCCCATGGCGCCAGCAGCAATACCCCGGTGCTCACCTGGATCAGCGCGATCAAATGCGGTGGCGTGCCCGTCAGGCGCTTGATGATCAGCGCCGCAACGGCGTACAACAGTGCCGCCCCAAGCGCCAAGGCAATACCCACCAGATAATTCCCGCCCCCCTGCCCTTGTTCGCCATGGGCGCTGACGATCGCCAGCATCCCGAGAAACGAAACCGCCAGCCAGAACAGTTTCTGCGCGGTGATTTTCTCCCCCAGGAACAACGCCGCCAGCCCCACCAACATGAATGGCTGGACGTTGTACACCGCCGTACCGATAGCAATCGAAGCGCGGGAATAGGACGCGAACAACAAGACCCAGTTACCGACGATTGCCACGCCGCTGAGCACCGCCAGCAGGAAAGTCGTGCGTGTCAGAATGTCCCGGCGCAAGAAGCCAAGGCCCGCGCAAATCAACAGCAGCGTGCCGGCGCCAAACACGCAACGCCAGAACACCACATCCAGCACAGGCTGGCCCGAGACCAGCACGAACCAGCCTATGGTTCCGGAAATCAGCATGGCGGCGGTCATTTCGAGCGAACCGCGGCGTAAGGTCTTGTCCATCTTCGGGCTCCTTCGTCAAGTGAGCACAGTATGCCCATCCACCGGGCCGCTTCTCCATGGCTTGGAAAAGGCTAAACTGGCTTTCCACCTTTTTTATCAAGGCAGCTTCACGTATTTGCCTAACGGAGCCGAAATGACTGACGACATCGATCAAATCCTCATCAGCGCCTTGATGGAAGACTCCCGGCGTTCGCTCAAGGCCTTGGCGAACCTGAGCGGCCTGTCGTCCCCCAGCGTAGCCGAGCGCCTGCGACGACTCGAAGAACGTGGCGTGCTCAGGAGCTACACGGTTGAGGTCGATCCGAAGTGTTTTGGTTATCAGCTACAGGCCATCGTGCGGATTCGTCCGCTGGCGGGGCAGTTGCAGGAGGTGGAGCGACAGATCCAGGCCATCGGTGAATTTACCGAGTGCGACAAGGTGACGGGCGAGGACTGTTTCATCGCACGGCTGCATGTACGATCGATGGAACAGTTGGATGTGTTGCTGGACAAGTTGAATGTGCTTGCGGAGACCAATACGGCAATTGTCAAGAAGACGCCGGTGAAGCGGCGATTGCCGCCGATGGAGTGAGCTTCGTTGGTGGTGGCCGACCTGGTTCCCCTGTGGGAGCGAGCTTGCTCGCGAAGGCGATGTAACAGCCAATGATGATGTTGGATGTACTGGCCTCATCGCGCGCAAACAAGCGCCCACAGGGGTCTTTTGTCCATGTCAGTGTTGTGGCTAATGAAAATCCAGTGTGGAGCTTGCTCGGATAGCAGTGGCGCAGCCACAGGTGGCAGATGCCCCAGTTCTTGCTCTGCTTTCGACTTTGATTTTGATCTTGATCTTGATCTTTGCGCCCCGTTAAACCACGCTGGCCGGAGTGAGGGAACACCGAGCCTAGGCGAGGTGCCGAGTGGTGGGGCAAAGCCTTTTTGGTTACTTTTTTGGCGTCTGAAAAAAGTGACCCGCTGTAAGAGCGGAACCGCCAGCAGCCGATACCGAAGAAACGGATATGCACACAAACCACCACACCAAAAAAAACGGCGCCCTCCTTTCGGAAAAGCGCCGTCTCTCAAATCAACAGCTCACCAGGCATTCTGGCAATATCAGTCATCACGCCCCATCAACCCGAACAACTGCAGCAAGCTGACAAACAGGTTGTAGATCGATACATACAGGCTGATGGTCGCCATGATGTAGTTACGCTCGCCACCATGAATGATCGCGCTGGTCTGGTAAAGGATGCAGACCGACGAGAACAGCACGAAGCCGGCGCTGATCGCCAGTTGCAGGCCGCTGATCTGGAAGAAGAAGCTGGCCACTACTGCACCCAGCAACACGAAGAAACCGGCGGTGATGAAACCGCTCAGGAAGCTCATGTCCTTGCGGGAGATCAGCACGTAGGCCGACAGGCCGCCAAACACCAGGGCGGTCATGGCGAACGCCGAGCTGACCACTTCGGCGCCGCCCTGCATTTGCAGGTAGCGATTGAGGATCGGGCCGAGCAGGAAGCCCATGAAACCGGTCAGGGCGAAAGCCGAAACCAGGCCCCAGGCCGAATCACGAAGCTTGTTGGTGAGGAAGAAAAGGCCGTAGAAACCGATCAGCACAACGAAGATGTTCGGGTAACCGACACGCATCTGTTGTGCGACGTAGGCCATCACACCGCTGAAAGCGAGCGTGAGTGCCAACAGGCCATAAGTGTTGCGCAGGACGCGGCTAACTTCTAGCTGCTCAGCCTGCACGCTGTTGTTCACTGCGTAATCCTGTTCGCGCATGGCGACACTCCTCCGGTTTTGAAACATTCAGTGGCAAGGATCATAACAGACGCTCTGTAACAAGCTACGTAGAGAGTTTGACAGTGTGTTTCATTCGGGTATTATGGCGCCCGCAACGCAATACGGAGGTGTGGCCGAGTGGTTTAAGGCAACGGTCTTGAAAACCGTCGACTGTAACAGGTCCATGAGTTCGAATCCCATCGCCTCCGCCATATTTGAATGTTAAAGCCCTGACTTGTCAGGGCTTTTTCGTGTCTGGCGTTTAAAAAAACAGTGACGGTCTTCACAAAGGAAACAGTGCATGCCATCTCCTAAACCACTCAAGGAAAGTAAAGTGACCAGTAAAACCATCGGTTCGATCAGCGCAGCCATTATCGGCGTGGCCCTGTTGTGTGTCTTCTTTGGCAGTTGGTACACGGTTGATGAAACCGAGCGCGGCGTGCTCCTGCGTAACGGCGCACTGGTCGGGGTGGTTGAGCCGGGGCTGTCGTTCAAGACGCCCTTTATCGAATCGGTCCGCCTGATCAGTACCCAGAGCCAGGTCACGTCGTACGACGATCTGCAGGCCTACAGCAAGGATCAGCAATCAGCTGAGCTCAAGGTGTCCGTGTCATGGCACATTGCGCCTTCCGATGTGGCGAAGGTCTACACCCAGTTCAAGGACCTGGAAGGTATTCGCGACCGGATGATCAGCCGGCAGGTGCCGACACAGGTGGAGAACGTGTTCGGCAAGTTCAACGCCGTCGCCGCTGTGCAGAACCGGGTCCAGTTGGTCAATGATATTTCCGCTGCGATCAAATCGACGATTACCGGGCCGGTGATCATCGACAGCGTCCAGGTTGAAAACATCGATTTCAGCGACGCCTATGAAAAAGCCATCGAAGCGCGCATGGCAGCGGAAGTCCAAGTGAAGACTCGCGAGCAACAACTCGCAACGGAACAGGTCCAGGCCCAGATTCGCGTGACCCAGGCCCAGGCGGAGGCCGATTCGCAAGTGGCCCAGGCCAAGGCGGACGCCCTGGCCACCGAGCTTCGCGGCAAGGCTGAAGCCGAGGCGATCAAGGCTCGTGCCCAGGCGCTGGCCAGCAACCAGAACTTGGTTGAGCTGACCAAGGCCGAGCGCTGGAACGGCGAATTGCCGACCACCATGCTGCCAAACAGCGCACTGCCTTTTATCGATCTGAAATAAGTTGCATCGGCGCGGTCAATTCTGGCCGCGCCTCCGCTACCCTGCCTGCGCAACGCAGCCGAACAAACATCGCCCCCTCGTTGGTTGACGCTACACTTTGCTCACTGACGACCAGACGTTTACCGTTAGCAGGGAGCTCAACGTGTACCCAGGCAAAAAACCAACGCAACGCTTGCGCAATACTCCTCCCTCCGCTCTTCGTACCAATAACCGCTTTTCACTCCCCCACCCGGCATCTGCTCCGGCAGCCGTCCTGGACAGGAGAAACACGTGACCATTCTTATCAGGAAATACAAATGGCCCGCCCTGTTGGCTGCGGCGCTGGTTGTTTTCTCGGCATTGATATTCTTTTTGATCAAGTCGTATACGTACGATTCATCGACCTATTTCGAATCGCGCGATTTCATCCGCCAGCTCAAACAGGCCGACGCCAACTGGAATGTGAAAATTCTCAGGAAGAAGATCGGCGTCAACAACAACCTGTCCCTGGCCCCACCGCCTGAAGCACAAAGTCGTTGGGAGCAATTGGAACGGCTTAACAACTCGGGCCCCTTGGCATCGCTTTGGGCATCACGCCGGCAGGGTTATGTAGAAGCCGTCCAGAACAAGCGCCTGCTGGTAGAGCAGTTCGAACAACACAACGCCAACCTACGCAAGTCCCTGGATGAACTCCCAACCGTCGAGGATGAGATTCAAACCTTGCTGCAGGACAAGAAGTCCGGCAGCGAAGCAACTCGCCTGACCATTGCCTCCAGTGTGCTCGACCTGGCTCTGACCACCTCGGAATACGCGCTTTACGTGACGTCGGATAAAGCTAGGGAAGTGCAGGCTCAATTAAGCGAACTCGAACGTGCGATTGAGCAACTGCCCGCCTCCTACCGACCCGTTTTTGTCTCCCTGACGCAGCACGCCAACACCGTCATCCAGGAACAGCCGCTAGTCAACGACCTGCTGGACCGCATCAGCGTGATTCCGGTGGCCCAGGAGCTGGACAGCATCAATGAACTGCTGAACGAAACCCAGCGCCGGACGGCCGCGACAGACCGCCAATACCATATGTACCTCGCCGTGTGCGCCAGCCTGATGGCGCTTCTGATGATCTACCTGGCCGTACGGCTGGTGCGCAGCTATTCAGTGATCAATCAGATCAACCATGAACTTCAAACCGCCAACGACCGGCTGGAAGAGCGCGTGCAAGAGCGAACCCGCGAGCTGAAGGAGGCCGAGCGGGAGTTGGTGGACGCGGCGCGCATGGCAGGCATGGCCGAGATCGCCACCAACGTGTTGCACAATGTCGGCAACGTCCTCAACAGCGTGAATATTTCAGCGGAGCTGGTGACGCGCAAGTTGAAGAACAGTAAGACGCAGGGCTTGGGGAAAGCCGTCAGGATGATGAATGAACATGCCACAGACTTGGGCCAGTTCATCACCGAGGACGAAAAAGGCAAGTTGTTGCCTCGCTATTTCAATGAGCTGGTGGATTCCATTGCCAACGAGCAAGTGCAACTTATTGAAGAGCTGGCGCAGCTGACCAAGAGCATCGACCACATCAAGGAAATCGTTACGACACAACAAACCTATGCCGGTGCTGCCCGGCTGATCGAACCGCTGAAGGTCAGCGACCTGTTCGAAGATGCGCTACGCATGAACTCGGGCGCGCTGAGTCGACACCATGTCACGGTGATCAAGGATTATCAGGACAGCCCGCTGATCATGGGCGATAAACACCGCTTGCTGCTGATCCTGATCAACCTGATCAGCAACGCCAAGTTCGCCATGTCTCATGTCGATCATCCACGGGAAATGACACTGGGCATCCGCATCGTCGACCCGACGACATTGCACATCAGCGTCAAGGATCGCGGCGAAGGCATCGCGCCGGAGAACCAGGCCCGGATCTTCAATCATGGCTTCACCACCCGCAAGGACGGCCATGGGTTCGGGTTGCATAGCTGTGCGTTGGCCGCCGTGGAAATGAATGGCCGCCTCTACGTCCACAGTGATGGACCAGGGCAAGGCGCCCTGTTTACGCTCGAAATTCCGCTGGAATTGGCGGACGCTTGAACAGCTGGGCTGCGCGGCGGGCATTGATGCTCGCCGTGCAGCCGTTGCACCTGGCTACTGGATGTTCCCAGGGCGCACGCGACGTGCCCTCCTGGTCGGCAACGCGGCGGCATAGGCCAGCGCCTCTTCGCGCGTAGCAAAGGAACCCAGCCGGTCAGCCTGGGTGCACACCTTCCAGGGGCCGCTGTTTACGCTGAGCACGTCATAGCCATTGATGTGCATTTTCGTCAACATTGCAGTACTCATAGACCTAACCTCCTTGGGAAAACGGGGTTGCGTTGCCTACCTTACTACCGGTTGACACAGGTCGGCCTACCGAGCGTCGCAATTCACGCTCAAGCAGGAAGCGCTCAAACGCCTCAATGGGAATCCGAATCCCACAGCCAGTCCCATAAACCAGGCAAATGCACCGGTTGGGACGTGTCCCTGACCGTGCGGGCCATGGCCGCCCGTTCCAGCATCTGCTGGTCGTCGTAAAAGGGTTTGGCATCGGTTTTCAAGCCGGTGAGCCTGGCGCTGTCGAGCAGAATCTCCAGGTATTCCTGAGTGTGACGAGCGGTGTACCGATTGAGATCATGGAAGGTCACGACGACTGGAATCACCCCATCGACCACAGGCAACTGTCCGTCAGCGATACGCTCGCGTACTTCCGAGAGCTGGCGCGTCAGGTTCATCCGTCGTCGCGGACTCAGGGTGATGCCCCAGACCTTGCCGTCGTTGGCGCTCAGGTCTGTCAGCAATATGTGCATTCCATGACGTTGGTAGGCGGCGAAGGTGCGTTTGTCGTAGCTCCAGAACGGCGGCCGCACCAGGCTGGGCGGCGCGCCCGTGACCGCAGCGATATCGCCTTCGCCGTTATCGAGGGACTGCTCCAACTCGTCAGGATCGAGGAATCGATGGTTGGTGTGCCAATGCGTGGCCGTATGAAAGCCAAGGACATGCCCTTCCAAGTGCTCACGGCGCATGATCGAGCGGCCAATTTCACTGCCGCCGGCTCGCGGCCCTCGCGTCTGGACAAAAAATACCGCCTTGATCCCAGGCTGGACCGGGTTCTGCGCCAAGGCATCCAGTACCTCGTCGCTCGGGTTCCATAAAGATGATGCGCTGGGGCCGTCATCGAATGTCAGCAGGAAACGGATGGGAGGTTGCGCACGCAAGCGTTGTTCGGTCTGCGCGGTCAGTTCGATGGGCGGGCCGATGCAACCCGACAGGCCACTGGCGAGAAGCGCCACGATCAGCGCCCAGGCGATGTTTTTCATGTCTTGCCTTTATTCAGTGCCACATTGCGTCGCCTTAGATCCCTGGCACCGGTGCTTTCAAGCTCACCTTGGAGAAGGTTACCCGGGTTTGGTTCCACACCGTGAGCACGGTTGTTCTGCAACGCGCGACGCCTTTCTGTCACCCCCGGCCTTGACCGTCTGGAAATCCGATGGAATTTTCCGAACGCCTCCGTATCCATCCGTATAGGATCAATTAGGGAGGATTTATGGGCGGTCCATCGCTTTACATCATCGACTACATGCTCCATGGCGAGCCCAAGTCTTTCATCATTCGCGCGGAAGTGATGAATAACTCCGAAGCTTGGCATTGGGCCAGTTGCGACGCGGGTGTTGGGCGCATACCCAAATTCGGCAGGGAGAAGGTCAAGCGGGTTTCCAAACCCATGGCAGAGAAATATGGCATTACCGATGTGCGCTGGCGAGCCTCCGTCGCGCCATCCTGGATCAAGGAGTCTGGCTGAATCAAATAAGGTTCCCGGCGCACCGACTGTCCAGTCGTGCGCCGGATTCTTCGACAGACCGCAAATAACTCAACTACGCTTAACTTCAGCATGAGCCGTCATTACCGACGGGCGTCGTGCTGCCCTTTTTTTCAAATTTGAATGGAGGTGTGACATGTCCGAAAAAGAGTCCATCACCACCCTGCTCACCTTACTGGAATCGCGCCAGGCGCGACTGACAGCAGCCTGCAAGGAAATCGCCGACTGGGTCGACCACCAGGGCGGACACCCCGCCGCAGTGCGCATCCGCGACCGACTCAATGACATCGAAAAAGATGCCCCTTCGATCCAGAGCGCCTTGTCTTCCCTCAGGCCTGCGGAACGCCCACTGCCAAAGTTTCGCTGATGCGCCACACCGGTTCCCCCTGAACTCCACCGGTTGAAACCCGATGGAACAACGGCATTCCTTTGCCCCTCGATATTGATAGGTATCGATGCAACAGCCGTCAAAAGGGAGAACCACCATGAATGCCAGAGTCCTGCTGCTCATCGCCTGCGCCTGCCCCGCCACCGTCATGGCGCAAGGGTGTGAGGTCGTTAGCCGATCCCAAAGCCAGGCAGTCCCGGAAATCGAAACCCGTAGTTGTTACGAGTACGAGGGCGTGCCTTCGCAAGCCATTGGCTGGTCGTGCAGCAACGAAAGCAAGGGTACGTTGAGCACCGAAAAGAAACCCGTCGAGCGTTGCGCCGAGGGCTATGTGGCCACCTGCCAAGCCAGGTTGACCCAAGAAGCCCTGGCCAACCCACACTCCACCAGCAAAGACCCAAGCGCCGGTTCGGCGAATATCCCGGACAACGCGCAGGTCACCTGGTATTACTACGACACGCAAAAGCTCCAGCAAGCCCGGAAGGATTGCGAGACCACCGGCGGCCAATGGAAAAACCGCTGACCGGGTGGCTCGCTTCGCCTGCGTCAGCCCTTGCTGTGCTCCGGCGATGAAGGCGGATTCTTGACACCTCGCGGCCCGGCCACTCCCCAGATGATCAAGCCCACTACAGGCAAGATGATCAGAAGCAGTGCCCAGCCTGCCTTGGTGCCTGCCGCCTTGTCGCTCCGAAAGACGCTGACGATTGCCCAAAGATCCACAAGCAACAGCAACACCGCGACGGCAATCCAGAAATAACTGGCTAGTTCAGACATGGCCTTAATCCTCTTGTCAGTCTATGGATTAGGCATGGCCGCCGTAGGTCCGTTCAAAGAATCTGCCCTGCTGATTGCGGTGACGATCGTGCAGCTACAAGCGCTCGTTCAGGTAGTCGACCCATTGCTCATAGGCCTCATGTTGACGCCGAACCGCCTCATCCCAGGCGGTCCCGGACATTTGATGGATACAGATCAGCGCCATCATTTCCGACGTCGCTGCATCGAGCTCGACCAAGAGCTCATGGGATTTGACTTTGAAATCTTCAACGGTGGTCATCTCTCCTCGCTCCCCCACGACGGGGCCGGCCAGTCCACCCAACATTGATGCGTTTTTTCGGCGCTGATTCATTTTTGGCGATGATCGGTCATTGGCGCAGCCTTTCCTCCCCGTCCCCCCGAACCGTTCGCGAAATAAACGCAGCCTTTTCCCATGGGCCGCGTTCCTACGGTCATGGGGTAACAAAATCTTTGTTGAACACTTGAATCGGGCAAGGCTCAAATATTGCAGTAATATTGCAATTTAATGACAGTCGAGGTTGGGCGAGGCATGAAAATTCGAGCGACCGTCATCTGTGAAGAAGATCGCCACATCCTGCTGGTGCGTAAACCCAAGCGTCGCTGGGCCCTGCCCGGTGGCACGGTCGAGCGCGGCGAGACCCATGCCGACGCCGCGCTCAGGGAGCTGGCGGAAGAAACCGGGCTGAGCGCCGAAAACCTGCTTTACCTGATGCAGTTCAGTGAAGGCAGCACCGAGCATCATGTGTTCGAAGCTTCGGTCAACGACTCGACAGCGGCCAGGCCACAGAACGAAATCAGCGACTGCGTGTGGCATCCGCTGGAGGCCATCGCCCAGCTGCAGATGAAAAAAGGAATGCGGGAAATACTTGAGGCGTTTCGGCGCAGGCTATAGACGTCGCAAAGCACCTTCAGTCATTGCGGACCATCGCCAAAATTGCGGAGCGAAAACAAACAAGGGTTTGCATCAGCTTTCGCCCGCAAACCCTTGATTTTAGATGGTGCCCGAAGCCGGAATCGAACCGGCACGCCCTTACGAGCGGGGGATTTTAAGTCCCATGCGTCTACCAGTTTCGCCATTCGGGCGGTAGCGCGGTAAAGCCGCATGAAACTGGCAAATAGTATCTGACAGGCTCGCGGCGGGTACAACAGAGGGGGAAATATATACATCCATCCCCTGTGAAGCAAGGTCGCCATTGCCCTTTTCAAGACAAAACCTTTCATTGCTCCGCAAATAAAAAAGCTCTGTAGATCATGGATCTACAGAGCTTTTTAAAAGTGGAGGCCGAAGTCGGAATCGAACCGGCGTAGGTGGATTTGCAATCCACTGCATAACCATTTTGCTATTCGGCCTCAATACGCCCAATGCAATGAAACCACATCAGACGGATAAAAACTTATCCGGATACAGCCGCCAATAGCGAGCTATCCCCTTGAAAACATTGAAGTTTTTTACGCCTCGATGCATTCGATGGGCGCAATTATGTACTCATTTGCCTAGGCTGACAACCCCTTGATTTCAAAAAAAATTTGCCTGGCAATCAACCTGATGGCTGTTTTTCCTGGCAACGCAACAAACCAAAACCAGTCCCCTATCCAGCTCATCGGCAAACCACCGACCCCAACGGAACAACCGCCTTTTACCTTGGTTCATCCCTTATGTCGTCCCTGGATCAGTAAGGAGAACCATCATGACTGAACGCCCAAAACTGGTGGCGAGCCGAGCTCCGGTACCCACGCCTTCCCACCCTAATCTCGGCACGCCGGAGCGACTGGTGTCGCTGGCGGCCGGCTCATTGCTGATTGCCAACGGTCTTCGTCAGGGAGGACTCAAGGGCTTGCCGCAATTGCTGCTGGGTGCGTGCGCCACCTGGCGCGCCTATTCCGGCACCTGCAGGATCAAGCGGGCCATGACCCACAGTCCCTTCGAGCAGACGTTCGAGCAGGATCGCGATTGGGACGGCAGCAAAGTGATTTCCCGCAGTATCACGATTGGCAAGCCCAGGGAGGCGGTGTATGCGTTCTGCAGCGATCCGGCCAATCTTGGCGCGCTGATGCCGTGGATCGACACCATCGAGCAGACCGGCGAACGGACCTATCGCTGGGTCGCCCATGGCCCGATGGACAAGACGCTGCATTGTGACCTCGAACAGTGCGAGCCCAAGGAAGGCCGCAAGCTGCATTGGATCGCCGGCCCGGACAGACGCTTCAAGCACGACATCCAGATGCATTTCAGCGATGCGCCGGCCGGTCGTGGTACGCAGGTCAAAGTCATCGTGGCATGCGAGACGCCCCTCGGCGCGGCCGGCTATGCACTCGCGGCCGCCATCTCGCGGTTCTCCGATAAAGCCCTGTTGAACGTGTTGCGCAGCATAAAACAGCAGTTGGAAACGGGCGAAATCAGCACCAACAAGATGCGCGATCCGCAGACGAAGGATTTCCTCTTCGTACATCCGGCCTCCAGCGCGACGCGAGCACCGGCCAATGACTCACCCACTGACAAATCCGAACTCAATGGAGGTACCGTCTGATGCGCGCACTGACTTGGCAAGGCCCCAACAAGCTACAAGTCGAGACCGTCGACGATCCGTCCATTCTCAACCCCCGCGATGCCATCGTGCGGGTGATCCTGTCCTCGGTGTGCGGCTCGGATTTGCATCTGTTGGGCGGCTACGTGCCGACCATGCAGGCCGGCGACATCATCGGGCACGAATTCATGGGCGAAGTGGTGGAAACCGGCTCGGCTGTCACGCAAATCAAGAAAGGCGACCGGGTCGTCACGGTGTCGATTGTCGGCTGTGGCGAATGCGAGCACTGTCAACGCTCGGACTTTTCCTGCTGCGACAATTCCAATCCAAACCCCACCGCAACGGACATTGCCTACGGCCAGCCGGCTTGCGGCATCATCGGCTACAGCCATGCGTTCGGCGGTTATGCCGGCAGCCACGCCACTTATATCCGGGTACCTTTCGCCGACGTCAACCTGTTCACCATTCCGGAGGGCGTCAGCGACGAACAAGCCGTGTTCGTCTCCGACGCGGTGCCCACGGGCTTTTTCGCAGCCGATAACGCGGACATCCAGCCCGGCGATACGGTCGCGGTCTGGGGGTGCGGCGGAGTGGGGTTGATGGCGATGTCCAGCGCCTATCTGTTGGGCGCCGAACGGGTGATCGCCATCGACCGCTTCCCCGATCGCTTGCGCCTGGCCGAGGAAAAGGCCGGCGCCATCGCCCTGAACTACGAGACCACGGACATACACGCCGCCCTGCTGGAACTGACCGGCGGCCGAGGTCCGGATCGCTGCATCGACTGCGTCGGCATGGAAGCCCACGGCACCGAAGTCGATTATTTCTACGACAAGACCAAGCAGATGCTGCGCCTGCACACCGAGCGCGGGACGGTGTTGCGCCAGTCAATCCGCGCCTGCCGCAAGGGTGGGACAGTGTCGGTAGTCGGGGTGTATGGCGGCTTGCTGGATAAATTCCCGATGGGGGCGATCGTCAACAAGGCACTGACCCTGCGCTCCGGCCAGCAACCGGGGCAGCGTTATGTGAAGCGGCTGTTCGAGCACATCCAGAAAGGCGAACTGGACCCCTCCTATCTCCTGACTCACCCCATGGGCCTGGAACAATCGGTGGAGGGTTATGCAATGTTCAAGGAGAAACGCCAGGATTGTTTGCGAGCAGTTTTTCGGCCGGAGTGAAATCAATCCAGTGGCGAGGAAGCTTGCTCCCTCGCCACTGGGTTAGCTTATACGCATCGGTTGATGCATTTTTTTCTTGCCCGGATCGGCGCACTGTCGGATAAGACACAGCCTTAGCCGCCTTGCGAGTCTGCCCATGTCCCACGCCGGTATCCCCCAGGGTTCCAGTGTCCGTTTGCTGGTCTATCTGTTATTTGCGATTCAACTGGTTTCCATGGGTGCGATGGAAATGAGCGGTCCCTTCTGGCCCGTTCACCTGCGCCAAATGACGACCAACGACGCACTGTTCAGTTTCGCCAGCACGGCGGTGTATGTAGGGCCGATGCTGGGCATCATCCTGACCAGTGCGTTGTGGGGCCGTATCGGTGATCGGCATGGGCACAAGCTGATGATGATCCGTGCGCTGGTGGGCCTGTCGTTGACCCAGCTTGGATTGGCGTTGGCCGACGATATCTGGATCATCCTGATCCTGCGCTTCCTGCAAGGCGCATTCGCCGGCTATATCGCCCCCGCCCAGGCCTATGGTGTGAGCATCGAAGCGCCCTCGCGGCGGGCCAGGCTCTTCGCCATCCTGCAGATATCCACCAACGTTGGCTCGTTGTTGGGCGCGGTCGTCGGCGGGTTGATCCTGGACCACGCGACATTTTTCTGGATCAACCTCGTGGCTTCGGTCCTGTGCGCCATTTGTGCCGTAGTCGCCACACTGGCGTTGCCCCACGTGCCCCCCGCCAAGTCACCGGCCACCGTGCCCGACCAACCCAAGCCCTCGCGTCCCGGGGTCTCCAGCCCGGCAATCGCATCGTTGCTGGGGATCATGGGCCTTCTGCTGCTCGCACGCATGCTGCCGCAGACGTCCTTCTCGCTGTACGTGGTGTCGACTTTCAACGTCAGCAATGCCATGACCGGGCTTTGCTACGGTTTGCTGGCGCTGGGATTCATCCTCTGCGCTACGTCATGGTCACGTTACTTCGAGCAGCGCAATCCGGCGCAGACGCTACGCGCCATGACCGGCATCGTGATGTCTTGCATCGTTGCAACCGCCGTGGCCGGCCTGACTCGCCAGCCGGTAATCTTCGCCCTCGCCTATTTCATCTGGGGTCTGCTATTGGGCGCGACCACACCGGTGCTGACCGCGCTCATTTCCAAAAGCGCCGACAACAGCCGCCAGGGACATGTGCTTGGACTGGCACAGAGCGTTTCGCAGACCGCATCCATTATCGGCATCTCCCTCGGCGCATTGCTCAGTCAGGTTTATGGCCTGGAATACACATATCTCTATGTCTGTCTTGCCTATGCGATGGCACTGCCTCCCTTGATCCTGCTGCGCTATAGACCGGCAAAGATGCTCGGCGAGCCCCCCGAATAACGACGCGAGGCCAAAATTCCATCGCGCCCAAGATCGACCTTGCGCGGTGATGAACGACTCCACTACTATTGGGAATAATTCTCACTATCACAAAATATAAACAGCCATGAGCGATACAGGGTCAGCGGTCAATGATTGTCACCTGCGCACCGTCGCAGACCTCTATAGCGGCCATCATGGCTGGTTGTACGCCAGGCTTTATAGAAAGCTTGGCAACGCGCTGGACGCCGCCGACCTGGCGCACGACACCTTCATTCGCATTCTCGCCTCCAAAGTGGCAGTGATCGAAGAGCCGCGGGCGTACTTGAGTTGTGTTGCCGGCGGCATCCTTGTCAATTGGTTCCAGCGCAAGGCACTTGAGCGCGCCTATCTCCAGGCACTGGCATCATTGCCGGAGCCTGAGGTGCCATCCCCCGAACGACGCTTGCTGGTACTTGAGGCACTGCATGAAATCGACGCCATGCTCGATACCCTGCCGACTCACGTAAAACGCGCCTTTCTTCTGTCGCAGATCAATGGATTGAAATACGACGACATCGCCACGCAGCTCGGCGTCTCGCTGATCACTGTCAAGCGCTACATGAAACAGGCATTCCTGCACTGCCTGACGTTGGTGGATTGAATGCCGTCCCATGACCGCCACGCCCTCGACCCGTCCATCCTCGACGAAGCCGCCGACTGGCTTATGCGCCTGAGCGAGGGCAGCGTCAGCGACTCCGAGCGCCAGGAATGGGAGCATTGGCGAAACAGCAGCCCGACGCACCGCCAGGCCTGGGCCCGTGCCGAACTATTGCTGAGCAAGCTGCAGGGCTTGCCCCCGGCGCTGGCGATGCCGTCGCTGGACCGGCCGAGCCATCCTGGACGCCGTGCCGCCATGGGCAAACTCGCCGCCCTGCTTGCGCTGGCGCCCTTGACTTGGGGCAGTTGGAAGCTCAACGACTGGCAGCAATGGACCGCCGACTACCGCGCCCCGGTGGGCGAGCGTCGCGACTTGACCCTGACCGACGGCACTCACGTCACGTTGAATACCGACACCGCGATCGACGTGTATTTCGACGATCGCCAGCGTTTGCTGCTCTTGCGTCGCGGCGAAATACTGGTCCAGACAGCCGCAGATCCCTCACCTGTCGCCCGACCGTTCCTGGTGCAAACCAACGAAGGCAGGATGCAAGCGCTTGGAACGCGCTTCAGCGTTCGCGAAGAAACCGGGCACACCCGCCTCGCCGTGCTGGAGGGCGCGGTGCGCATTCAAGTCAAGGGAATTGGCGAACAGGTGGTGCAGGCCGGCCAACGCAGCGGCTTCAGCGCATTGGGTTTCGACGCCCCCACACCCGTCGACAAATCGGTGTTGGCCTGGACCCAGGGCATGCTGATGGCTGACAACATGCGCCTGGCGGACTTCGTGAACGAACTGAGCCGTTATCGCAGTGGCGTCCTGCGTTGCGACCCGGCGATTGCCAACCTGCGGATATCCGGCGCCTTTCCGGTCAACGACAGCCGGCGCACCCTGAACATGCTTGCCCAGACCTACCCCATCAACGTGAGCTCCCGCCTGGGCGATTACTGGGTCATGCTGGCGCCGGCGTGAGCGCTGGAAAAAATAATCGTGCGAGGGTGATACTTTTTTCGATCCTGGCTGGCTTAGAGAGCAAACCCTCTGAACAGGATCACCCCGCCATGCCCGTTGCCCGCCCCCTGCGTTCGGATCGCAAGCTGACCCTGGCGATTCGCAGTGCCATGCTCAGCGTCGCACTTTGTACCCTGAGCCCCGGGGTCTGGGCGGCACCGGGCGCGCCGCTGGACAGCGTCGCCAGCCAGTCCTACAACATCCAGCCCGGCCCCTTGGGCGCCACGTTGTCGGCGTTCGCCGTACAGGCCGGTATCGCCCTGTCATTCGAGCCTTCCCTCACGCAAGGGTTGAACAGCCCCGGCCTGTCCGGCCAGTTCACCGCCCGTGAAGCGTTCGATCGGCTGCTGGCTGGCAGCGGCCTGGATCTGGTCCTACGGGACGATGGCAGCTATACCTTGCAAAAAAGCGCCGGCGACGGTGAGCTGGCGCTGGCGCAGACCACGATCAATGCCGCCGAAGTGCGCCCCGGTGATTTGCCGGCCGCCTATAGCGGTGGCCAGGTTGCCCGTGGCGGCCGGGTTGGCCTGCTGGGCAACAAGGACTTGATGGACACGCCCTTCAGCGTCAGCAACTACACATCGACCCTGATGAAGGACCAGCAGGCCGTCACCGCCGCCGACGTGCTGGAGCGCGATTCCTCGGTGCGCTCCACCGGCCAGACCGGCGGCATCGTCGATTCGTTCTTCATCCGCGGCTTCCCGGTGGGCGAAGGCAACCTGGGCGAGCTGGCGTTCGACGGCGTGTATGGCGTGGCACCGAACTACCGAGTGTTCACCGAGTACGCCGAACGCATCGAAGTCATCAAGGGCCCGGCCGCCCTGCTGTATGGCATGTCGCCCAACAGCGGCGTCGGTGGCGTGATCAACATCGTGCCCAAGCGCTCCCTGGAACAAGACCTGACTCGCGTGACGGCCAGCTACGCAATGGATACCCAGGCCGGTGGGCATGTCGACATCAGTCGTCGGTTCGGCGAGGAACGTCGTTTCGGCGTGCGCGTCAACGGCAGCCTGCAGGGCGGCGACACCGCGATTGACAAGCAGTCCCGGGACGTCGGCATCGGTGCCATCTCGCTGGACTATCAGGGCGACCGATTCAGGACCAGCCTGGACCTGATCAGCCAGGAAGAACAATGGGACGCCCCCTCGCGGCCGTTCAACATTGCGCGCGGCGTCGAGGTGCCTTCGGCGGCCAACGGGCGCAGCAACGTGACCCAGGATTGGGCCTGGTCCAAGACTCGCGACAAATCGGCCTTGCTCAGCGGCGAATATGATGTGAACGACAACCTGACCGTGTTTGGCCACGCCGGTGGCGGCAAGTCCGATGTGGCGCGGCTGTCGGACCAGACACCGACGATCCTCAACAGCGCCGGAGACACCCGCTCGACACCGGGCTATTACAAGTTCGAGGTGGAGCGTTACACCGTCGATGCCGGCGCCCGGGCCCGGTTCGAAACCGGCGCGATCAGCCACAGTGCGACCTTGCAGGTCAGCCGTTATCGTGACGAATTGCGACGAGGGATCAACTCAGGCGCCCCGCTCTTTTCGAATATCTACCACCCGGTGGAGCGCGACAAACCGTCCATTGCCTCGCCCGACGTGTCGAAGATTTCCGACACCGAACTGTCTGGCATGGCGCTGGCCGATACCCTGTCGATCCTGGATGAACGGGTCCAGGTGACACTGGGCCTGCGTAAGCAACGGGTCGAATCACACAATTACAACAGCGTCACCGGCGCACGCACCTCGCCCTCCTACGACGAAAGCGAAACCACGCCCTTGTTCGGCGCAGTGATCAAGCCCTGGGAACATGTGTCGTTCTACTACAACTACATCGAGGGCCTGAGCAAGGGCGACACCGCGCCGGCCAACGCCAGCAATTCGGGGGAAGTCTTCAAGCCCTACATCTCGCGTCAGCAGGAGGTCGGGGTCAAGGTCGACTACGGCACGTTCACCTCGACCCTGGCGCTATTCCAGATCAAGAAGCCCGCCGGCGAATTGACCAATGGCTTGGCCGGTAGCGTGTATTCCGTCCAGGGCGAGCAGCGTAACCGCGGCATCGAACTGAATATGTTCGGTGAACTGCGCGAGGGTACGCGGCTGTTGGGCGGCGTCACCCTGCTCGACGGCGAACTCACCAAAAGCGGGACCGCCGCCAATCGTGGCAACAAACCGGTGGGCGTACCCGAAGTCCAGGCCAACCTCTGGGCCGAATGGGACACGCCCTGGGTCCAGGGCATGACGCTGACCAGCGGCGCGATCTACACCGGCAGCCAGTACGTCGATCAGGCCAATACCCAGGAACTCGACCCGTGGACCCGCTTTGATGCCGGCGCGCGTTACAGCACCGTGCTCGATGGCCGGCCAACCACGTTCCGCGCCACGGTACAAAACGTCTTCGACCGCGAGTACTGGTCCGGCGTGGCGTCCTACAGCGCGTTCTCCCAAGGCGCGCCACGCACGCTGTTGCTGTCGGTGACTGTCGACTTCTGATCGAGACCCGCCCCGCCAGCGCGTGCACCGCTGGCGGGACGGTCCCTGACAAGGTTCAAACCATGCTGATTCCACCCATGACGCGTTCGAAGCTCACCGCCTGGCTGCTTGGCGCCGCGACCTTGCTGCTGAGCGGCTTTGGTTTTTCGGACACCTCGCCCGTCACCAAGACCACTGTCACCGACTTGCTTGGCCGCCAGGTCCAGGTACGCATTCCCGTGCGCCGGGTCATCCTTGGCGAAGGCCGCCAGTTGTACCTGGTGGCGGCGCTGGACACCGATAATCCAATCCGCCGAATCGTCGGCTGGCGCAAGGACCTCATCCAGTCCGACCCGGACACCTACGGCGCTTACCTGCGGCGCTTTCCGGCCATTGCCAAGGTCCCGACGTTTGGTGGTTTCGAAGACGGCACCTTCGACATCGAGCAAGCGATCAGCCAGCAACCGGACGTGATCGTGCTGAACATCGAGGCCCAGCACGCCACCGAAGATGCGCGCTACATCGAGAAGCTCGATGCGCTTGGCATTCCGGTGGTCTACGTGGACTTTCGCAACAACCCGATGCAGAACACCGAGCCGACCATGCGTCTGTTCGGGCGACTGTTCGGCGAAGAGGCGCGCGCCGAGGCATTCATCACCTTTCGCAACCAGCAGATCCGGCGCGTCATCGATGTTATCCAGGCCCGCCAGCCGCCTCGACCCAAAGTGTTCATCGAGCGCATCGGCGGCTACACGGACGATTGCTGCCTGAGTTTCGGCAATGAGAACTTCGGCCGCTTCGTCGAGCTGGCCGGCGGCCGCAACATCGCCAGTCCGATCATTCCCAATACTTTCGGCCAGTTGAATGCCGAGCAGGTGGTGGTCGCCAACCCGGAACAAGTGGTGGTCACCAGTGCCAACTGGGAGGCCTTCGCCCCAGGCGGACACTGGGTCGGCGTCGGTCCCGGTGCCGACCTGGTCGAAGCGCGGCGCAAGTTGCAGTGGTACACCCAGCGCCCTGCCTATGCCGGGATCAAGGCCCAGCAAACCCAGGGGTTCCACGCCATCTGGCACCAGTTCTACAACAGTCCGTACCAGTTCATCGCCATCCAGCAACTGGCCAAGTGGTTCCACCCGGACCTGTTCGCCGAACTCGACCCGGACGCGACGTTCCGCGAGTTCCACGAACGGTTCCTGCCCGTGCCCTACGAGCCCGGCTACTTCGTCAGCCTCAAGCCAGCGCAGGCACAACCATGAACGGCCGAATCGATGACATCGCCCTGGGTACGATCTATCGCGAGCAGGTCTGGCGCAAGCGCCTGATCCTGGTCGGCCTGGCGGTGTTGCTGCTGTTCAGCGTGTTATTGGACCTGGCCCTCGGCCCGGCCAGCTACAGCCTGGTTGAGGTGCTGGGCGCGCTGTTTTCCCCTGACGCGGCGGCGCCCCAGGTGCGCGTGGTGATGTGGGACATTCGCCTGCCGGTGGCGCTGATGGCCGTGGCCGTCGGCGCCGCTTTGTCCCTGGCCGGCGCGCAGATGCAGACCATCCTCAACAATCCGCTGGCAAGCCCCTTCACCTTGGGCATCTCGGCGGCGGCCAGTTTTGGTGCGGCGTTAGGACTGGCATTCGGCGTGGCCCTGGTCCCGGTGATCGCCCAGTACATGGTGCCGCTCAATGCCTTCGTGATGGCGATGCTGTCTGCATTGCTGATCCACGTGCTGAGCTTGCGTCGCGGCATGACCAGCGAAACCATCGTGCTGCTGGGCATCGCGCTGGTGTTCACTTTCAATGCCCTGCTGGCGCTGTTGCAGTTCTTCGCCACAGAGCAGGCCGTGGCCGCCGTGGTGTTCTGGACAATGGGTAGCCTGACCAAGGCTACGTGGCCGAAACTCGGTGTGATCTGCCTGGTGATCCTGGTCACCTTGCCGGTTTTCGCACGCCGCGCCTGGGCCATGACCGCCCTGAGGCTGGGGGATGAGAAAGCCGCGAGCTTCGGCGTCAATGTGCGCAAGTTGCGTTTGCAGACGCTGATCATGGTCAGCCTGCTGGCGGCATTTCCCGTGGCGTTTGTCGGCACCATCGGCTTCATCGGCCTCGTCGGCCCGCACATCGCGCGAATGCTCATCGGCGAAGACCAGCGCTTCTTCCTCCCCGCCTCGCTGCTGACCGGTGCGCTGATCCTGTCAGCGAGTTCGGTGGTGAGCAAGACCTTGATACCGGGCGCGATCTTCCCCATCGGCGTGGTCACGTCGTTGATCGGCGTGCCGTTTTTCATCTCTCTGATTCTGGGCGGCAGGAAAAACTCATGGTAACGATCGAGCTGGCAGGGGTCGGCGCGCGGTATGGCCAGCGGTCGATACTCGAAGGAATCAGTACGCCGGTGCTCAGCGGCGGCGAAGTGGTGGCGGTGGTTGGCCCGAATGCGGCCGGTAAATCCACCTTGTTCAAACGCATCGCCGGCTTGATCGACGGCCCCGGCCAGGTCCGCCTGGAAGGGTCGCGCCGAGGGCGGGGCGGCATCTGCTACATGCCGCAGAACCTCAACGCCAGCGCCCGGCTGACGGTCTACGAATCGGTGCTGCTGGCGCGCAAGCAGCAAGCGCCCGGCTGGGCCGTGCAGGCCGACGAGTTGGAAGTGGTGGACCGTATCCTCGAATCCCTGGGCATCGGCGAACTGTCCTTTCGCAACCTTGGCGAACTGAGCGGCGGGCAACAGCAACTGGTGTCCATCGCCCAGACGCTGGTGCGCGAACCCGAGGTGTTGTTGATGGATGAACCCACCAGCGCCCTGGACATGCATCGCCAGGTCCAGGTGTTGAGTTTCATGCGCGACTTCGCCCGCCAACACTCGGTCATTGTGTTCATCGCCATCCACGACCTGAACCAGGCCCTGCGGTTTGCCGACCAGGTGCTGGTCATTGCCAATGGAACATCGCAAGGCTGCGGCCGGAGTGACGAGGTGATCACCGAGCAGATGCTGCGCGACGTGTACCGGGTCCAGGCGCGGATCGAGCGCTGCTCGCGGCAGGAGCGGCACATTATTGTCGATGATGTGGTTTGAGAGGGCTGCTGCGCAGCCCAGCGGGAGCAAGCTCCCTCGCCACGGAGTTAGCGGCATCTCACCGGAGAGTCGCGGCCCAGCGCCATTATCGGTAACATACCGGCCTTTCCCGCAGCCCTTCTGCGCCCTGCCGAATAAGCCCATTCCATGCCTTTTGAACTCAGCGTTGACCTCTCCACCCTCGCTATCCTGGCCGTAGTCGCGTTCATCGCCGGCTTCATCGACGCCATCGCCGGCGGTGGGGGCCTGCTTACCACGCCTGCCCTGCTGACCGCGGGCTTGCCACCGCACCTGGTGCTGGGCACCAACAAGCTCAGCTCGACTTTTGGTTCGGCCACGGCCAGCTTCACGTTCTACAGGCGCAAGCTGTTTCATCCGCGGCAGTGGACCCACGCCCTCGTCGGCACGCTGGTCGGTGCCTTGGCCGGCGCCGTCGTCGCCCATTACCTGCCCGCCGAGTGGCTGAACAAGATGCTGCCGGTGATCGTCTTCGCCTGCGGCCTGTACTTGCTGTTCGGCGGCACGCCCAAGGCACCGCTGGACAGCAACGCACCGATCAAGAAGACCTGGCAGTCGCCGCAAGGCTTTACCCTTGGTTTCTATGACGGCGTGGCCGGCCCCGGCACGGGCGCGTTCTGGACCGTCAGCAGCCTGCTGCTCTACCCCATCGACCTGGTCAAGGCCAGCGGCGTGGCCCGCAGCATGAACTTCGTCAGCAACATCGCAGCCCTGTCGGTGTTCATCTTCTCGGGTCAGGTGGATTGGATCATCGGGCTGAGCATGGGCCTGTCGGTGATGGTCGGCGCATTCTTCGGCGCGCGCACCGCCATCAGCGGCGGCGCGAAGTTCATCCGGCCGGTGTTCATCACCGTGGTGCTGGCCCTGACCGTACGCCTAGCCTGGCAACACTGGTTCAGCATGGCCTAGGCGCCGCGCCACATAGAGATCGATCAGGTAGCGGGCAATCGAGCGCGACGCCGGCAATGGCGGCAGGTCATGGATGTTGAACCATTGCGCGTCCTCGATTTCGTCCTCCTGGGGCACGATCTCGCCGCTGGCGTATTCGGCGTGGAAGCCCAGCATCATCGAATGGGGAAACGGCCAGCACTGGCTGCCCACGTACTGGATGTTCTTCACGTCGATGCTGACTTCCTCGCGGACCTCGCGAACAAGGCAATCTTCCGCCGACTCCCCCGGCTCGGCAAAGCCCGCCAGGGTGCTGTAGACCCCTGTGACAAACCGGGGGGAACGGGCCAACAAGACTTCGTCGCCACGAGTGATCAGCACGATCATGCTCGGCGAGATCCGTGGGTAATGCCGCAAGTCGCATGCCTGGCAATACATCGCCCGCTCTCGCGGCACCTGGCTCATGCGCTGGCCGCAGCTGCCGCAAAAGCGATGCTCCCGGGCCCAGGTGCCGATCTGCGCGGCATAACCCAACACCTTGAACAGCGTGTGGTCATCTTCGAGCATGAAGGCCCGCAGGCCTTTCCAGTTGCAGCCGGGAATGTCCAAGGCGCTGTGCAGTTCCAGCAAGTGGACCGGCTCGCCATCGAGATGGCCGATGCCGTGCTCGGCAAGGATCGACAAGTCCTGGCGCTTGAGCCAGTCGCGAGGAAACAGCGCGCCGTTGTCGTCGTACAGGAAACCTTCCGGGCTGCGGGCCACGGCCCAGCCGCCGGGTTTATCTGTATCGAGTACTGCGGTGGTCCAGCGTGAAATCATGATCGGTCAGTCCAGAAATTCGGGTTTCTGTTTGCTCATATGGGCGGCCATGGCCACGCGCAGGTCATTGGATTGCAACATGGCGGCGTTCCACGTGGCGACGTATTCCAGCCCGTCATCGATGCGGTGGTCGCGCATGTAGCTGATCATTTCCTTGGTGCCGGTGACGGCGATCGGCGACTTGGCGGCGATTTCCCGGGCAATGCCCATGACGCCGTCGAGCAGGCTGGCTGTGTCACCATAGACACGATTGACCAGGCCAATGCTGCGCGCTTCGTCGGCACCGAAGGTGCGCCCCGTATAAGCGAGTTCACGCAGCATGCCGTCCCCGATGATCCGGGGCAAGCGTTGCAATGTGCCAACATCGGCCGCCATGCCGATGTCGATTTCCTTGATGGAGAACTGCGCGTCCTCGGCGGCGTAGCGCATGTCACAGGCGGAAATCAGGTCGATGGCGCCGCCCAGGCAATAGCCTTGGACCGCCGCGAGTACCGGCTTGCGGCAGTTGTCCACGGCATTGAACGAGGCTTGCAACTGCAGGATCTTGCGCCGCAGCACGCGGGCGTTACGGCCCACATCCTTGCCCAGTTCATTGGCCACGCCGGCCAGCATCATCAGGTCGATGCCTGAAGAAAAGTGCTTGCCCGCGCCGCTCAAGACCACCACCCGCACTTCGTCGGTATCGTCGATCCATTGGAAGATATCGACGATCTCGCTCCAGAACGCCGCATTCATGGCGTTGATCTTGTCCGGTCGATTGATCTGCACATGGGCGATGTTGTCTGCAAGTTCGACGTTGAACGCTTGGTATTGCGACATGGCAGTATCCTTTTACCGGCTGGAAAGAGGCCTGAACTATACCAAGCGATTACGATTGGACGTAGGCAGTGCATCGGCCAAAAGCGGGACTTTGCGCGGGATGTTCAGGAGATCTCTGTGGCGAGGGGATTTATCCCCGCTGGGCTGCGAAGCAGCCCCTGGAAGCTGAGTGCAACCTAGCTGACACACCGAGGTGGCAGACTTTAGGGCCGCTTCGCAACCCAGCGGGGATAAATCCCCTCGCCACAAAAGCTTGGCGCAATTGTTACCTACCCTCCGCCTCCAACTGCCCATCCCAACCACCGCCCAGCGCCGCAATCAACTGCACACTCGCAATCAACCGACTCTGTTGCAGGCTCAGCACGCTGCGCTCGTTGCTCAGGGCGGTGGCCTGGACGGTCACCACGTCGAGGTAGCCGATCAGCCCTGCCCTGTACTGGTTTTGCGTCAGGCGCAGGGACTCGCGGGCGGCGTCGAGGGCTTCCTGGCGCACGCGGGCTTCGTCTTCGAGCACCTTGAGCTGGATCATGTAGTTCTCGACTTCACGAAAGCCGTCGAGCACGGTCTGGCGATAGGTGGCGACGGTCTGGTCGTAGGCCGCGACGCTGCGGTCGACCTCCGCCGAGCGCTGGCCGCCGTCGAACAAGGTCATCGCCAGTTGCGGGCCGACCGACCAGAAGCGGTTCGGCACACTTACCCAGTTATCGTAGGTACTGCTGCTGTAGCCGCCGCTCAGGCTCAGGGTCAGGTCCGGGTAGTAAGCGGCCTTCGCCACGCCGATGTTGGCGTTGGCCGCCATGACCGAGCGCTCAGCCGAGGCGATGTCCGGGCGCCGTTCGAGCAATTGCGACGGCAGTGCCACTGGCACTTGCGGCAGTGCCGGGATGTCCTGGGTTTCGGCCAGGCTGAACTCGGCGGGCGGCAAGCCGATCAGCACGGCGATAGCGTTCTCGAACTGCGCCCGCTGCCAGATCAGGTCAATCAGGTCGCCCTGGGTGGTCTTGAGCTGATTCTGCGCCTGGGCCACCGCATCCTTGCCGGACACCCCGGCGCGGTACTGGTTTTCGGTCATTTTCAGCGAGCGTTGATAGTTGTCGACGGTGGTCTGCAACAGGCGCTTCTGCTGATCGATTACCCGCAACTGCAGGTAGTTCTGCACCAGTTCCGATTGCTGGCTCAAACGCATTGCGGCCAGGTCGGCAAAGCTGGCCTGGGCGCTGGCTTCGTCGGCTTCCAGGGTGCGGCGCAACTTGCCCCAGACGTCCGCTTCCCAGCTCACGCCAGCTTGGGCGTTGTAAGTGTCGCGAATGCCGCTGGAGGAACTGCTCAGGCTCGAACTGCTGCTGCCGGTGCCCTGGCTGGAACGGGTCTTGCCGACCGTAAGATCGACCGTTGGAAAGAATGCCCCGCGAGCACTGCGCGCCAAGGCCTGGGCCTGACGGTACTGGGCTTCGGCCTGGGCCACGGTCTGGTTGGAACCGTTGAGTTTTTCCACCAGTTCGTTGAGGCGAGTGTCAGCGTATAGCTCCCACCAGGCGCCACGGGCCAGGGCGTCGCTGGGGTTGGCCTGGCGCCAGCCCTGGGCCTCCTTGTATTGCACCGGCGCAGCGGCCGCGGGACGTTGGTAATCCGGACCGATCGCGCAGGCACTGAGCAGCGCCACGCACAGCGCCAGGCTCAATACTCGCGAGCCACGGGCGGTTGCCAGCGGTGCGGCAAGGTTGAAAAGCGAACGGTCGGTCATAGCGGAGTTTCCAGGGCAGCATCAGTGCGCACTCCACGCCAGCGGTTGAAACGATGGCGCAGGTTGTCGAGGTAGAGGTAGACCACGGGGGTGGTGTAAAGCGTCAGGACCTGGCTGAACACCAGCCCGCCGATGATGGTCAGGCCCAGTGGCTGGCGCATTTCCGAGCCTTCGGCGCCGCCGAGCAACAGCGGCAAGGCGCCGAGGATCGCCGCCAGCGTGGTCATCAGGATCGGCCGCAGCCGCAACAGGCACGCGCTGCGGATTGACTCGAGCGGCGTCTGGCCAGCGCGTTCCAATTGCAGGGCGAGGTCGATCATCAGGATGGCGTTTTTCTTCACCACGCCGATCAACAGGAACAGCCCCAGCAACGAGATCAGGCTGAACTCGCTGCCCAGCACGTAGATCGACAGCAACGCGCCCACCCCGGCCGAGGGCAAGGTCGACAGGATGGTCAGTGGGTGGATGTAGCTTTCGTACAGCACACCCAGCACCAGGTACACCGCCAGCAACGCCCCGAGGATCATGAACGGCTGGCTTTTCTGGGTGGCGGCGAACGCATCGGCGGTACCGGCCATTTTCGCGATGACATCCTCGGGCATGCCAAGCTTGGCGATCGCGCGCTCGATGGCGGCCGAGCCCTGCTCCACCGTGACGCCTTCGGCCATGTCGAAGGCGATGCTCTCGGACGCGAACTGCCCCTCATGGCTGACCCGGTCGTCCTCCAGGCTGTTTTCATAGTGGGCAATCGCCGACAGCGGGACCCGCGCGCCGTCGGCGGTGATGACCTGGACCTGTTCAAGTGTGTTGGGGTCCTGGGCGTACTTCGGATTGACCTCCATCACCACCTGGTATTGGTTGAGGCTGTCGTAGATCGTCGAGATCTGCCGCTGGCTGTAGGCGTTGTTCAACACCGCCGTGACCATGTCCATGTCGATGCCGAGGCGCTTGGCCTGGTCCCGGTCCACGATCAGCGTCACTTGCTGAGCCCCGCCGCCGTCACGGGCGTCGATGGCGGTCAGCTCCGGCAAGGCCCTGAAGGCAGCCACAAGCTTGGGGTACCACTCGCGCAGGGACGCCAGGTCGGCGCTCTGCAGGATGTAGGAATACTGCGAGGTGGTCTGCTCGCGGCCGCCGCCGAACTGCAGGTCCTGGTCGGCCATCAGCATCAGTTGGGCACCGGGCACCTTGGGCATTTCCTTGCGCAGGCGCTCGATGACCTTCTGCGCAGACATCGCCCGCTCCTTGATCGGCTTGAGGCGCACCAGCATGAAGGCATTGTTGGTGCCGTTGTTGCCGCCGATGAAACCCGCCACGCTCTGCACCGCTTCATCCTTGAGCACTGCGCGCCGGAAGATTTCCATTTTCGGCTGCATCACGTTGAACGACAGCCCGTCGTCACCGCGCACGAAGCCGATCAACTGGCCCGTGTCCTGCTGCGGCATGAACGTCTTCGGCACGACCACGTACAAGGCAATGTTCACACCGACGGTCACCAACAGGCTGAGCAAGGTCAGGCGCCGATGACGCAGCACCCAGTCCAGGCTCCGGGCGTAACCCCTGACCATGCGTTCATTGACGTGATGGCTCCAGCGCTGCAAGCGGTTTTCCTGGCCCGGCACATGAGGCTTGAGCCACCGCGCGCAGAGCATCGGCGTGAGCGTCAGGGACACCACCAGCGAAACCACGATGGCAGCCGCCAGGGTGATGGAAAACTCGCGGAACAGACTCTCGATGATCCCGCCCATGAACAGGATCGACAGGAACACCGCCACCAGCGAGGCGTTCATCGACAACAGGGTGAAGCCCACCTCCTCGGCGCCGAGGTAGGCGGCTTTCATCGGCGGCACGCCTTCGTCGATGTGCCGGGAAATGTTTTCCAGCACCACGATGGCGTCGTCCACCACCAGCCCGGTGGCGAGGATCAACGCCATCAGTGACAGGTTGTTCAGGGAAAAACCGTACAGGTACATGACCGCGAACGTACCCACCAACGACACCGGCACCGCCAGGGTCGGGATCAGCGACGCACGGAAATTGCCCAGGAACAGGAACACCACCAGCACCACCAGGGCGACGGCGATCAACAGGGTCATTTCCGCTTCGTGCAGGGTGGCCTTGATCACCGGCGAGCGGTCCATGGCCAGGTTCAGCTTGACGCTGGCGGGCAGCACCGCTTGCAGGGCCGGCAGCTGGTTCTTGATCTCGTTGACGGTCTCGATGATGTTGGCGCCGGCCTGGCGGTTGATGACCAGCAGCACGGCAGCGTCATCGTTGAAGAAGCCGCTGTTGTAGCGGTCCTCGACGCCGTCGCTGACCTTTGCCACGTCCTTGAGCCGCAACACCGAGCCATCCTGGTAACGGATGACCAGCGTCTCGTAGTCCTTGGCCTTTTCGAGTTGATCGTTGGCCTGGACTTGCCACATGCGCTTGTCGTCTTCGACCGAACCCTTGGGCCGGCGCACATTGCTATTGGCTATCGCCGTGCGGACGTCATCCAGCGCCACGCCGTACTGGTTGAGCAATTGCGGCTCCAGCTCGATGCGCACCGCCGGCAGGGAGCTGCCGCCAATCTGCACCTCACCGACACCCGCCACCTGGGACAGGCTCTGGGACAGGATCGTCGAGGCCAGGTCATAGAGTTGGCCCTTCTCCAGCACATCGGAGGTCAGCGAAAGCACCATGACGGGTGCCTGGGACGGGTTGACCTTCTTGTAGGTCGGCATGCTGCGCATGCCGCTGGGCAGCAAGTTGCGCGAGGCGTTGATGGCCGCTTGAACCTCCCGGGCCGCGCCGTTGATGTCGCGATCCAGGTCGAACTGCAGGATGACGCGGGTGGAGCCCTGGCTCGAACGGCTGCTCATGGTATTGACCCCGGCGATGGCGCCGAACGAGCGCTCCAGCGGCGTTGCCACGGTGGAAGCCATCACCTCGGGGCTGGCTCCCGGCAAGTTGGCCTGGACCACGATCACCGGGAAATCCATCTGCGGCAGCGGCGAAACCGGCAGCAAGCCAAAGCACACGCCGCCGAGCAACATGATGGCGAAGCTCAGCAGCATGGTCGCCACGGGACGGCGGATGAAGGGGCCGGAGAGGTTCATTCGCAGCGGCTCCAGACGCCAGGCGACTGTCCGCGAGACTTGGCTGGTTCTTCGTGGCGAGGGGATTTATCCCCGCTTGAGTGCGCAGCGCTCACAAAAAGGGCCGCTACGCAGCCCCGCGGGGATAAATCCCCTCGCCACAAAAGCTCCCTGCGGTTCAGGGAATGCGTCATACCCCCACCTCTTTCTCCTCAGGCCTGGCAAACCGGCGCCCCAGGCGGTCGAAGTACAGGTAGATCACTGGCGTGGTGAACAGCGTCAGCACCTGGCTCACCAGCAAGCCGCCCACCATCACCAGGCCCAGCGGTTGGCGCAATTCGGCGCCGGAGCCGGTGGCGAGCATCAGCGGCACGGCGCCGAACAGGGCCGCGAGGGTCGTCATCAGGATCGGTCGGAAGCGCAACAGCGCGGCCTGGTAGATGGCGGTCTGCGGGTCCATGCCCTGGTTACGCTCGGCGTCGAGGGCGAAGTCGATCATCATGATCGCGTTCTTCTTCACGATGCCGATCAGCAAAATGATGCCGATGATCGCGATCATGCCCAGGTCGTTGCCGCTGAGGATCAACGCCAGCAAGGCGCCGATGGCCGCCGAGGGCAAGGTGGAAAGAATCGTGATCGGATGGATGTAGCTCTCGTACAACACGCCCAACACGATGTACATGGTCACCACCGCCGCCAGGATCAGCAGCAAGGTGCTCGACAGCGACGCCTGGAATGCCTGCGCCGCGCCCTGGAACTCGGTCTGCACGCCGACGGGCATGCCGATGTCCGTCTGCACCTTTTCAATGAGATCGACGGCGTGCCCGAGGGCCACGCCTGGCGCCAGGTTGAACGACATCATCACCGCCGGGAACTGGCCGATGTGGGCAATCGCCAGTTGCGCCTGGCGCTCCTCCACCCGTGCCAGGCTCGACAGGCGGACTTGCCCGCCGTCGGTGGTCTTGACGTGGATCTGGTCCAGTGCCTGCGGGCCGATTTTCTCCCCCGCCTGGGCTTGAAGCACCACGCGGTACTGGCTGGCCTGGGTGTAGATGGTGGAAATCTGTCGCTGGCCGAAGGCGTCGTAGAGCGCATCGGTGATGTTCGACACCGACACGCCCAGCCGCGAGGCGGCGTCACGGTCAATCACCAGGTAAACCTGCAAGCCCTTGTCCTGCAAGTCGCTGGCAACGTCGGTGAGCTCCGGCTGCTGGGCCAGGGCTTCGACCAGGCGGCCGCTCCAGAGGCTGAGCAACTCGGCGTCCGGCGACGACAGGCTGAATTGGTACTGGGTACGGCTGACCCGGTCTTCGATGGTCAGGTCCTGCACCGGCTGCATGAACAGCCGGATCCCCACCAGCCGGTCCAACTGCGGTTGCAAGCGGGCGATGATTTCGCTGGCGCTGTCGTCCCGCTCCCGGTGAGGCTTGAGGTTGATCAGCAAGCGGCCGCTGTTGAGCGTCGCGTTGTCGCCGTCTACACCGATGTAGGAGGACAGGCTCTCCACCGCCGGGTCGGCGAGGATCACCTTGGCCAACTGCTGCTGGCGCTCGCCCATCGCCGCAAACGAAATCGCCTGCGGCGCCTCGGAAATCCCCTGGATCACGCCGGTGTCCTGCACCGGAAAAAAGCCCTTGGGCACGGCCAGGTACAACACCACCGTCAGCACCAGGCTGCCTACTGCTACCAGCAGGGTCAGTGGTTGGTGCTTGAGCACCCACTGCAACTTGCGCCCGTAACCGGCGATCAACCAGTCGATCCAGGCACCGCTGGCCCGGTAGAAACGGCCCTGCTCCTCTTCCTTCGGCTCGCGCTTGAGCAAGCGCGCGCACATCATCGGCGTCAGCGTCAGGGACACCACCAGCGAGATCAGGATCGCCACCGCCAAGGTGATGGCGAATTCGCGGAACAGGCGCCCGACCACGTCGGCCATGAACAGCAGCGGGATCAGCACGGCGATCAGCGACAACGTCAGGGAAATCAAGGTGAAGCCGATCTGCTTCGCGCCCTTGAGCGCCGCCTGCATCGGGCTGTCGCCTTCCTCGATGAAACGGGCGATGTTTTCCAGCATCACGATGGCGTCGTCCACCACGAAACCCGTGGCGATGGTCAGGGCCATCAGGGTCAGGTTGTTGATCGAGAAACCGGCCAGGTACATCACGCCGAACGTACCGATCAGCGACAACGGCACGGCCACGGAGGGAATGATCGTGGCGCTGACCCGGCGCAGGAACAGGAACGTCACCATGACCACCAAGGCGATGGCGATCAGCAGCTCATGCTGGACGTCGGTGACAGAAGCACGGATGGTCTGGGTGCGGTCGGTCAGCACGGTCACGTCGAGGCCGGCCGGCAGGTTGTCGGTGATGCTGGGCAACAGGGCCTTGATCCGGTCAACCACCTCGATGACGTTGGCGCCGGGCTGGCGCTGGATGTTCAGCAGGACGGCCTGGTTCTCGTTGGCCCAGGCGGCAAGGCGCTCGTTTTCGGCGCCATCGACGATCTCTGCCACGTCCTTGAGTCGCAGCGGCGCGCCGTTGGCGTAGGCCAGGATCAACTCGGCGTAGTCCTTGGGCGAGGTCAACTGGTCGTTGGCATCGAGCATCGAGACCCGCGTCGGGCCGTCGAAGTTGCCCTTGGGCTGGTTGACGTTGGAGGCGCCGATCAAGGTGCGCACATCCGCCAGGTTCAAGCCGGCGGATGCCAGGGCTTCCGGGTTGACCTTGATCCGCACCGCCTGGCGCTGGCCACCGGCAATCGTCACCATGCCGACGCCGCTGATCTGGGCGATTTTCTGCGCCATGCGCGTGTCCACCAAATCATTGAGCTTGGGCAGCAGCATGGTCTTGGAGGTAATTGCCAGGGTCAGCACCGGGGTGTCGGCAGGGTTGACCTTGTTGTACACCGGCGGCGCCGGCAAATCGTCGGGCAACAGGTTGGTCGCCGCGTTGATCGCGGCTTGCACCTGCTGCTCGGCGACATCCATGTTGATGTCCAGGTTGAACCGCAGGGTAATCACCGATGCGCCACCGGAACTGGTGGAGGCCATCTGCGTCAAGCCCGGCATCTGCCCGAACTGGCGCTCCAGCGGCGCGGTCACGGCGCTGGTCATCACGTCGGGGCTGGCGCCCGGGTACAGGGTCATGACGCGGATGGTCGGATAATCGACCTGGGGCAATGCCGACACCGGCAGCAACCGATAGGCGATCAGGCCGGCCAGGACAATGGCCAGCATGCTCAGGGTGGTGGCGACCGGGCGAAGGATGAACAGCCGCGAGAGATTCATGCGCCGCCCTTTTTCGCCTTGTCGGCTACTGCCGGCTCAGTCGGGGCCGCGGCGCTCTTGCCTTGCAGGTGCTCGGTCGGCGTAGTCGGCACTTCCTGGCTGTCGTTGACCACTTCCACTTCGCTACCTTCCTTCAGGCGGTCGGTGCCTTCGAGCACCACCCGGTCGCCGGCGGCCAACCCTTCGGTGACCACCGTATGCTCGCCATCGCTGGCGCCGATCTTGAGCTGTTTGATCGTGACCTTCTTGTCGCCGTCCAAGGCATAGACAAACGTGCCGTTGGTACCGAATTGAATGGCGGCCGTCGGCGCGAGCACCACGCCTTTCAGGGTATCGGCCAGCAGGCGCACGTTGACGAACTGATTGGGGAACAGCGACTGGTCGCGGTTCTCGTAGCGGGCCTTGAATTTCAAGGTGCCGGTGGTGACGTCGATCTGGTTGTCCAGGCTTTGCAGCACGCCGCTGGCCTGGAGCTTCACATCGCCACGGTCCCAAGCCTCGACCGGCAGCTTCGCCCCGCTGCGGTAGCGGGTGAGCACGGTTTCGAGGTTGTTCTCCGGCAATGTGAAGACCACGCTGATGGGCTGGGTCTGGGTGATGACGGCCAGGGCCGTGGTGTCGTTGGCTGCCACCAGGTTGCCAAGGTCGAGTTGCCGCAGGCCCACACGCCCGGAAATCGGCGCACGGATCTTGGTGAATTCCAGGTTGAGCTTGGCGTCGTTGACCGCCGCCTGGTTGGTCTTGACCGTGCCCTGGTACTGGCCCACCAGTGCAGCGGCGGTGTCGAGGGTCTGCTTGGCAATGCTGTCTTCGGCGTACAAACCACGATAGCGCTCCAGGTCGACCTGGGCGTTCTTCAACTGGGCCTGGTTTTGCAGCAAGGTGCCTTCGGCCTGGAGCAAGGCGTTCTGGTACGGGCGAGGATCGATCTCGGCCAGCAGGTCCCCGGCCTTGACCATCTGCCCTTCTTCGAACGCGATTTTCACCAACTCACCGCCCACGCGGCTGCGCACGTTGATGGTGTTGAGCGCCGTGACCGTGCCCAGCGCCTTGTAATACAGCGGGAAATCCCCGGCGACCGCTGGTGCCACCCGAACCGGAATCGGCCCCGTCGCACCGCCGAAGCCCGGCCGCATGCCGCCCGAGCGCCCCATGTGTCCGGCCGCGCCCTTCTGTCCTGCCGCATTTTTCGAGTCGGTGCTGGCGGGCCAGAATTTCCAGGCGAGCAACGCGACGACCAATACCACGAACAGGCCGAACAACCAGCGACGGGATTTGCGGGAAACAGAGGATTGCATTGAATGGTCAACCATTGGGCGCGTGGGCTTCTTTTACGGGAGGCTGAACGATAAGCACTGTCGAGGTTTTAGCAAAGCGCCTTTACCGGCAATTTACCTTGGGCTTACCTTTCGCGTACTCGGCTAAGGCTTTGAAACACAAATGAAAACGGCCTGGACAGGCCAGGCCGTTAACAATTGTAATAAATACTTTATTTCAGACTGGTTATTTCAGCGCTGCGAGTGCCGCCTCGTAGTTCGGCTCTTCAGCGATTTCCTTGACCAGCTCGCTGTGCAGCACGGTGTCGTTTTCGTCCAGCACCACCACGGCGCGAGCAGTCAGGCCTTTGAGCGGGCCGTCGGCAATGGCAACGCCGTAGTTTTCGATGAATTCGGCACCGCGCAGGGTGGACAGGTTCTGTACGTTCTCCAGGCCTTCGGCGCCACAGAAACGGGCCTGTGCAAATGGCAGGTCGGCGGAAATGCACAGCACCACGGTGTTATTCAGGTCGTTGGCCTGGGCGTTGAACTTGCGCACCGAAGTGGCGCAGGTCGGCGTGTCGACGCTTGGGAAAATGTTCAGCACCTTGCGCTTGCCGGCGAAGTCCTTCAGGGAAACGTCCGACAGATTGCCGGCAACCAGGGAAAAGGCTGGCGCCTTGGAACCGGCTTGTGGCAGTTGGCCGTTGACTTGGACCGGGTTGCCTTTGAGGGTGACTTGAGCCATGAACGGATTCCTTCTGACAGGTTTGAAAAATGGTGAGGCCGGAGTTAACCATGAAATGGTGCTCCGACCTATGGCTGCACGAAAAAAGTGACGATTCCTACAACGGCGCTATTTCGCCTTGAGACGCAGGTAGGACTGATGCAAGTCCGACGCCCAGCCATCGATGACGCTTTTGAAGTCGTCGGGCTTCATCACCTGGGAGTCGTTCGACAGCGGCTTACCCGTGCCCTTGCGCACCACCTGGGCGATCACTGCATTATTACCACCGTCGAGAAAAACCGCTTCGGTGCCCAGGGTGGTTTCCTGGTCGCGAATGCCGCTGGCCGTACTGACCGCGGCGGCCACCAAGGCAATCGGAATCACTTCATAAGGCTTCAGCCCTTCGGTCTTGCTGCTTACTGCAGTGATAGCCGCCCGCACCACCAATACGCCAGGTCCGGGACTGGTCGCCAGGGGCAAGGATTTGCCCGCCTCTCGCTTGAGAGCTTGGTCGTAGTAGCTGGTAATACCGGCCAACGTGGCGGCGGGAATCTTCACGGTCGGTTGTGGCTTGGGGTAGAGCTGTGTCGGCTCGATATACACCCTGGAGTACTTGGCCAGATCGATCTTCGGATCGACCCAACGCATCACCTCGGCTCCCGACGGTGATTTCTCTTCCTTTAGGCGGCTGTAGTCTCCCAGGAAGCCGGAATACTCGTTCGGCTGGGTGACTTTGCTGGCGCAGCCCATCAATGCGAGTGAAGCGATGCAAACGGTGCCGATCATGGACGCAAGATTCATGGTGCTACTCCTGTAGGCCACACCTGACGGGGGCGGAACTACAGGTATAGCCAATGTGCGGAGTTTTGCCTGTTCAGCGCAGCCGCGCCATCGCCAGCGTATCGACCCAGCGCCCGTCACGCACGGCATAGTCGCGCAGCAGGCCTTCGGTTTCGAAACCGAACTTGCGGTACAAGCCGATGGCCGCTTCGTTGTCGGCATACACCGTCAACTCGACCCGCCGCAGGTTCATCCAGTTGTCCGCCACGTCCAGCGCCGCGGCCAGCAGCATCGACCCCACGCCCTTGCCCTGCCAAGCCACCGCGACACCCATGCCGAGGTTGGCGCAGTGAGCGCGACGAACGCGAGAAAACTGCTCCAGGCCAAGATTGCCGATGACCTCGCCCTGGTAAAGGGCCACCAGTTTCAACTGGCGCTCGTCATTTGTTGACAGACGTTGACGCCAGACCTCCGCGGACTGAAAAGGCATCTGCAATACCTGGCGGGTAACGGCAGGGTCGTTGTAGAGCGCGGTGACGCCGGGGATATGGGCTTCAGTAAAACGTGCAAGGGTGATCGAGGATTCGGACATTGGGCTCCTTCCTGGAGACGCGACATGGCCGGCCACTATAAACCGGTGGTCGTTGCACAGGCGAGCTTGTGATAGCGGTATTCCATCGGCCGCCTTCGCGAGCAGGCTCGCTCCCACAATTGGATCGGCGCACAACGGGAAGAGTCAGGTCGGCTATAAGACCGCCTTCGCGGGCAAGCCCGCTCCCACAGGGGTTTGGGTACAACTCATCCATTGTGGGAGCGAGCCTGCTCGCGAAAAGGCCTTGGGCTTCAATAGTCAGATCACTGATGCTGCACCTGCACCATCGAGCTCACCTGCACCCGCGCCTGCATCTGCTCTGCCCCGCCACCTCGGCGCATTCCACGTACCGGACAGGCGTCGAGATAATCAAGGCCAATCGCCAACTTCAAATGGCGGTCAGGACGAACCAAGCGATTGGTCACGTCGAAGCTGTACCAACCGTCATCCAGCCAAGCCTCGGCCCAGGCATGACTAGCCAAATGATTCTCGTCCTCGGTGCACAGGTAGCCGGACACATACCGCGCCGGCACGCCCAAACTACGGGCGCAGGCCACGAACGCATGGGCATGGTCCTGGCAGACCCCGGCGCCACCGGCAAACGCCTCGGCGGCCGTGCTGCTGACGGCCGTCGCGCCGGGACTGTAGGGCATGCGGTCGGCGAGGCCGTTCATCAAGTTGCCCAGCGCCGATCGATCTCGCCGGTCTCCACATTGTTCCATGGCGAAGGCGCTGAGATTGTCATCCGCCAGGGAAAGTCGGCTGGTGCGCAGGAACGGCAGCGGTGACTGGTCATCGGGCTCCATCTCCACCGTCTGGTTGATCTGCACCTCGCCATAGGCCGTCAATATCAGCGCGCCGTGGGGCTCGTCCATGGTCATGACGTGGAGGATATTGCCGTACGGATCGAGCTGGCTGCGCACCAGGCGCGGCAGTTCCAGGTGCCATTGCAGGATGCGCTGGCGTGGGGTGTCCCGGGGCGTCAGGCGCAGGAACTGGATGCTGGTGCAGACTTCATCGGCATAGCTGTAGGTGGTGTCGTGGCGTATGGACAGTTTCATACCACCTCCAGGTAGGACTCATGGACGGTCTGGCCCAAATGACGGATCTGGCCGATGAGTTCGGTCAACCATTGGTGCAGGCCCGACGCAAGGATCTCGTCGATCCCGGAATACCGCAGCCGTGCATTCAGCTCGGCGGCCAGGCGTTGAGCGGGTCTGCCGTTGTTGCCCGGCAGGCTGGCGAGGATATGGTCAAGCTCCTCGATGCAGGCGTGCAGCGAGCGCGGCACGTCGGCCCGCAGCAGCAACATCTCCGACACCTGCTCGGCATTCGGCGCATTACGGTAGATCTCGTTGAACGCCTCGAACGACGACAATGCCCGCAGCAAGGCACTCCATTGGTAGTAGCCGCGCGCCGAATTGTCGCTGACCTCCTCCGATTCCTCGCCGAACATTTCGTAGCGCGCGTCCAGCAGGCGCAAGGTGTTGTCGGCGCGCTCGATGAAGGTGCCCAGGCGAATGAAACAGTAGGCATCGTTGCGCATGATCGTGCCCGACGTCGCGCCACGGAACAGGTGCGAGCGCTCCTTCACCCACTCGCAGAAATGACTGATGCCATAGCGGCCGAGGCCGTTGCTGGCAATGTTGCGCATTTCCAACCAAGTGGCGTTGATGTTCTCCCACATGTCGGCGGTGATGCGCCCGCGTACGGCATGGGCGTTGGTCCGCGCCGCCCGCAGACAGCTATAGATGCTGCCGGGGTTGGTTTCATCCAGGGCGAAAAAGTGCAGCATGCGTTCGGTGTTGAGCGCGTCATAGCGGGCGTTGTAGTCATCCAGCGTACCGGCCGCCAGCAGCGACATCGCCAGCTCGGCCTGGCCGTCGCCGCGCCCGGCCTGGGGCATCAGCGACAGCGAATAACTGACTTCGAGCATGCGCGCCAGGTTCTCGGCGCGCTCCAGGTAGCGGGACATCCAATAGAGGTCCGAAGCGGTTCTTGAAAGCATGTCTTAGTCCTCCACTACCCAAGTGTCTTTGGTGCCGCCGCCCTGGGACGAATTCACCACCAGCGAGCCTTCGCGCAGCGCCACGCGGGTCAGGCCGCCGGGCACCAGGCGAGTCTCCTTGCCGGACAGCACGAAGGGACGCAAGTCGATGTGACGAGGGGCGATGCCGCTTTCAACAAAGGTCGGGCACGTGGACAGGCTCAAGGTCGGCTGGGCGATGTAGGCCTCGGGGCGAGCCTTGAGGCGCGCGCGGAAATCTTCGATCTCCGCCTTGGTGGCAGCCGGCCCGACCAGCATGCCGTAGCCGCCGGAGCCTTGGGTTTCCTTGACCACCAGGTCCGGCAGGTTCGCCAGGACATGGGACAGGTCCTGGGGTTTGCGACACTGCCAGGTCGGCACGTTCTTCAGGATCGGTTCTTCGGTCAGGTAGAACCGAATCATCTCGTCGACGTAGGGGTAGATCGACTTGTCATCCGCCACGCCCGTGCCGACGGCGTTTGCCAGCACCACATTGCCTGCACGGTAGACCGCGATCAGCCCGGGCACGCCGAGCATGGAGTCGGGGTTGAAGGACAACGGATCGAGGTAGGCATCGTCCAGGCGACGGTAGATCACGTCCACCTGCTTGGGCCCGGCGGTGGTGCGCATATAGACGTGGTCGTCGCGCACGAACAGATCCGCGCCCTCCACCAGTTCCACGCCCATTTCCCGAGCCAGGAATGCATGCTCGAAATAGGCGCTGTTGAAACGCCCCGGCGTCAGGACCACGGCGGTCGGGTTGTCCAGCGGGCTGGAGCTCTTGAGGGTATCGAGCAGCAGGTTCGGATAATGATCGATGGGCGCCACGCGCTGGGCAGCGAAGAGCTCGGGGAACAGGCGCATCATCATCTTGCGGTCTTCGAGCATGTAGCTCACGCCACTGGGCGTGCGCAGGTTGTCTTCCAGCACGTAGTAGCTGCCATCGCCGTCACGAACCAGATCAACGCCAGCGATGTGGGCGTAGATACCTCGGTGCAGGTCCAGGCCCTGCATTGCAATTTGATAGCCCTCGTTGGCGAGCACTTGCTCAGCCGGAATGATGCCTTCCTTGAGAATGCGCTGGCCGTGGTAGATGTCGGCCAGGAACATGTTCAGGGCCTGGACCCGCTGGATGCAGCCACGTTCGACGATTTGCCATTCGCTGGCCTTGATGCTGCGGGGGATGATGTCGAACGGGATCAAGCGCTCGGTGCCCTGCTCGTCCCCATATAGAGTGAAGGTGATGCCGGCCCGATGGAACAGCAGGTCGGCTTCGCGGCGGCGTTGCTCCAGCAACTCCAGCGGCGTGTCCGCCAGCCAGCGCGAGAAAGCTTGGTAATGCGGGCGGCAGTCACCCTTGGCGTCGTACATTTCATTGAAAAAAGCGTGGGGCATAGCCAACTCCAAGCCGTGTCGTACACGGCATTTCTTATTACGTCGTCATTCCACCAATGCAGCCTTGCCTAGTTTGTGAGCCCTGGTTCTTCGAGTACCTCGTCAGGCATGGGTCTCTGATTCAGGCCTTTGCGTCCGAATGACGTGCGCCCCCTTTTATCTACGTATCGAATCTCCTGTTCGTTGGGTTGTCGTGGAGCCGTAGCAAGGGCTGTGCCTAAGTGCGGCCGATCGAGGCGATGCTGGAAAAACCGGCGCGAAACGGCGAAAAAGCGAAATTTATTTTCGATTTTGCGACGGAAAAGAATTTCCAGGCTGAAACGCTTATCCCGATTTCAGGCGTCGACACTGCAAACGGGTCGAATCGGTGCAGACAAACGGGAAGTCGAGGCCGAACGCCCCGAAAAGGGGAAATTAATACCCATTCACTGTAGCTGCGAATTTCTTGTGGCGAGGGGATTTATCCCCTCGCCACAAGAGCCCTATCTCCTCGAACCCCAGCCTTCCGTCGCCTCCCTTCGAACAAATTCAAAGTGGACGCTTGCACGAACAGTATTATGGTATACCATCATACGCACAGACACTTCTCACCTCCCACGGAGCAGCTCATGAGTTTCGAAATTCGCAAGATCGTCAGCTATGTCGAAGAAACCCTCATCGAAGGCGGCAAGGCCACCGACAAGCCGGTGACCATGGTTGGGCTGGCGGTGGTCATGAAGAACCCTTGGCTGGGCCGTGGTTTCGTCGAAGACCTGAAACCGGAAATCCGCGCCAATTGCTCCGACCTCGGTGCGCTGATGGTCGAGCGCCTGGTGGGCATCATCGGCGGTGCGGAAAAAATCGAAGCCTATGGCAAGGCTGCGGTCGTCGGCGCCGACGGTGAAATCGAGCACGCTTCGGCTGTGATCCATACCCTGCGCTTCGGCAATCACTACCGCGAAGCGGTCAAGGCCAAGAGCTACCTGAGCTTCACCAACAAGCGCGGCGGCCCCGGCACTTCGATCCAGATCCCGATGATGCACAAGGACGACGAAGGCCTGCGCTCGCATTACATCACCCTGGAAATGCAGATCGAAGACGCCCCGCGCGCCGACGAAATCGTCGTGGTGCTGGGCTGCGCCGACGGTGGTCGCCTGCATCCACGCATCGGCAACCGCTACATCGACCTGGAAGAACTGGCGGCCGAAAAGGCGCAGTGATCCAGCCGAAGCAACCACAATAAAAAAGGCATGCAGGAGCGCTCCATGATTCGGCTCACCGCTGAACTCACCCCGGCCGGCACCAGTTACCTGGCAACCGGCCAAGGCCAGCCCGTGGTCTTGATCCACGGCGTGGGCCTGAACAAAGAAATGTGGGGCGGCCAAATCGTTGGCCTGGCCACGAATTACCGCGTCATCGCCTATGACATGCTCGGCCATGGCGCCAGCCCGCGTCCCGCCACCGGCACCGACCTGCTCGGCTACGCCGACCAGTTGCTGGAACTGCTGGATCATCTGCAATTGCCCCAGGCCACGGTCATCGGTTTTTCGATGGGCGGCCTGGTAGCGCGTGCGTTCGCCTTGCATTACCCGCAGCGCCTGCACGGCCTGGTGGTGCTCAACAGTGTGTTCAACCGCAGCGCCGAACAGCGTGCCGGGGTCATTGCCCGTACCGCGCAAGCCGCCGAACACGGCCCGGACGCCAACGCCGAGGCCGCCCTGTCGCGGTGGTTCAGCCGTGAGTACCAGGCCGCGAACCCGGCGCAGATTGCCGCGCTGCGCCAGACCCTGGCCCAGAACGACCCCCAGGGCTACCTGACCACCTATGAACTGTTCGCCACCCAGGACATGTACCGCGCCGACGACCTGGGCAGTATCCAGGTGCCGACCCTGATCGCCACCGGTGAATTGGACCCTGGTTCCACCCCGCAAATGGCCCGGCAACTGGCCGAGCGAATTCCCGGCGCGACAGTTGCCGTGCTCGCCGAACAGCGGCATATGATGCCGGTAGAGTCGCCGCGCCTGGTCAACCAGTTGTTGCTGGAATTCCTCGACACGGCCAGCACCCGACAAAATTCAATAAAGGGGATCGTTGCATGACACTCACACGCTTTTCGATGTGTATCGGCGGTGAATGGGTCGATGCGCTGTCCGGCAAGACCTTCCAGAGCCTGAACCCGGCGCTCGCCCAACCCTGGGCCGAGTTGCCCGATGCTGGCGAAGCCGATGTCGATCGCGCCGTAAACGCCGCCCAAAGCGCTTTCGACAGCCCGGCCTGGAGCGGGCTGACCGCCACCGCCCGCGGCAAACTGCTGCGCCGCCTCGGTGACCTGATCGCCGAAAACAAGGAACAACTGGCCCAGCTCGAAAGCCGCGACAACGGCAAGCTGATCCGTGAAACCCGTGGCCAGGTCGGTTACCTGCCGGAGTTTTTCCATTACACCGCAGGCCTGGCCGACAAGCTCGAAGGCGGCACCCTGCCCCTCGACAAGCCGGACCTGTTCGCCTATACCGTGCACGAAGCCATGGGTGTGGTTGCGGCGATCATTCCGTGGAACAGCCCGCTGTACCTCACCGCCATCAAGCTGGCCCCGGCGCTCGCGGCCGGCAACACCATCGTGATCAAGCCGTCCGAGCACGCCTCGGCGACGATCCTGGAACTGGCCCGCCTGGCCCTGGAAGCCGGGATTCCGCCGGGCGTGGTCAACGTGATCACCGGCTACGGCCCGAGCACCGGTGCCGCCCTCACCCGTCATCCGCTGGTGCGCAAGATCGCCTTTACCGGCGGCGCCGCCACGGCCCGCCACGTGGTGCGCAGCAGCGCCGAGAACTTCGCCAAGCTGTCGTTGGAGCTGGGCGGCAAATCCCCCAACATCATCTTCGCCGACGCCGACCTCGACAGCGCCATCAACGGTGCGATTGCCGGGATCTACGCTGCCTCTGGCCAAAGTTGCGTCTCCGGCTCGCGACTGCTGGTGCAGGACGAAATCTACGACGAGTTCGTCTCGCGACTGGTGGAGCGCGCCAAGCGCATCCGCATCGGCAGCCCCCAGGAAGACACCAGCGAAATGGGCCCTATGGCCACCGCACAGCAGTTGGCCGTGGTCGAAGGCCTGGTGGCCGACGCTATCGCCGAAGGCGCGCGCCTGCGCCTGGGTGGCAAGCGTCCGGCGCATCTGGGCGAAGGCTGGTTCTACGAACCGACCCTGTTCGAATGCGACCGCAACTCCATGAAGATCATGCAGGAAGAAGTCTTCGGCCCGGTGGCCTCGGTGATTCGTTTCAAGGACGAAGCCGAAGCCCTGGCGATCGCCAACGACTCGCAGTTCGGCCTCGCCGCCGGCATCTGGACCCGCGACCTGGGCCGCGCCCATCGCCTCGCCCGAGACGTGCGGTCCGGAATCATCTGGGTCAACACTTACCGCGCGGTGTCGGCCATGGCGCCCATCGGCGGGTTCAAGAACAGCGGCTACGGACGCGAAAGCGGCATCGATTCGGTGCTGGCCTATACCGAGCTGAAAACGGTGTGGATCAACCTTTCCCAGGCCTCCATGCCTGACCCGTTCGTGATGCGCTAGGAGTCCTGAGAAATGATCGAACCCGGCATCTACAAAGAAGTCATGAGCTCCTTCCCGTCTGGCGTCACGGTGGTGACGACGCTGGACCCGGACGGCAATATCGTTGGCATCACTGCCAGCGCCTTCAGCGCATTGTCCATCGACCCGGCGCTGGTGCTGTTCTGCCCCAACTACGCCTCCGACACCTACCCGGTGTTGCGCGACAGCAAGCAATTCGCGATTCATTTGCTGTCCGCCGACCAGACCGCCGAAGCCTATGCCTTCGCCGGGAAAGGCAAGGACAAGGCCAAGGGCATCGATTGGCACCTGAGCGACCTGGGCAACCCGCTGCTGGGCAAAGCCACGGCGATCATCGAGTGCGAACTGTGGCGTGAATACGACGGCGGTGATCACGCGATCATTGTCGGCGCGGTGAAGAACCTGATCCTGCCCGAGCAACCGGTCACGCCGATGATCTATCACAAAGGCAAGCTCGGGCCGCTGCCCACACTGGCTTGACATCAACACAAAACCCTGTGGGAGCGGGCTTGCTCGCGAATGCGGTGTTTCAGATACAAAGGTATCGACTGATCCACCGCATTCGCGAG
>NZ_JAESPG010000012.1:0-150316 GCF_016756915.1 Pseudomonas sp. HB05
TGCTTTTGTGGCGAGGGGATTTATCCCCGCTGGGCTGCGAAGCAGCCCCCGACGTCAGGGCTGACACACTGCAGTAAAAGAGATCCTGGGGGCGCTTCGCACCCCAACGGGGATAAATCCCCTCGCCACAAAAGCATCCAGTGTTTTGGATGTGCGTGCGGTGGTTTCAGCCCGTCAATCACCCCGCCAATAATAGACAGAGTTTTACATTGAGCCAGACGGGGTGCATGAGTATAATGGCGCGCTTCCATTTTCCCGCTCGGGAGCCCCCGCGATGCTGCGTATCAGCCAAGAAGCTCTGACCTTCGACGACATTCTCCTAGTGCCCGGTTATTCCGAAGTACTGCCTAACGAAGTCAGTCTCAAAACCCGTCTCACCCGTGGCATCGAACTGAATATCCCCCTGGTTTCCGCCGCCATGGACACCGTGACCGAAGCCCGTCTGGCCATTGCCATGGCCCAGGAAGGCGGTATCGGTATCATCCACAAGAACATGACCATCGAACAGCAGGCCGCCGAAGTGCGCAAGGTCAAGCGGTTCGAGGCTGGCGTGGTCAAGGATCCGATCACCATCGAGGCTGACGCCACGGTCCGGGATCTGTTCGAACTGACCCGCATGCACAACATCTCCGGCGTTCCGGTGCTGCACGATGGCGACCTGGTCGGCATCGTCACGTCCCGCGACGTGCGTTTCGAGAACCGCCTGGATGCCACCGTCCGCCAAGTGATGACGCCTAAAGAGCGCCTGGTCACGGTCAAGGAAGGCACCAGCAAGGACGAAGTCCGCGAGTTGCTGCACAAGCACCGCATCGAACGCGTGCTGATCGTCGACGACAAGTTCGCCCTCAAGGGCATGATGACCGTCAACGACATCGAAAAAGCCAAGGCCTACCCGCTGGCCAGCAAGGACGACCAAGGTCGTCTGCGCGTCGGCGCCGCCGTCGGCACCGGCAAGGACACCGGTGACCGTGTCGCGGCCCTGGTCAACGCCGGTGTCGACGTGGTGGTGGTCGACACCGCCCACGGTCACTCCAAAGGCGTGATCGACCGTGTGCGCTGGGTCAAGCAGAACTTCCCTGAAGTGCAGGTGATCGGCGGCAACATCGCCACTGGCGCTGCCGCCAAGGCCCTGGCCGACGCCGGCGCCGACGCCGTGAAGGTCGGTATCGGCCCTGGCTCGATCTGCACCACCCGCATCGTCGCCGGTGTCGGCGTGCCGCAGATCAGCGCCATCGCCAACGTCGCCGCCGCCCTTGAAGGCACGGGCGTGCCGTTGATCGCCGACGGCGGTATCCGCTTCTCCGGTGACCTGTCCAAGGCCATCGTCGCCGGTGCCTACTGCGTGATGATGGGTTCGATGTTCGCCGGTACCGAAGAAGCGCCGGGCGAGATCGAACTGTTCCAGGGCCGTAGCTACAAGGCCTATCGCGGCATGGGTTCGCTGGGCGCCATGTCCCAGGCCCAGGGTTCTTCCGACCGTTACTTCCAGGACTCCTCCGCAGGGGCCGAAAAGCTGGTGCCGGAAGGCATCGAAGGTCGCGTGCCGTACAAGGGCACCCTGAGCGCTATCATCCATCAACTGATGGGCGGCCTGCGTTCTTCCATGGGCTACACCGGCAGCGCCGACATCGAAGAGATGCGCACGAAGCCTGAATTCGTGCGCATCACCGGCGCCGGCATGGCCGAGTCCCATGTCCACGACGTGCAGATCACCAAGGAAGCGCCAAACTACCGCGTAGGTTAAGGCCTTCAGCAAAACGTTAATCACCGGGGCTGTTCATTCAGCCCCGAGTTGTTTCTGATTCACTACATGAGAATGAGTCATGGCCCTCGACATTCACGCTCACCGCATCCTGATCCTCGACTTCGGTTCCCAGTACACCCAGCTGATCGCCCGCCGCGTGCGTGAGATCGGCGTGTACTGCGAACTGCATCCGTTCGACATGGATGACGAAGCGATTCGCGAATTCGCGCCTAAGGGCGTCATCCTCGCTGGCGGCCCCGAGTCCGTGCACGAAGCCGACAGCCCGCGCTGCCCGCAAGCCGTGTTCGACCTGGGCGTGCCGGTCTTCGGCATCTGCTACGGCATGCAGACCATGGCTGAACAACTGGGCGGCAAGGTCGAAGGTTCGGACCTGCGTGAGTTCGGTTATGCTCGTGTCGACGTGGTCGGCAAGAGCCGCCTGTTGGACGGCATCGAAGATCACGTCGACGCTGATGGCCTGTTCGGCCTCGACGTGTGGATGAGCCACGGTGACAAAGTCACCAAGATGCCGGAAGACTTCCACGTCCTCGCCAGCACTCCGAGCTGCCCGATTGCCGGCATGTTCAACGATGATCGTCGCTACTACGGCGTGCAGTTCCACCCTGAAGTGACCCACACCAAGCAGGGCGGCCGCATCCTGTCGCGCTTCATCCTCGACATCTGCGGGTGCGAAGCCCTGTGGACCCCGTCGAAGATCGCTGAAGACGCCATCGCCCAGGTCCGCGCCCAGGTCGGTACCGACAACGTGTTGCTGGGCCTGTCCGGCGGCGTCGACTCCTCGGTGGTTGCCGCATTGCTGCACAAGGCCATCGGCGACCAGCTGACCTGCGTGTTCGTCGACAACGGCTTGTTGCGCCTGCACGAAGGCGAGCAAGTGATGGCCATGTTCGCCGAGAACATGGGCGTCAAGGTGATCCGCGCCAACGCCGAAGAGCAGTTCCTGAACAACCTGGCCGGTGAGTCCGACCCGGAGAAGAAGCGCAAGATCATCGGCCGTACCTTCATCGACGTGTTCGATGCCGAATCCTGCAAGCTGGACAACATCAAGTACCTGGCCCAGGGCACCATCTACCCCGACGTGATCGAGTCGGCCGGCGCCAAGAGCGGCAAGGCCCACGTGATCAAGTCCCACCACAACGTCGGTGGCCTGCCGGAAGAGATGAACCTCAAGCTGGTCGAGCCACTGCGCGAACTGTTCAAGGACGAAGTGCGTCGCCTCGGCCTGGAACTGGGCCTGCCGTACGACATGGTCTACCGCCACCCATTCCCGGGCCCGGGCCTGGGCGTGCGGATCCTCGGTGAAGTGAAGAAGGAATACGCCGACCTGCTGCGTCGCGCCGACCACATCTTCATCGAAGAACTGCGCAAGGCCGACTGGTACCACAAGGTCAGCCAGGCGTTCGTGGTGTTCCAACCGGTGAAATCGGTGGGCGTGGTCGGTGATGGCCGTCGCTACGCCTGGGTCGTGGCCCTGCGCGCCGTGGAAACCATCGACTTCATGACCGCTCGCTGGGCGCACCTGCCGTACGAGCTGCTGGAAACCGTTTCCGGGCGGATCATCAATGAAATCGAAGGCATTTCTCGCGTGACGTATGACGTGTCGAGCAAGCCGCCGGCGACGATTGAGTGGGAGTGATGGGACATCCCAGGGGATAATTATCCCCTGCGGTTCTGAAATCGATGCAACGTCGATTTTGTCATCGGAGGGAGGAAGGGGCGTCTTCAGCCTCTTCCTTCACTCTGACGAGCCGGTTGTTAGAAATAATCGTTTTTGTGCGCGGCGCTTGTTATCTAATCATTTTTATCCCGTTCTAATCGATGGCTGACAGGGCCAGGCACGCGGCGATCATGTCGAAGGCTGGTTCAGGCATCAGAGAAACTCTGCTCGAATCAAATCCGTATCGAACGGCGTAACCCCTTGGTGAGGCGAAAATACCGCCTGTGCCTGTTCCGGCGAAGCCACCCGTTCTCCTCGCGCACGCACATGTAGATCGAACAGCGTCTCCAGATCCGGACGTGGCGTGTGCACCAAGGCCCGCAGCATCAACGATATCCCACTCAGGTTGTTCTGAACGTTGTTCCATCGTGGTGAAGATGTGAGCCCTAGATCGGCCCAAATCACGCGCCGCTCCTGCAAGTCCATCACGAACGGCAGACAGATCTGTGTATCGGACGCGATGTCGAGACGGTCGATCACGGATCGCGGTTCGAATACTTCACCCGAGGCCACGTCAGCACGGGCCATCCAGCCAGCGAAGCATTCGGGAAGGTCGCAGTACGGCTGCTCGGTATAAGAGTTGATGGACGTGACGACGTAGCGAATACCCTTCTCGAGGAGGGCATCAACGTCAAGGTCGATGAATTCCGAAGCGCCGTGGGGCGCGTCGACGATGTCACCGCTGTGGTAACCACCGAACGCCTTCAGGTTGTAGTACGAGACAGTTTGCATGAACACGAAACGGGTGTTGAAAAAAGCAGCGGACAAGTCGATGTCTGTGCGTTGACCGCCGTTTTTCCACCAGAGGAACAGGCGAATGAAACGCGTGTCAGGCATAGGCAACCGGCTGCCTCGCACCAGCGTACGCAGCGACTTCGATGCGGCACGCTGCGCAAGTGGCACTCTGTATTCGTGCAGTGAGGGATCAATGAAGCAGCGGCCTAACGGAGGCAGCGACGCGAAACGCTTGATCAGAGCGTCCTCGCAAATTTGGGCCGCACGTGCCAACACCTCGGGTGTGAGAGGTTCACGTCGATCCTTGATGCCATAGACTTTGGCCAAGGCTCCTTTCGGTGTGAAGGCCCGCAAGGGCAGGGGACGCGGGGCTCTTACTTGGGCCAGCACCTGCAGCAGGATGGGTGAAGAGACCTGCGTCGCGACAGCCTCGAAAGCATCGAGCACGGCATCTGGATCGGTCGCACGGCGCAAGGTCACATCCAGCCGTCGAGCGAACTCACCGGGACGATCCTGCAGTATGGGCGTAAGCGCGGCGATCTGACGCTGGGCAAGCAGTGTTTCGACACGTGATCCAAACGAGGCCGGCGCGTCGTTGCGGCGCGCTGCCGTGATGGCGGCGAGAGCGCGTGGGTACTTATCCGCATACTCCCCCGGATGCAGCACTTCGGCCAAGCGCTTCCAGCGTTCGGCATGGCGCATCACATCTTCCGCAGCGCTGGGTGCGCGATCGAGTAGGCGCAACAGCAGACGGCGCGTCGCGCGCTTCATCGCCGTGAAACGAGTCGAAGCTGTCGTCAGCGACACGTCTCCTCCAGTCAATGCGACCGCCAGTCGTAGCACGTCCGTCGCCGTTTCGACGTTTCGTTCCAGGAAGGCGTCCAGCCGTGCATCGCTGGCTACATGCCGGAGCAGTGCGCCGCCAACCAATGCACGGGTTTCCCGAAACGGTACGGCTTCCGGCAGCAGACGGAACACGTCGCCTTTGTACGCTCGGATAAACCAGACGACATCAGTAGTTTCCTCATCGGAGAGCGAGGTACGCGCGGAAACCAGCGGTTCGAGCATCGACTCGAATTCAGAGACGCTTCCCAGTTCGATGACCCGGGATACGAAATTCCCTTCCAACATCACAGGTCGAGGGTGCTCTTCGGGTGGCAAACGCCAAAGCGTGAGGTAGTGCAAGACGGCGGTAAGATACAACTCCGCTTCGGAAGCCTTCAGTACTTGTTCTGGAAAGGCTGGGTAAAGCGGCCTGTGGTGCACATGGGCGCCGGTCTGCCGCCGAAGTACCCCGACAATTTCGCGCAGCCAGTGTGTGAGTTCTGCCGCCGAGAGCATGATGATGCGCTCAATCAATGGTTCCGATAGCACGCATCGGAACGCGGCGATTTCCTGGACAGCCGACGCGACCTGGGCGCGCGTGGCACCGCCGGTGCCCGTCGGGACGTGAACCTTGCTGCGGCGACGCAGGAACAGCTCCTGATTCATGCTTGATTCTCCCTTTGGCCGCCGTTGTGATTGGGCAGCAGCGTCGCGTGTGCAGTCGATATGAAAACGCCTGCAAGAAGCAGGCGCGGTGTGGAGAGCGGAACCCCTAGGTCATGAGGGATAGAAGGAAGGTGTTCCATAGCCACGGCGGCATTGTACGGAAGGTGGGGGATGCTTGTCAGGCAAACACATAGCTTGAAACGTACTCGATTCTCAGCCGGCAATTTTCCTTTAATTGCTTCCGGACTTGGAAGCTCCCCCCACAGGACCGTTCCGTCGACCCGGAACCGCGGCGAGACAGCTGGCTCCCGCTGGAGTGCCAAGCGCCACCGTCACCTTTCGCTACGATTTCTTGCCTCAATAGGCGCAGAAGAGTGCTTACCATCGGCGGCGATGCCCGGCTGGTTTCGCCGGCGTGCTCGCAAACGCTGGCGCGTGCTCACCGACGTCCGCGCACAGTTCATCAAGTTGCTATCGACCAACGTGAGCGCGGCTGAATGCTGCGTTTGAAAGAGTGCGCAGGGTTGTCATTTGACAACCCTGCGTTTCATGCGAATACTGGAGATCACGGATGACTCGTCCAACGCACCCGAAAAAAGAGATTGAGGAAGCGTTAAGGCATGCCGAAGGGCACGGCTGGCGCATAGAAGTCGGCGGCAGCCACGCTTGGGGGCGGTTTTACTGCCCGTCCAAAGACGTGGAGTGCCGTTGCGGTGAGTTCTGCATCACTTCGATATGGAGCACGCCGAAGAACCCAGGCAACCACGCGCGAGCGTTGAGACGCGTCGTGGAGAATTGCTCGAGGCATCGCAATCAGCGCGATGCGGATCACGATGCTAAGAATAGAACGATGGAATATATCTTTACCTTGAAATATCAGCTTGTTGATGACGGCTGTGCCATGGATGAATTGGTCGAGCGGCTGGGTGAAGCGGGCTGCGACGATGCCCTGGTTGGTATCGGGCAGCCCGGACGGATGGCGCTTGAGTTCACTCGCGATGCGCCTGATGCGGTCGAGGCCGTGCTTAGCGCTCTGGCCGATGTCCAGCGCGCGGTGCCATCGGCCAAGTTGATCGAGGTTGCGCCTGATTTAGTCGGTCTGACAGATGTCGCCGAGATCGTAGGCGTGTCTCGGCAGAACATGCGCAAGCTGATGTTGGCTCATCCGGGCAGCTTCCCTACGCCGGTGCATGAGGGCAGTACATCCATTTGGCATTTGGCGGACGTTCTCAGCTGGCTCCAGGCCAAGGGCAGCTATTCGCTTGCCGGGAACGTGCTGGATGTCGCGCAGGTGGCCTTGCAGGTCAACGTTGCGAAAGAAGGTCGACGATTTCCTGGCGTGGCTTTTAAAGAGCTGGACGCTTTGGTTGTGTGACAATCTTGGAGGGCTGCTGCGCAGCCCAACGGGAGCGAGCTCCTTCGTCACATGGGAGGTCGATGTGGATTTCCAGACGCGTTCTATACTCCTGGCACCCATTGCGGTGTAACACACCCGCAATCCAGGAGCCCGCCATGAACGACGTTCAAAAACTCGCCGCCCTGCGCATCGTCTTGATCCTGGTTGGTCTGATTGCCGTTTTCGCGATCTGGCCGCTGATGATCCTGTGGCCGTCCGGCTGGGCATGGCACAGCGGCCATTCCGACTATCCGCTGATGATTGTCGGCATCTACGCGACGCTCGGCGTGTTCCTGCTGAGGGCCTCCCGCGAGCCGATGAAACACTTGAGCCTGATCGGGTTCACGGTGTGGTCGAGCATCGTGCATGGCGCGATCATGGCGGTGCAGTCGTTTGGCGTCGGGATGGACGGGATGTCGCACTACGGGCACTTGCTCGGCGATGTGCCTGCCTTGTTCGTCGTCGCGGCGGCGCTGGCCTTTTTTACGCCTCGGGGGGTAAACGCGCGCTGACCGCTCGGTTCATTCTTTTGTCGGGAAGTGACCACCACAGGTTTTTTTCATCTTCGTTTCCTTACCGTTTCTCATCTGCGGGTGTATCGTATTCGCCTTTTGCGGGCCCACCGGTCCGTCGCAGATGCAGAGGTAGTCGCGTTCATGTCCTTTACCCGTCGCCAAATTCTCGGTGGCCTGGCCGGTCTTGTTGTCGTTGGCGTGGGTGCAGGCGGTGCGTCGCGGTATTGGCTGGGCAAGATGGCCGATGCTGACGCCGGTCACGACTATGAATTGATCGCCGCGCCTTTGGACGTGGAACTGGTGGCCGGGCACAAGACCCAGGCCTGGGCGTTTGGTCCGTCAGCGCCGGGCACCGAACTGCGGGTCCGCCAGGGCGAATGGCTGCGGGTGCGTTTCATCAATCACCTGCCGGTCGCGACCACGATTCATTGGCACGGCATCCGCTTGCCGCTGGAAATGGACGGCGTGCCGTACGTCTCGCAGCTACCGGTGTTGCCGGGTGAATATTTCGATTACAAGTTCCGTGTGCCGGACGCCGGCAGCTATTGGTACCACCCCCACGTCAACAGCAGCGAAGAGCTTGGACGAGGATTGGTCGGGCCGCTGATCATCGAAGAGCGCGAGCCGACCGGTTTCAAGTTCGAACAGACCTTGAGCCTCAAGAGCTGGCACGTGGACGAGCAGGGCCAGTTCGTCGAGTTCAGCATTCCCCGCGAGGCGGCGCGTGGTGGCACGGCCGGGCGGTTGTCGACCATCAACGGTGTGCCGCAGGCGGTCATCGATTTGCCGGCCGGGCAGATCACTCGCGTGCGCTTGCTCAACCTCGACAACACGCTCACTTATCGCATCAACATTCCTGGCGTTGAAGCGCAGATCTATGCGCTGGACGGTAACCCCATCGAGCCGCGCCCATTGGGCAAGGAATACTGGCTGGGGCCGGGCATGCGCATCTGCCTGGCGATCAAGGCGCCGCCGGCCGGCGAAGAATTGTCGTTGCGCAATGGCCCGGTACGCCTGGGGACATTGCGTTCGGTACCCAATAACGACGCGCCGAGCCCATGGCCGCCTGCATTACCGCCCAACCCGGTGTCGGAGCCGGACCTGGCCAATGCCGAGAAACTCAACTTCAATTTCGAATGGGTCGGCTCGGTGTCGGTCAACACTGACAACGGCAAGCCGCCGAGCCTGTGGCAGATCAACGGCAAGGCTTGGGACATCACCGACAAAACCTGCGCCGACCGGCCGATCGCCACGCTGAAGAAAGGCCAGAGCTACATTTTTGAATTGAAAAACATGACCCAGTATCAGCATCCGATCCATTTGCACGGCATGAGCTTCAAGGTGATTGCGTCGAACCGCCACAAAGTCATCCCGTATTTCACCGACACCTACCTGCTGGGCAAGAACGAGCGGGCGCAGGTGGCATTGGTGGCGGATAATCCGGGCGTGTGGATGTTCCATTGCCATGTGATCGACCACATGGAAACCGGCCTGATGGCCGCCATCGAGGTGGCGTGATGCGCCAGATTCGCCCCGCCAGGATCATTGACCGCAGCCGTGACCAGGATTTCATGCGCGAAGCCCTGGCTCTCGCGGCACAAGGCGCGGCGCTGGGCGAAGTGCCGGTGGGCGCGGTGCTGGTGCAGGATGGCGAGATCATCGGGCGCGGCTTCAACTGCCCGATCAGCGGCCACGACCCCAGCGCCCACGCGGAAATGGTCGCCATCCGCGTCGCCGCCCAGGCGGTGAGCAACTATCGCCTGCCGGGCAGCACCCTCTATGTGACCCTGGAGCCGTGCAGCATGTGCGCCGGCCTCATCGTTCATTCACGTATCGCCCGGGTCGTCTATGGAGCGCTGGAGCCCAAGGCAGGGATTGTGCAGAGCCAGGGACAGTTTTTCAGCCAGGGCTTCCTGAACCATCGGGTGATGTTCGAGGGTGGGGTGTTGGCTGAGGAGTGCAGCGCGGTGCTGAGTGAATTCTTCAAGGCCCGAAGAGCCAAGTCTTCAGACTGAACACTGACCCCCTGTGGGAGCTTGCTCGCGATAGCGGTCTGTCAGGCGACATCTCTGTTGAATGTCAGGTCGCCATCGCGAGCAAGCTCGCTCCCACAGGGGTTTTGTGGTGCTTGGACTGGTTATTTGCGCGCCACAATCACCGCCCGCATCGGCGCCGGCAGGCCTTCGATGGTCTTGCTGTGGTCTTCAGGGTCGAGGAAATCGCTCAGCGACTGATATTTCATCCACTCGGTGCTGCGTTGTTCTTCCACGGTGGTCAGGCTCACGTCGACGCAGCGCACATCGCTGAACCCGGCGCGGCGCAGCCAGCGTTCCAGTGCGGGCACTGACGGCAGGAACCACACGTTGCGCATCTGCGCGTAGCGGTCCTCCGGCACCAACACCTGATGTTCGTCGCCTTCGATCACTAGGGTTTCCAGCACCAGTTCGCCGCCCTTGACCAGGCAATCCTTCAAGGCGAGCAAATGCTCGATCGGCGAGCGGCGGTGGTAGAACACGCCCATGGAGAACACCGTGTCGAAGCCTTCCAGCTCCGGCGGCAGGGCCTCGAAGGGGAACGGCAGGTGCCAGGCGTTGGGCTGCGACAGGTAGCGCTGCACCGCCTGGAACTGGCAGAAGAACAGCCAGTTGGGGTCGACACCGATCACCGTGTCCGCCCCGGCACCGAGCATGCGCCACATGTAGTAACCATTGCCGCAGCCCACATCGAGGATGCGCTTGCCCTTGAGATCGAGATGCGGGGCGACGCGCGACCATTTCCAGTCCGAGCGCCATTCGGTGTCGACGTGCACGCCAAACAGGTCGAAAGGCCCTTTTCGCCATGGCGACAGGCCCATCAACGCGGTACGCATTTGCGCCCGGGTCTCGTCGGAACAATCGGTGTCGAGGGTCAGGCCATTCAGCAGATCCACGGTGGTGGGCTGCAAGACAGGCAGCGCATCGAGCGCGCTTTGCCAACGCTCCAGGTCGCCGTGGCCCTTTTCCATCTTGGCGTCCAGCTGCGCCTGCAGCGTCGCGGCCCAATCGGCCAGGGGCGTGCCGGCCAGGTGGCGGGCAAGGGGAGACAGATCAATCATGGCAAGGCAATCAACGAGGCGAAGTTAAGACACTGGAACCACGGCACGACTTTCGAGAACCCGGCCGCCAGCAGGCGCTCGCGGTGTTCTTCGAGGCTGTCGGGCTTCATGACATTTTCGATGGCGCTGCGTTTCTGGGCGATTTCCAGTTCGCTGTAGCCGTTGGCGCGCTTGAAGGCCACGTGCAGGTCGGTGAGCAGCGCGTGTTCCTCGGCATCGTTGAAGCGCAGCTTCTCTGAAAGGATCAGGGCGCCACCGGGCAGCAACGATTGGCGGATGCGGCCGAGCAGCGCGGTGCGCTGGTCCGGCGCGATGAATTGCAGGGTGAAGTTCAACGCCACCACCGAGGCCGGCTGGAACGCCAGGGCCAGGATGTCGCCCTCGATCACCTCCACTGGCAGCAACTCCTGGAACATCGAGTCCTGGCCGTTGAGGTATTCGCGGCAGCGCTCGACCATGGCCGCCGAGTTATCCACCGCAATCACCCGGCAACCGTCGGTGCGCACATGGCGGCGCAGGGCCTGGGTCACCGCGCCGAGGGACGATCCCAGGTCGTACAGCACGCTGTTGGGCTGGGCAAATTGCGCCGCGAGCACACCGAGGTTCTCGACGATGGTCGGGTAGCCTGGCACCGAACGCTTGATCATGTCCGGGAACACCCGTACCACGTCTTCATTGAAGGCGAAGTCAGGCACCTGGGCCAAGGGTTGGGCGAATAGGCGATCGGGTTCTTTGCTCACGGCGGTTCCAGCGGCAGGGGGGCGAAAAGGCCGGCATTTTAACCAGAAAATCATCGGTTCTGTGCGGCTTTCAAATGGGCGTTTGCCTATCAGCCAACCCCTGCTCAATTCACCGAAATGGCGCAATCAAAGGTTTCCACGGGCGGCACTTCCGGTGCCCACGGCTGTTGATAAGTCAGGCGCAAGCGCCCGGTGCCACCCGCAAACGCCTGGAAACGCCAGGTCGATACCCCGGCGGCGCCGACCACGCCAGCGTCCTCGGGGTTGCGATAGACCTCCGGGCCAAGGCCTTTTAGAACGCCGCCGGCCGAGTCCTGGATGCTCCAGCGATAGCCGGTGGTGGGGTTGCTCGGCAGGCTCAGGATCAGGTTCTGCCCGCTATTTAGTCGTACAGGGCACTGACTTTGCTTTTCCAGCGTCACGTTCTGTTTCGGCTGTGTGGCGCAAGCGGTCAGCAGGGCGAGGCTGGCCGGGACGAGCAGGCGGGTGAGGGACATAAAGACTCCGGCATTCACGACGAGCGGCGAGCATAACCGAAGATGCTACTGGGTGTGTCAGGTGGAAGTGCGCGGGTGCGGATGGCGCCTTCGCGAGCAAGCCCGCTCCCACACAATTTGGGATGGATCACAAGTATTGTGAGAACCACAAATCCCCTGTGGGAGCGAGCTTGCTCGCGATGAGGCCAGTACAAGCACTAGAGAACGATCAGAACAACACCTTCGCCACATCTGCAAACCGCTTGGCGAAATGCACCGTGACGCCTTCCTTCAGATAATCCGGCAGTTCCTCGAAGTTACCTCGGTTGGCGTCCGGCAGGATCAGTTCGTTGATCTTCTGTCGTCGCGCCGCGATGACCTTCTCGCGTACGCCGCCAATCGGCAGCACGTGCCCGGTCAAGGTCAGTTCGCCAGTCATGGCCACGCCTTTCTTCGGCGGCTGGTTGCGCGCCAGGGACAGCAGGGCGCTGGCCATGGTCACGCCGGCACTCGGCCCGTCCTTCGGCGTGGCGCCTTCCGGTACGTGCAGATGGACAAAGGCCTCGTCGAAGAACTTCGGATCACCGCCGAACTGCTTCAGGTGCGAGCTGACATAGCTGTGGGCAATTTCCGCCGATTCCTTCATCACCTCGCCCAGTTGCCCGGTCAGCTTGAAGCCGCGATTGAGGGTGTGGATCCGCGTTGCTTCGATCGGCAACGTGGCGCCACCCATGCTGGTCCAGGCCAGGCCGGTGATCACCCCGACGCCGGACAGCACCTGTTCGTTGCGGAACACGGGTTTGCCCAGGGAGGCCTCGAGGTCCTTCGGTCCGAGCTTGATCACTGCTTTTGGATCGTCGATCAGTTTCATCACGGCCTTGCGCACCAGTTTGCCCAGTTGCTTCTCCAACTGGCGCACCCCGGCTTCACGGGCGTAGCCGTCGATAAGGGCCTTCAGGGCGCTGTCGTTGATGCTCAGGCTGCCCTTGGACACGCCGGCCTTGGCCAGTTGCTTGGGCCAAAGGTGGCGCTTGGCAATGGCGACCTTTTCTTCGGTGATATAGCCCGACAGGCGAATCACTTCCATGCGGTCCAGCAGCGGGCCGGGGATCGAGTCCAGGGTGTTGGCGGTGCAGACGAAAAGCACTTTCGACAGGTCCAGGCGCATGTCGAGGTAATGGTCGAGGAATTCGACATTCTGCTCGGGATCGAGGGTTTCCAGCAGCGCTGACGCCGGGTCGCCCTGGTAGCTCTGGCCCATCTTGTCGATTTCGTCGAGCATGATCACCGGGTTCATCACTTCGACGTCCTTGAGCGCCTGCACCAGCTTGCCCGGCTGAGCGCCGATGTAGGTGCGCCGATGGCCCTTGATCTCGGCTTCGTCGCGCATGCCGCCGACGCTGAAACGGTAGAACGGCCGCCCGAGGGATTCGGCGATCGATTTGCCCACGCTGGTCTTGCCCACGCCCGGTGGGCCCACCAGCAAGACGATGGAGCCGCTGATTTCGCCTTTATAGGCGCCCACGGCGAGGAATTCGAGGATGCGGTCCTTGATGTCGTCCAGGCCGGCGTGGTGCTGGTCGAGTACCTTGCGGGCGTGCTTGAGGTCGAGCTTGTCCTGGCCATACACGCCCCACGGCACCGATGTCGCCCAATCCAGGTAATTGCGCGTGACGGCGTATTCCGGTGAACCGGTCTCCAGGATCGAGAGCTTGTTCATTTCCTCTTCGATGCGCTTCTGGGCCTGGGCGGGCAGGACCTTGCCTTCCAGGCGCTGCTCGAATTGTTCCAGGTCGGCGCTGCGATCGTCCTTGGTCAGCCCCAGCTCCTGCTGGATGACCTTGAGCTGTTCCTTGAGGAAGAACTGGCGCTGATGTTCGCCGATCTTGCTGTTGACCTCGGCGGAAATCTCCTTTTGCAGCCGCGCGACCTCGACTTCCTTGCGCAGCATCGGCAGCACTTTTTCCATGCGCTTGAGCATCGGCACGCAATCGAGCACTTCCTGCAGCTCGCTGCCGGTGGCGGAAGTGAGCGCGGCGGCGAAGTCTGTCAGCGGCGATGGATCGTTGGGGCTGAAGCGGTTGAGGTAGTTCTTCAGCTCTTCGCTGTACAGCGGGTTGAGCGGCAGCAGCTCCTTGATCGCGTTGATCAGCGCCATGCCATAGGCCTTGACCTCATCGGTCGGCTCGCTTGGCTGGTGCGGGTACTCGACCTCCACGAGGTACGGCGGGCGATGATGCTTGAGCCAGGTACGGATGCGCACGCGGGTCAGGCCCTGGGCGACGAACTGCAATTTGCCGGCTTCACGGCTGGCGTGGTGGACCTTCACCAGCGTGCCGTACAGCGGCAGTTTCGAGGTGTCGAAATGACGCGGGTCTTCCTGGGGACTGTCCATGAAAAACAGCGCCAGAGAGTGATGTTCGGACTTGGCCACCAATTCCAGGGTTTCGGCCCACGGCTCTTCATTGACGATGACCGGCAGCACCTGGGCCGGGAAGAACGGGCGGTTGTGGATCGGAATGATGTAGACCTTGTCCGGCAGGCTCTGGCCAGGCAGGGCCAGGCCGGTGCCGGAGGAAGTGTGTTCGATGTGCTCGGATTCAGCGTATTCGTTCGTGGCTTCAGTAGAGTGCTGGTCGCTCATGGGGCACCTGCGCAATGGAGTATGGATCTTAGATGGGGCAGGTGGGGGGTGGTTTCAATGGGGGGATTGTTAACGGCTATTTCATTGGAGCGCGTTGGTCCGGAGCTGCCGAGCGAAGCGAGGCTGCGATCTTTCTCCTGATGCTTGAGTTTCAAGCGAAAGATCAAGGATCAAAAGATCGCAGCCTGCGGCAGCTCCTGCAGAGGCGCGTCAGGCGACCCGGTTCAAGTCGTTATGACGCGTTTCCTTCAGGCACATTACCGCGATCACGCTGAGCACGGCGGCCCCGGAAACGTACCCGCCGACGTAGCTCAGGCCACCCATCGCCACCAGCTTCTGGGCGAAGAACGGTGCGGCGGAGGCGCCGACAATACCGCCCAGGTTGTAGGCCGCCGAAGCACCGGTGTAGCGAACGTGCGTGGGAAACAGCTCCGGCAGCAACGCGCCCATCGGGGCGAAGGTCACGCCCATCAGGAACAGTTCGATGCACAGGAACAGCGCCACGCCGCCAGTGAACCCTTGGGTCAGCAAGGGTTCCATGAGGAAGCCCGAGGCCACCGCCAGCAGGCCGCCGCCGATCAATACTGGCTTGCGGCCAAATCGGTCGCTGGCCCAGGCCGACAGCGGTGTCGCGGCGGCCATGAACAACACCGCAAAGCACAGCAGGCCAAGGAACGTCTCGCGACTGTAGCCCAGGCTCGCAACGCCATAGCTCAGGGAAAACACCGTGGAGATGTAGAACAGGGCGTAACACACCACCATCGCCGCCGCGCCGAGCAATGTGGGCGCCCAGTACTGGCTGAAGAGCTCGACCAAAGGGATTTTCACCCGTTCCTGGCGGGCCATGGCGCTGGCGAACACCGGCGTCTCATGGAGCTTGAGGCGTACGTAGAGGCCGACAATCACCAGTACGGCGCTGAGCAGGAACGGAATCCGCCAGCCCCAGGACCGGAACTGCTCGTCATCCAGGGTCATGGCCAGGGTCAGGAACAGCCCGTTCGCCGCCAGGAAACCGATGGAAGGGCCCAGTTGGGGGAACATGCCGAACCAGGCACGCTTGCCTTTGGGCGCGTTCTCGGTGGCCAGCAAGGCCGCGCCGCCCCATTCACCGCCAAGCCCCAGCCCTTGGCCGAAACGCAGCAGGCACAGGAGGATGGGGGCCCAGGCGCCGATGCTGGCGTAGCCGGGAAGCACACCGATGAGGGTTGTACAGACGCCCATCAGCAGCAGCGATGCCACCAGTGTCGATTTGCGTCCGATGCGGTCGCCGAAGTGGCCGAACAGCGCCGAGCCCAGCGGACGGGCAAGGAAGGCGATGCCGAAGGTCAGGAAGGACGACAGCATCTGTGCCGTGCCTGAGGTTTGCGGAAAGAACACCGGCCCGATCACCAGGGCGGCGGCGGTGGCATAGACGTAGAAATCGTAGAACTCGATGGCGGTGCCGATGAAACTCGCGGTCGCCACGCGGCTGGCCGAATTGGTCGGCTGGACAGGCACGGCGTCGTTGCAGGTGGTGGTTGTCATGCGGTTATCCCTGACAGTCATGTGCTCCGTTGGAGCGAATTATTATGGTCGAATACCCAGGGATGTGGGGTGGGCGCTGTCGCTGTTCCGGGTAGGAACAGTCGCAGGGATCAAGCGGATATTGCGGTGAACGACCCGGAACCTTCCGTGCGCAGGGTAGGCTCGGGGCTTGGGCGGGGCTGGATAAGCGAATTGAGTATAAGAAGGAGGCTAACGAATCAACAAGTGAGCCCGCGCACAATATCAGTGTCGACGATGAGCTTTTTGTGGCGAGGGGATTTATCCCCGCTGGACTGCGAAGCAGTCCCAAATGCACTCAATCAATTTGCCTGGCACACCGAGTTGTTGGGTTCTAGGGCTGCTGTGCAGCCCAGCGGGGATTAATCCCCTCGCCACGACGGTGTTTTACCTTGAACTGTTGGGATTCAGGAAAAAGTCGGCACCGTACTGTTATGCCACACCAGCACTTGGCTGACGCGGTTGTCGACGGTTTCGATGATTTCCAGCCGATAGCGGCCGATCTTCAGGCACACCGGGCTTTCCGGGATGGTCTCCAACGCTTCGGTCACCAAGCCGTTGAGGGTCTTGGGACCGTCGCAGGGCAGGTGCCAGCCGAGGGTCTTGTTCAGTTCGCGGATCGATGCCGCGCCATCGATCATCAAGCGCCCATCGGGTTGAGGATGGACATGCGGGTTGTCGAGGCTGTGCTCGCTTTCGAACTCGCCGACGATTTCTTCGAGAATGTCCTCCAGGGTCACGATGCCCAGCACCTCGCCATACTCGTCCACCACCATGCCCAGGCGCCGCTGCTGTTTGTGGAAGTTGAGCAACTGCAATTGCAGCGGTGTGCTTTCAGGCACGAAGTACGGCTCGTGGCAGGCGGCGAGCAGCGCCTCCTGGGTCAGGCTCGCATCCGCCAGCATATGACGGATCTGTCGGGTGTTGAGCACTGCTTCGACCTGGTTGATGTCGCTGTGGAACACCGGCAGCCGGGTTCGCCGGTTCAGGCGCAACTGCTCGATGATCTCGCCGATGGGGTCGTCCAGGTTGATCCCGTCCACCTCGCTGCGGGGCACGAGGATGTCGTTGACCGTGATGTTGTCCAGCGCATGGATGCCGGAAATCGGGTGTACCCGACCGTTGCCCTGCTCCTGTTCCTGTTCGGCGCGGGGCGTTGCGGGTGGTTCATCGTCGCTTTGCTGGACTGCGCGGGCCTTACGAGCAAAGGGGCGTAGCAGCAATTGGCTGAGGCCATTGAGCAGCCAGGCGGCGGGGTAGAGAATTTTCAGTGGTACGCCGAGCAACGTGTTGCCCAAGCCCAATACGGCATCGGGAAAACGGCTCGCCAAGGTGCGAGGCAGGTAATCGGCGAACACCAGCAGGGCCGCACTGGTGCCGAGCCAGGCCAGCCAGGGGCCGTTTTCCAGCCAGGTGAAGAGTGCCAGCAACGTGGCGATGACCACGGCCAGGGCACGGCAGAAGGTATTGCACAGGATCAGGCTGGCCAAGGGGAAGCTCAGGCGCGCCAGCGGTTTGTCACTGGCGCGCGAGGCGCGGCGTTGGGCCAGCAAGTGTTGCTGGGCAGCTTCGATGGCCGTGAACAGGGCCGACCAGAGGATCAGCACGACCATTACCGCAAACATGGGCCCTACGGGCAGGCTCTCCATCAGACTCGTCCGTCAGATATGCAGGATATATTCGCGGACCAACTTGCTGCCGAAGTACGCCAGCATCAGCAGGCAGAACCCCGCCAGTGTCCAGCGAATCGCCTTGTGGCCACGCCAGCCGAGACGGTTGCGGCCCCACAGCAGCACGCTGAACACCACCCACGCCAGGCATGCCAGCAAGGTCTTGTGCACAAGGTGTTGGGCGAACAGGTTCTCGACGAACAGCCAGCCGGAGATCAGCGACAGCGACAGCAGGGTCCAGCCGGCCCAGAGGAAACCGAACAGCAGGCTTTCCATGGTTTGCAGCGGAGGGAAATTGCGGATCAGCCCGGACGGGTGCTTGTGCTTGAGTTGATGGTCCTGCACCAGCAGGAGCAGCGCCTGGAATACCGCGATGGTAAACAGGCCGTAGGCGAGGATCGACAGCAGGATATGGGCGAGGATGCCCGGCTCTTCGTCGATGATCTGCACCGTGCCCGACGGCGCGAACTGCGCCAGCAGCACCGTGGCCAGCCCCAGCGGGAACAACAGCACCAGCAGGTTTTCCACGGGTATGCGCGAGCAGGCCAGCAGCGTCAGGGCGATCACCGCGACGGCAATCAGGCTGGCGGCGTTGAAGAAGTCCAGGCCCAGGCCGATCGGCGTCATCAAGTGGGTAAAAAGGCTGGCCGCATGGCCGAGCACCGCCAGCACGCCAAGCGTGACCAGCAGGCGTTTGTTCGCCTTGGCGCCGGAGGCCAGGCGGGTGCCTTGATAGAGGGTCGCAGCGGCGTACAGGCAGGCGGCGGCGAGGGAAGCAAGCAAACTGGGTGACAAGGGGAGCATAAGTCCTGTTAGGCAAGCCCGAAAGGCGCTGAGTTTGGCATAGAACCCCCTCCACACGAAAGACCACTGCAAGGTGTACGCCGCACGCTTCTTCGCTATAATCCGCGACCTGCCCACGCCGCAGGCTCGCCGAGCACATATTTCACGGTCTGGGCCGCCATTATCCCGGTCATATCTGGGCCTGAAAGGATCGCGCATGTTTGAAAACCTAACCGACCGTCTCTCGCAGACGCTGCGCCATGTCACCGGCAAGGCGAAGCTGACCGAGGACAACATCAAAGACACCTTGCGCGAAGTGCGCATGGCGTTGCTCGAAGCCGACGTCGCCCTGCCGGTGGTCAAGGACTTCGTCAATTCGGTGAAGGAACGCGCCGTTGGCACCGAAGTGTCGCGCAGCCTGACGCCGGGCCAGGCCTTCGTGAAGATCGTCCAGGCCGAGCTCGAAAGCCTGATGGGCGCCGCCAACGAAGACCTGAACCTGAGCGCCGTACCGCCAGCGGTAGTGCTGATGGCCGGTCTCCAGGGCGCGGGCAAGACCACCACGGCTGGCAAACTGGCGCGCTTCCTTAAAGAGCGCAAGAAAAAATCGGTAATGGTGGTGTCCGCGGACATCTACCGTCCGGCGGCAATCAAGCAGCTGGAAACCCTGGCCAACGATATCGGCGTGACGTTCTTCCCGTCCGACCTGAGCCAGAAGCCGGTGGACATCGCCCAGGCGGCTATAAAGGAAGCGAAGCTCAAGTTCATCGACGTGGTCATCGTCGATACCGCCGGTCGCCTGCACATCGATGAAGAGATGATGGGCGAGATCAAGGCGCTGCATGCCGCGATCAACCCGGTAGAAACCCTGTTTGTCGTCGATGCCATGACCGGCCAGGACGCGGCCAACACCGCCAAGGCCTTCGGTGATGCACTGCCGCTGACCGGCGTGATCCTGACCAAGGTCGACGGCGACGCCCGTGGCGGTGCCGCGCTGTCGGTACGCGCCATCACCGGCAAGCCGATCAAGTTCATCGGCATGGGCGAGAAGAGCGAAGCGCTCGAGCCGTTCCACCCCGAGCGTATCGCTTCGCGCATCCTCGGCATGGGCGACGTGCTCAGCCTGATCGAACAGGCGGAAGCGACACTCGACAAGGACAAGGCCGACAAACTGGCCAAGAAGCTGAAGAAGGGCAAGGGCTTCGACCTCGAGGATTTCCGCGACCAGTTGCAACAAATGAAGAACATGGGCGGCCTCGGCGGCCTCATGGACAAACTGCCGAACATCGGTGGCGTAAACCTGGCGCAGATGGGCAATGCCCAGGGCGCGGCGGAAAAACAGTTCAAGCAGATGGAAGCCATCATCAACTCCATGACCCCGGCCGAGCGCCGCGACCCTGAGCTGATCAGCGGTTCGCGCAAGCGCCGTATCGCCATGGGTTCCGGCACCCAGGTGCAGGACATCGGTCGCTTGATCAAGCAGCACAAGCAGATGCAGAAGATGATGAAGAAATTCTCCGCCAAGGGCGGGATGGCCAAGATGATGCGCGGCATGGGCGGTATGTTGCCCGGCGGCGGCATGCCGAAAATGTAAAGAATCTGCGCCGGCTGTCATGTCGGCGTTGCCCCGCACGGATGCGGGGATCTCCAGCAAACCCGCGCCAGGCGGGAGCTGACCTGCCGTTTTTAATGACGGCTTCATGGCAGATCTTGATTGCACGGCACCAGGCGCCGGAAAAAGTCATTTGCAAAAGTCCGGATATTCCTTAGAATATGCGGCCTTTCGGGCACCTATGCCCGCTGTGCATTTAGATTTGCAGCACCGACTACAGGAACGATGTTCACATGCTAACAATCCGTCTTGCCCTTGGCGGCTCCAAAAAGCGCCCGTTTTACCACCTGACCGTAACCGACAGCCGCAATCCGCGTGACGGTTCCCACAAGGAGCAGGTTGGTTTCTTCAACCCTGTTGCCCGTGGTCAGGAAGTTCGTCTGTCCGTGAACCAAGAGCGCGTAGCCTACTGGCTGAGCGTTGGTGCACAACCTTCTGAGCGCGTTGCTCAGTTGTTGAAGGAATCGGCTAAGGCCGCGGCCTGAGCAATATGAACGCGACGCCAAAAGATGCCGGTGATTTGATCGTTGTCGGCAAGATCTACTCTGTACATGGCGTTCGCGGCGAAGTGAAGGTGTATTCCTTTACTGATCCGATCAAGAACCTGTTGGACTACAAAACCTGGACGCTCAAGCGCGAAGGTAGCGTGAAACAGGTGGAGCTGGTCAGCGGACGCGGGAACGACAAGTTCCTGGTCGCAAAGCTCAAGGATCTCGATGATCGTGAAGAAGCACGTCTTCTGGCCGGTTATGAGATCTGTGTGCCGCGCAACCTGTTCCCTGAACTGACCGACGGCGAGTACTACTGGTACCAGCTGGTGGGTCTGAAGGTCATCGACCACCTCGGGCAATTGCTCGGGAAGATCGATCACCTGCTCGAGACCGGTTCGAACGATGTCATGGTGGTCAAGCCTTGCGTCGGCAGCCTGGATGATCGCGAACGCCTGTTGCCCTATACCGAGCAATGCGTGTTGGCAGTCGACCTTGAAGCAGGCGAGATGAAGGTGGAATGGGATGCGGATTTCTAAACGTGGCTAATTTGCGCGTTGAAGTCATCACGCTGTTTCCCGAGATGTTTTCCGCCATCAGCGAATACGGCATAACCAGCCGCGCGGTGAAACAGGAGCTGTTGCAGCTCACCTGTTGGAATCCGCGAGACTACACCACGGATCGGCATCACACTGTGGACGATCGCCCGTTTGGCGGTGGTCCGGGCATGGTGATGAAGATCAAGCCCCTGGAAGATGCACTGGTTCAGGCCAAGGCAGCAGCCGGGGAGGCGGCGAAGGTAATTTACCTGTCGCCCCAAGGCCGTCAGCTGACTCAGTCGGCGGTACGCGAGCTGGCGAATTCGGATGCATTGATCTTGATTGCCGGCCGTTATGAAGGCATTGACGAGCGTTTCATTGAGGCTCATGTCGATGAAGAGTGGTCGATTGGCGACTATGTATTGTCTGGCGGCGAGCTGCCGGCGATGGTCCTGATCGATGCGGTTACACGACTGCTGCCTGGAGCTTTAGGGCATGCGGATTCCGCCGAGGAAGATTCCTTTACGGATGGTCTGCTGGATTGCCCGCACTACACCCGACCGGAGGTGTATGCGGATCAGCGTGTTCCCGACGTGTTGCTGAGTGGCAACCACGCGCACATCCGGCGTTGGCGTTTACAGCAGTCCCTTGGTCGGACCTATGAACGACGCGCCGATCTTCTGGAAAGCCGCTCGCTTTCTGGAGAAGAGAAGAAGCTGCTCGAGGAATACATCCGCGAGCGGGACGATAGTTAACAACGTATCGATGGTAAGTCCGATGACTTGCCTTAGGAGCACAGCATGACTAACAAAATCATCCTTGCACTCGAAGCAGAGCAGATGACCAAAGAGATCCCTACCTTTGCCCCGGGCGACACCATTGTCGTTCAGGTGAAAGTGAAGGAAGGCGACCGTGCGCGTCTGCAAGCGTTCGAAGGTGTTGTTATCGCCAAGCGTAACCGCGGCGTAAACAGTGCATTCACCGTTCGTAAAATCTCCAACGGTGTTGGCGTAGAGCGTACTTTCCAGACCTACAGCCCGCAAATCGACAGCATGGCTGTCAAGCGTCGCGGTGACGTACGTAAAGCCAAGCTGTACTACCTGCGTGACCTGTCGGGTAAAGCAGCTCGCATCAAGGAAAAACTGGCTTAAGTCCAGCTTCCGATGCAAAAAAAGCAGCCTGCGGGCTGCTTTTTTGTTGCCTGCGATTTGTGCTTTGAGCACTCTGCATAGCTTTATGGCCCTTTCGACGCCGTGTGTGCCCGTATCCTTCAAGAGTTTTTATGCCCGCCATCGATCATCCGCTCATAGACCAGTTTCTCGACGCCCTGTGGCTGGAAAAAGGGCTTTCCGATAACACCCGCGGCGCCTATCGTAGCGACCTGGCCCTGTTCAACGGCTGGTTGCAGGAAAAGAATCTGGAGTTGGTAAACGCCGGCCGGGAGCTGATCCTCGATCATCTGGCGTGGCGCCTGGAGCAGAACTACAAACCGCGCTCCACTGCCCGATTTCTTTCCGGTTTGCGTGGGTTTTATCGCTATTTGCTGAGAGAAAAGTTGATCGCGGTGGACCCGACCTTGCGCGTGGAAATGCCGCAGCTGGGGCGTCCGCTGCCCAAATCCTTGTCGGAGGCAGATGTGGAAGCATTGCTGGCGGCCCCCGACCTCAGCGACCCCATCGGCCAGCGTGATCGGGCCATGCTGGAAGTCCTGTATGCCTGTGGCCTGCGCGTCACTGAGTTGATCAGCCTGACGCTCGAACAGGTGAACCTGCGCCAGGGCGTGCTGCGGGTGATGGGCAAGGGCAGCAAGGAACGCCTGGTGCCGATGGGCGAGGAGGCGATCGTCTGGGTTGAGCGTTACATGCGCGATGCCCGTCATGATCTGCTGGGCGGGCGTCCCAGCGACGTGCTGTTTCCCAGCTTGCGCGGCGAGCAGATGACCCGCCAGACCTTCTGGCACCGCATCAAGCACCAGGCCAAGGTAGCCGGGATCAATAAATCGCTTTCCCCGCACACCTTGCGGCATGCCTTCGCCACGCACCTGCTCAATCACGGCGCCGACTTGCGAGTGGTGCAGATGCTGCTGGGGCACAGCGATCTATCCACAACCCAGATCTACACCCATGTGGCCCGGGCGCGGTTGCAGGACTTGCATGCCAAGCACCATCCCCGGGGCTGAGCCTGCCGCGATGTTGTCAATGCTGACGCCATCGCGAGCAAGCTCGCTCCCACAGGGATCCGTGTTGGGCGCGCGATCCCGGCCTGGCACCGATCAAAGTGTGGGAGCGAGCTTGCTCGCGATAGCTGTGTGTCAGCCGCCATCAATTCTGTATGTGACTACAAAACGTCGTGTGTCAGCGGCATTCGGCCACGCCACCCTTATGTGGTAGGCTTTCCCGGTTTGCACAGTGGGCGGCTGGAACCCGAATCTGCGGGTCGGCGTTTCCTCGTCCCATTTGTTCGCCTCAGGAGTCCCCATGCGTTTGATCCAGATGTTCACCGCCGCCGCCATTGCGCTGGCCAGTACCTTTGCCATCGCCGATGACGCGGCCGACCAGGCCATCCGCAAGAGCCTGGCCAACCTTGAGCTCGAAGTGCCGATCGAAGCCATTACCGCCAGCCCGATGTCCGGCCTGTATGAAGTCAAGCTCAAGGGCAGCCGTGTGCTGTACGCCAGTGCCGACGGCCAGTACATCGTCCAGGGCAACCTGTTCGCGCTCAAGGATGGCAAGCCGGTCAATCTCACCGAGATCACCGAGCGCCAGGGCATCTCCAAGCTGATCAACGGCATCCCGGTTGCCGAGACCGTGGTCTACCCGGCGATCGGCGAGACCAAGTCGCACATCACCGTATTCACCGACACCACTTGCCCGTATTGCCACAAGCTGCACGCTGAAGTGCCGGAGCTGAACAAGCGCGGTATCGAAGTGCGCTACGTGGCGTTCCCGCGCCAGGGCCTGGGTTCGCCGGGTGACGAGCAGCTGCAGGCGGTCTGGTGCTCCAAGGACAAGAAGGCGGCCATGGACAAGATGGTCGACGGCAAGGAAATCAAGGCCGCCAAGTGCGAGAACCCGGTTTCCAAGCAGTTCGCCCTCGGCCAGTCCATCGGCGTGAACGGCACGCCGGCTATCGTTTTGGCAGACGGCCAGGTAATTCCGGGCTATCAGCCGGCGCCGCAAGTCGCCAAACTGGCCCTGAGCGTAAAATGACCAGGGTCGATCCGCTTTTGAAGATCACGGCTCGGCGAAAACCTTCGTCGGGCCGTTAAACACAAAGTCGCGTTGCTGCGCGGCTGTATTTCACGGCCGACCTTGCGTCGGCCGTTTCATGGGGAGTCAAGAGTGAATCCGGTCAAAGTAGGCATCTGTGGGTTAGGTACCGTCGGTGGCGGCACCTTCAACGTACTTCAGCGCAACGCCGAGGAAATTGCTCGTCGTGCCGGGCGTGGAATCGAAGTGGCACAAATTGCCATGCGCACGCCAAAGCCTCAGTTCCAGACGACCGGTATTGCGATTACCAACGATGTCTTCGAAGTGGCCACGAACCCTGAGATCGACATCGTGATAGAGCTGATGGGCGGCTATACCGTTGCCCGAGAGCTGGTACTCAAGGCCATCGAGAATGGCAAGCATGTGGTCACCGCGAACAAGGCGCTCATCGCCGTTCACGGTAATGAGATTTTCGCCAAGGCACGCGAGAAAGGCGTGATCGTGGCGTTCGAAGCCGCCGTGGCCGGGGGTATCCCGGTGATCAAGGCGATTCGCGAAGGCCTCTCGGCCAACCGCATCAACTGGGTTGCGGGGATCATCAACGGCACCGGCAACTTCATCCTCACCGAGATGCGCGAAAAAGGCCGCACCTTCGAGGATGTACTCACCGAAGCCCAGGCCCTGGGTTACGCCGAGGCCGATCCGACCTTCGACGTGGAAGGCATCGACGCAGCGCACAAGCTGACGATCCTGGCTTCCATCGCCTTTGGCATCCCGCTGCAATTCGACAAGGCCTACACCGAAGGCATCACCAAGCTGACCACCGCCGACGTGAACTATGCCGAAGCCCTCGGCTATCGCATCAAGCACCTGGGCGTGGCGCGCAGCACTGCCAGCGGCATCGAATTGCGGGTGCACCCGACGCTGATCCCGGCGGATCGCCTGATCGCCAACGTCAACGGCGTGATGAACGCGGTGATGGTCAACGGCGATGCCTCCGGCTCGACGCTGTTCTATGGCGCCGGCGCCGGCATGGAGCCAACAGCGTCCTCGGTGATCGCCGACCTGGTGGATGTGGTTCGCGCCATGACCTCGGACCCGGAAAACCGCGTGCCGCACCTGGCCTTCCAGCCGGATTCGCTGTCGGCCCATCCGATTCTTCCGATCGACGCCTGCGAAAGCGCCTACTACTTGCGCATCCAGGCCAAGGACCACCCGGGCGTATTGGCCCAGGTCGCGAGCATCCTTTCGGAGCGTGGCATCAACATCGAGTCGATCATGCAGAAGGAAGTCGAGGAGCACGACGGCCTGGTGCCGATGATCCTGCTGACCCACCGTGTGGTCGAGCAGCGCATCAACGACGCCATTGCCGCGTTGGAGGCCCTGCAAGGCGTCGTTGGCCCGGTTGTCCGTATCCGCGTCGAACATTTGAACTAATTTAGCGGCAAGCTCTAAGCTGCACGCTACAAGTAAAAGCCGACCCGCTTTTCACTTGTAGCTTGTAGCTTGAGGCTCGCAGCTCAAACCGAAGGTTTGCCCCTATGCGCTATATCAGCACCCGTGGCCAGGCACCGGCCCTGAATTTCGAAGATGTCCTGCTGGCCGGCCTGGCCACGGATGGCGGTCTCTATGTGCCGGAGAACCTGCCGCGTTTCACCCAGGAAGAAATCGCCTCCTGGGCCGGCCTGCCGTATCACGAGCTGGCCTTCCGCGTCATGCGCCCGTTTGTTGCCGGCAGCATTCCGGACGCCGATTTCAAGAAGATCCTCGAAGAGACCTATGGCGTCTTTTCCCACAATGCCATTGCCCCGTTGCGTCAGCTCAACGGTAACGAATGGGTCTTGGAGTTGTTCCACGGTCCGACCCTCGCGTTCAAGGATTTCGCCTTGCAACTGCTCGGTCGCCTGCTGGACTACGTGCTGCAGAAACGTGGCGAGCGCGTGGTGATTGTCGGTGCGACTTCCGGCGACACCGGTTCGGCCGCCATCGAAGGCTGCAAGCATTGCGAGAACGTCGACATCTTCATCCTGCACCCGCACAACCGCGTCTCGGAAGTGCAGCGCCGGCAGATGACGACCATCTTCGGCGAAAACATCCATAACATCGCCATCGAAGGCAATTTCGATGACTGCCAGGAAATGGTCAAGGCGAGCTTCGCCGACCAGAGTTTCCTCAAGGGCACGCGGCTGGTGGCGGTGAACTCGATCAACTGGGCGCGGATCATGGCCCAGATCGTCTATTACTTCCACGCGGCCCTGCAATTGGGCGGCCCGGCCCGTTCGGTATCGTTCTCGGTGCCGACCGGTAACTTCGGCGATATCTTCGCTGGCTACCTGGCGCGCAACATGGGCCTGCCGATCAATCAACTGATCGTCGCCACCAACCGCAACGACATCCTGCACCGCTTCATGAGCGGCAACCAGTACGTGAAGGAAACCCTGCACGCCACGCTGTCGCCGTCGATGGACATCATGGTGTCGTCGAACTTCGAACGCCTGTTGTTCGATCTGCATGGTCGCAACGGCGCGGCGATCGCCAGCCTGATGGACAGCTTCCGCCAGGGCGGCGGTTTCAGCGTCGAGGCCGAGCGTTGGACCGAAGCCCGCAAGCTGTTCGATTCCCTGGCCGTGGATGACGCCCAGACCTGCGAGACCATCGCCGAGGTGTTCGGGCAAAGCGGTGAGTTGCTCGACCCACACACCGCTATTGGTGTGAGGGCCGCGCGCGAGTGCCGTCGCAGCCTGGATATCCCGATGGTCATCCTGGGCACTGCTCACCCGGTCAAGTTTCCGGAAGCCGTGGAGAAGGCGGGCGTAGGAAAAGCGCTCGAACTGCCTGCACATCTTTCTGATTTGTTTGAGCGAAACGAGCGTTGCACGGTGTTGCCGAACGACTTGAAAGCCGTGCAGGCCTTTGTCAGTCAGCATGGCAATCGCGGCAAGCCTCTCTGACTGCTCTAACCTGTCACATTTTGAAGCCCGTCTCCTGACGGGCTTTCTTGTTTCTGCATGCCAAACTGGCCGGGTTTTCGCCCTTGGAGGGATGGGCGGGTAATTTCGAAGGAAGTGCAGATGTTGTTCTTTATCCGATGCAAACCAGTGTTGAGCTGGATGATGGGCCTGGTCCTGATGTACTGGACCCAGTGGGGCGGCGCGGCCCAACTGGCGGCCTCCGGCCAACCACCGTTCGAGCCGGGCGGGCGGCTGGCGCTTGATGCCGAGGAGTTGCGGTGGATCAGGGAAAATCCGCGTGTCGTCGTTGCCTCGATGCAATTCCCGCTGTACCTGTTCAAAGATGAACGCGGGCGATGGAATGGGCTGAACGACGATATTCTGCGACATATCGCGCACATGACCGGCCTTGAGTTCGTCCACCGGGAGTCGTTCTCTCCCGATCAATTGATCGTGATGTTGCAAAACGGCGAGGCCGACATGACCACCACCCTGGCGATGAACGACGAGCGCCGGGAGTTCCTGAGTTTCAGCCATGCGTTCGGAGGCTCCGGCTGGGTCTTCGTCGGGCGCAACGGAGCGCCACTGCTCCGTTCGCTGGAGCAGCTCAATGGCAAGGTCCTGGCGTTGCCGGCACGCCACGCGTTGGAAGCGCAGATCAAGCGCGACCATCCGGCCATCGAGCTGCGCACGGTCAAGACCTATTGGGAGGCGAGGGCGCTGGTGGAGAGCCGGGAAGCCCATGCCACCATCGAGAATGAAACCGGCGCGCACCTTTATCCCGCAGGTCAGCTACAGGTGGGCAGCAACCTCGAAGGTCGATGGGAGCCCGATTATCTGGCTGTGCGCCAGGACCTGCGACCTTTGCTGGGCATTTTGAACAAGGCGCTGGAAGCATTCCCGGTCGAAGAAATGCGTGCGCTGCGCTCAAAATGGTTGGCAAGTATTGCCCCGCGCCAGGCACCGTCGCTCTGGGCACGTGTCTCCCAGTGGGGCTATTGGTGTGTGGTCGGGGCGGGCGTGTTCGGCCTGTTGTCCCTGCTGTGGAGCCGTCGCCTGCAGGCGCAGATCAATCAGCGTCTCAAGGCCGAGGCGGTACTCAACGACCAGTTGACCTTCCAGCGAGCCCTGATGGACGCCATTCCCGATCCGATCTTCATTCGAGACCTCGAGGGACGGCTGATCATGTGCAACAGAAGTTACGAGGAACAGTTTTCGACCCGCTTCGAAAAACTGCGAGGGACCCGTTTGACAGACTCTTCGGCCTTTCCATTGGCGACTGCCGAGCTGCTGCATGGTGAACTGATGGAGCAATTGCAAAGCCGCAAGCCGCGATTTGTTGACCGTCAACTGATGTTCAACTGCGGATTACGGGACATCTACCACTGGTCGGTGCCATTTTATGGTGCCGATGGGCAATTGCGAGGGCTCCTGGGTGGGTGGATCGATGTCGGGCGGCGATGGCGGCGCTCGAACCGGTTCCTGGCGTGAGCCCGGCGACGGGCAATGGCTGTTGTCTGCCTGTCACATTGGACGCGCATGCTCGTTTGAACAGGTCTCGGATGTGGCGCTTCGTTGCGCTGGCGAACTTTCCGCCAGGCCCAACGGTCACTTACTGTGCAGTTGTTTTTTCGGACTAATGAAGGGTGATCGAATGGAAAGTATCAGCCTGTTGCTGAATGAAGCCTTGAGCCCGTACCAGGTCACGCTCACTCCCTCCGGTACCAAGGGCGAGTGCCTGGTGACGCTGAAGAACCGCTCGGGCGCCATCATGGTCGAGCGAGCGTTCAATCAGGCCCAATTGGCCGACAAGCGCCAACTGACTGACGTGGTCGATGGCCTGCATCGTGACGTGATGATTGCCGAAGGCCGCTTGGAGCCTTGCGTGATTGCGGCATTGCGCAATCTGGCGCGCGACAAGGTCATGACCGTCCCGAATTGAGCGACATTTCCTAGGGAACCTTCCTACACCCTGGTGAGTCAGACCTTTTACCAACAAGAGCAAGCATTGTGCTCCGGTGCTTGTCGCTTGTTGTACTGACCTGAATGGTCACGTTTAACCCCGAGTTGTCTCCCCACTTCTCGGGGTTTCTTTTTGCCTGGCGTTCAGGCCTTGGCGCGGCCACTCGACCGCGCTGAATCTGGGTGGGAGCGGGCTTGCTCGCGATGGCGTCGCGTCAGCCAATTCCGACGTCAACGGACACACCGCAATCGCGAGCAAGCTCGCTCCCACAATGGATCTATGGTGAATTCGAGATTTTTGTTCACAGCAGATCCACGGTCGCATCAAACAGCACCATCGGCCCGCAGTTTGGCGATTTGCTGTGCATCGTAGCCAAGCTCACCGAGCACCAGCGCATTGTGCTCGCCCAACGCCGGTCCGACCCATTCGGACGTGCCAGGTGTTTCCGAGAGCTTCGGGATGATCCCAGGCATCTTGAACGCCTTGCCGTCCGGCAGCTTGGCCTGCAGGAACATTTCCCGGGCGAGAAATTGCGGGTCGCTGAACATGTCTTCGGCACTGAAAATCCGACTGGCCGGGACTCCAGCCTGGTTCAACTGTTCGATGACAGCCTCCAGCGGCAGTGAGTTGACCCAACGATCGATCACGCCGTAGAGCTCGTCGCGGCGACTGTCGCGTCCATCATTGCTGGCCAGTTGCGGGTCGTTGGCCAGGTCGTCACGGCCGATGATTTGCATGAAGCGCTTGAAGATCGCATCACCGTTGGCGCCGATCTGTACGTGCTTGCCGTCGGCGCTGGTATGGATGGACGATGGGGTGATGCCGGGCATGATGTTGCCGGTGCGTTCGCGAATGAAACCGAACACATCGAATTCCGGCACCATGCTTTCCATCATGGCGAATATCGCTTCATACAGCGCCACGTCCACCACTTGTCCGGTGCCGCCATTCACCTCGCGATGACGCAAGGCCATCAGCGCGCCGATCACGCCCCAGAGCGCGGCAATGGAGTCGCCGATGGATATTCCTGTACGCACGGGTGGGCGATCCTCGAAACCGGTGATGTAGCGCAAGCCGCCCATGGATTCGCCAACGGCGCCAAACCCGGGTTGGTCCTTCATCGGCCCGGTCTGGCCGAAACCGGAAAGCCGGACCATCACCAGTTTCGGGTTCAGTGCGTGCAACACGTCCCAGCCCAGGCCGAGCTTTTCCAGCACGCCGGGGCGAAAGTTCTCGATCAGGATGTCTGCTTCACCGATCAGCTGTTTAAGGATCGCCAGGCCTTCGGGATGCTTGAGGTTCAACGTCAGGGATTTTTTGTTGCGCGCCTGGACAAACCACCACAAGGACGTGCCTTCATACAGCTTGCGCCATTTACGCAGCGGATCGCCGCCGTCGGGCGATTCGACCTTGATCACCTCGGCGCCGAATTCACCGCAGATGCGCGAGGCGAAAGGGCCAGCGATCAGGGTGCCGAGTTCGATGACCTTGACGCCGGCAAGGGGTTTGGCAGTAAGCGACATAACGAATCCTTGTAGGACAAAGGCGGAACGAGAACAGCGTTTTATCATAGGCCAAGGTCAGTCGCCGCAGGTTGATGGTCGGCAATTCGTGGATTGTCCGTGTCATCGGTTAGACTTGCCGCCTTTCCTCGTATCAAGAAGCCCGTTCATGGCCCAGCCGTCCACGACCTACAAGTTTGAACTGAACCTCACCGACCTCGACCGCAGTGTGTATGAGAGCGTGAAGCAGACCATCGCCCGCCATCCTTCGGAAACCGAGGAGCGCATGACCGTGCGCCTGCTGGCCTACGCGTTCTGGTACAACGAGCTGCTGTCGTTCGGTCGTGGTCTGTCAGACGTCGATGAGCCCGCCTTGTGGGAAAAAAGCCTGGACGATCGCGTGCTGCATTGGATCGAAGTCGGCCAGCCGGACGCCGAGCGCCTGACCTGGTGCTCGCGCCGCACCGAGCGCACCAGCCTGCTGGCCTATGGCAGCCTGCGTGTCTGGGAAGGCAAGGTGATTCCCGCCGTGAAGACGCTGAAGAACGTGAACATCGCCGCCGTGCCCCAGGAAGTCCTCGAAACCCTGGCCCGGGACATGCCCCGGGTCATCAAGTGGGACGTGATGATCAGCGAAGGGACGATTTTCGTGACCGACGACCGTGGCCAGCACGAAGTGCAGCTGCAGTGGTTACTGGGCGAGCGTGGATGATGGGCCATATTGCATAGATTCACCGTGGCGAGGGAGCTTGCTCCCGCTTGGGGGCGCAGCGCCCACAAGAGGAGGGCCGCTGCGCGCTGGAGCGCCAACCCGGCCCAGCGGGAGCAAGCTCCTTCGCCACAAGAATTCCCACTTTAAGAGAAGTTTTCGTCTTTCCCCATGCGCATAGAACCCCGCCAGTTACCCGACACCCTGCCATTCCTCGGTGACCTGCCGCCGCTGTTGACCCGCCTGTACGCCGCCCGAGGCGTGCAATCTGCGGTTGAATTGGATAAAAGCCTGGCACGCCTGATCCCTTACCAGCAGCTCAAGGGAATCGACGCCGCAGTAGACCTGCTGGTGACGGCGCTGGAACACCGGCAGCGCATCCTGATCGTTGGCGATTTCGATGCGGACGGTGCGACCGCCAGCACGGTAGGGGTATTGGGCCTGCGCCTGCTCGGTGCGGCCCATGTCGATTACCTGGTGCCCAACCGCTTCGAATATGGCTACGGATTGACTCCGGAAATCGTTGAAGTCGCCCTGGAGCGCGAGCCGCAATTGCTGATCACCGTGGACAATGGCATTTCCAGCGTCGAAGGCGTGGCGGCGGCGAAAGCCGCGGGTCTCAAAGTGCTGGTCACCGACCACCACCTGCCCGGCCTCGAATTGCCGGCGGCTGATGCCATCGTCAACCCGAACCAACCGGGTTGTGATTTTCCCAGCAAGGCACTGGCGGGCGTCGGCGTGATTTTTTACGTGCTGATGGCCCTGCGGGCACGCTTGCGCAGCCTGGGCTGGTATGCCACCAAGCCCCAACCGAACATCGGCGAGCTGCTGGACCTGGTGGCGCTGGGCAGCGTCGCCGACGTGGTTCCTTTGGACGCCAATAACCGGATCCTGGTGCACCAGGGCCTGGAGCGTATTCGCGCCGGCCGCGCCCGTCCCGGGATCAAGGCGATCCTCGAAGTGGCCAAGCGCGACCCGTCGCGTATCACGTCCACCGATCTCGGTTTCATTCTCGGCCCGCGACTGAATGCGGCGGGGCGCCTGGATGACATGAGCCTGGGCATCGAATGCCTGCTCACCGATGACCCGACGCTGGCGCGGGAAATGGCGGCGCAACTGGATGGCATGAACCAGGACCGCAAGTCCATCGAACAGGGCATGCAGCGCGAAGCGCTGGCCCAGCTCAAGGATTTGCCGGTGGAGTCGATGCCGTTCGGTTTATGCCTGTTCGATCCGCAGTGGCACCAAGGGGTCATCGGCATTCTCGCGTCGCGGATGAAAGAGCGGTATTTCCGTCCGACCATTGCCTTTGCCGATGCTGGAGACGGTTTGCTCAAAGGCTCCGGCCGCTCGGTGCCGGGTTTTCATATTCGTGATGCGCTGAGCGTCGTTGCCGCGCAGCATCCAACGCTGATCAGCAAATACGGCGGTCATGCCATGGCGGCGGGGCTGACGTTGCCCGAGGCAAACTTTCCGATGTTCGCCGAGGCATTTGACGCGGAAGTGCGCAGGCAATTGCGTGAAGAAGACCTGACCGGCCGGCTGTTGTCCGACGGCACCCTGGCGGTGGAGGAGTTCCACCTGGAACTGGCCCGGGCGCTGCGTCACGCCGGCCCTTGGGGCCAGCATTTCCCGGAGCCGATGTTCCATGGCGTGTTCCAGTTGGTCGAGCAGCGCGTGGTGGGCGAGCGGCACCTGAAGGTCATCCTCAAAAGCGAGTGCGGCTCGGTGAAGCTCGATGGCATCGCCTTTGGCATCGACCGCGAGATCTGGCCAAATCCTACGGTGCGCTGGGTCGAACTCGCCTACAAGCTCGACCTCAACGAGTTCCGCGGCCAGGAAACGGTGCAGTTGATGATTGCCCATATCGAACCGCGGTAGACACCCCTCATATCCTGTGCCCGGCCTCTGTGGCGTGGGTGCTTGCTCCCGCTGGACGCGCCAGCGTCCCCTTGCGATGTGATGGCTGGAATTCAGGGGGCCGCTTCGCGACCCAGCGGGAGCAAGCTCCCTCGCCACAAAATGCGAGCAAGCCTCGAGCGAGTGGCGTTGCGTCACACCGTCAGTTTTTCAGGTCTGAACCCTGCTTCCTCCCAGGTTGTCGACTAGTCTCTAAGCACTGCTTGATAGCCCTTGTGACGTCTTGTCTGTTTCTTTGCCCGCGGGGGCGGGTGTTGCGCCTTTTGTCACTCGTCGACTTTTCAAACAGAACCCTGGAGCCTGCCCACTGATTCGAGAGGTGCCCCATGAGTCTGCTGCTGGAACCCTATACCCTTCGTCAACTGACCCTGCCCAATCGCATCGCGGTGTCGCCGATGTGCCAGTATTCGAGCGCCGATGGCCTGGCCAACGATTGGCACCTGGTGCACCTTGGCAGCCGCGCCGTGGGGGGCGCCGGGCTGGTCTTCACTGAAGCCACCGCCGTCACCGCCGATGGTCGCATTACCGCCCAGGACCTGGGCTTGTGGAACGACGAACAGATCGAGCCCCTACAGCGCATCACCCGTTTCATCACCGCACAAGGGGCCGTGCCGGGCATTCAACTCGCCCACGCCGGTCGCAAGGCCAGCACCTGGCGGCCGTGGCTGGGCAAGCATGGCAGCGTCAAGCCGGAGGACGGTGGCTGGGTGCCGGTCGGCCCGTCGTCGATCGCCTTCGATCCGCAGCACACCCAACCGGTCCAACTGGACGAGGGGCAGATCGCCGACGTCATCCAGGCATTCGTGGACGCGGCCAAGCGCGCCTTGACCGCCGGCTTCAAGGTCGTCGAGGTCCACGCGGCCCATGGCTATCTGCTGCATCAATTCCTTTCGCCGTTGAGCAATCAGCGCCGCGATCAATATGGCGGGTCGTTCGAAAATCGCATCCGGCTGGTGTTGCAAGTGACCGAAGCGGTCAGGGCTGCCTGGCCTGAAGAGCTCCCGGTATTCGTGCGTGTCTCCGCCACCGACTGGGTCGAAGACGGCTGGAACCCGGATGAAACCGTGGAATTGGCGCGACGCTTCAGGATGCTGGGGGTGGACTTGATTGACGTGTCGTCGGGCGGCACCGCCGCGAATGCGGAAATTCCCACCGGCCCGGGCTATCAGACGCGCTTCGCCGAGCGGGTACGCAAGGAGTCGGAAATCGCCACCGGCACCGTGGGCATGATCACCGAACCGGCCCAGGCCGAGCACATCCTGCGCACCTGCCAGGCCGACATCATCTTCCTCGCCCGCGAACTGTTGCGTGATCCATATTGGGCGCTGCATGCCGATGATGACCTGGGCGGACGCAAGGCCACCTGGCCGGCGCAGTACCAGCGGGCGACGCATCGGGACCAGCCGATCCATGAGTCGGATTTGCGGGATTGAGGGCCTGATAAAACAAAAAGCCCCGGTCAGTATTGGCCGGGGCTTTTGTTTATCGGGCTGGATTATTCGGTGGTTGGACCGGCCTCATCGCAAGCAAGCTCGCTCCCACAGTGGAGTTGTGTTGTTCACATATCCCCCTGTGGGAGCGAGCTTGCTCCGGGCGGCGATCCGACGATTGGGCCAGTCCAGACACTCGATTACTGTCAGGGATACTTACGCTTATCCGGCGCCGGCGGAAAGTACTGGTACAACCAGGTTTCGCTCAAGGTCCGGTCCTTGGAGCGAATGAACAGCCGCATCTCCACCGGGTCCACGCGATCGTCGGTCGGGTACCAGTCAAAGGTGATGCGGTAGCCCTTGATCGAATCCAGCACCAGCACATTGAAATCCTTCACTTCGCCGTGGGAGCAGGTCACCACCGGTTCGATGCCGGTGCCCGGTGGCAACTGGTCGAGGCCGCCGCCGCTGAAGTCCACGGCAAAACGCCGCGCCCAGACGGTCGGGTAATGCTCGCCGGGTGCCCAGCCTTCGATGAAGCCGCCCATGCCGGAACGGGTCGCATCGACGTGCGCCAGGTCCGTGCTGACCGGAGGCAAGGCGCTCCAGTAGAGCTTGTAGCCGTAGTTCAGCGAATCACCGGCGGCGACGGGTTTTTTCGGTGTCCAGAACGCGACGATGTTATCGAGGGTTTCGCCAGTGGTGGGAATCTCCAGCAGATCGACGGAGCCCTCGCCCCATGCGGTCGTAGGTTCTACCCACAGGCTTGGACGTTTGCTGTACCAGTCGACGGTGTCCTGGTAACTGTCGAAGTCATGGTCGGTCTGCACCAGGCCGAAGCCTTTCGGGTTCTTGTCGGCGAAGGCGTTGAACTGCAGGGTCGCGGGATTGTTCAGCGGGCGGCAGACCCACTCACCGTTGCCGCGCCACATGGCCAGCCGGTCGGAATCATGGATTTGCGGGTGAATGGTGTCGCACATGCGTCGTTCGACGGTGCCGCAACTGAACATGCTGGTCATTGGCGCAATACCCAGTTGCTCGATGGCGGTACGGGCGTTGATATGCGCGTCGATTTCCATGACGACCCGCGTCGGTTGGCAGTCGATGTCAAAACGATAGGCACCGGTGGCACTAGGCGAGTCGAGCAACGCGTAGACCACGAAACGGGTGCTGTTCTTTTCCGGGGTTTCGAACCAGAACTTGGTGAAATCCGGAAACTCCTCGCGCTTCTTGGCGTAGGTGTCGATGGCCAGGCCACGGGCTGACAAGCCGTACTGGCCGCTGGCGTCGACGGCGCGGAAATAACTTGCGCCGAGGAAGGAAACGATATCGTGGCGGTCCAGCTCCGGTGCCTTGAACACCCGGAACCCGGCGAAACCCAGGTCACCGGTCAGTTGCGAGGTGTTGACCGTGGTCTTCTCATAATTGAACAGCTCCGGACGGAAATGCACCTCCCGGGCCATGCGCGTCTTCGCATCGACGCTGTACATGCGCACTGGCTGCTTGAAACCCATGCCGACGTGGAAGAACTGGACATCCAGCTGGCCGTCCACCGCGTTCCACAGCGAATGGTTGGCGTCGTACTTGATGGCGTTGAATTGCAGGGGCGACATCTGCGCCAGGGTGGGCGGCAGGACTTGCTTGGTGTCGGTGTAGGGGCTCCTGGCCAACTGCCGGGCCTGGTCTTTCAGCGCATCGAAATCGAACGGCCGGGCTTCGCCATCGGCTGCCTGATCGGCCGCCCAGGCGCGTGCAGCCATGAGCCCGGAAGCTGAGAGCCCGGTGTAGGCGGCAAAGGCCATGGAGGCCTTGAGCAGGTTCCTGCGGTGCATAAATACAACCTTCTATCGAAACAATCCCGCGCCGATCCTGGGAACAGGGATTGGTATTAGGGTTCGGACATGCCTTTGGCCAAACGCGACGGACGTTAGAACAGATACCTGAGAGCTGGATCGGTTCACCGAGGCGCAAAATCATAGGGCAAATGATGGGATCGAGAGATGGCAATGCGGGGTTCGGTCAAACTTTCTTACAGAGTTTTCTTTTTTTTACGGCGTTTCGGCGTTTTTTGACTAATTACTCTAAAAAACGCTTTTCACGCTTGGAATCCTCCTTATTCTTTAGCGAGATAGCCGGCATAACCGTTCACCAGGCGCTATCAGGCCAACGACGCAACGAAGGACAAGTCATGACGAAATTACAGGGCATCACCGAAATGCTGGGCGTTTTTCCCGGCCTGGGCATCAAGCGTCGGTCGCGCCGGCTTAGCCTGGAGGAATTGAGGTTGGTCGAGCGCTATCGAGAGTTGTCGGAAAACGACCGGATCGCCATGCGCTACCTCGTAGACGCGATGCGGCGTGTCTCGCAGTTTTGAACACGCTATTTCAAAGGAGAGCGTTATGTCGTCAACGGTAGCAAGCAACGGACGGGTGACCATTCCCAAGGCTATTCGCGAGGCCCTGCAATTGGTTCCGGGGTGTACTGTCGAATTCAGCATCAATGCGCTTGGCGAAGTGGTGTTACGTGCCGTGAGACACCCTGTGGCAAGGGATTGGGCCCAGGATTGCTTCGAGGTCACCCATGGCAGGGCGAAGATGAAGCGGCGTACAGGCGAGTTGATGGCGCGATTGCCTGCCAGATACAAATGAAGTGAGTGTGTTGCCATGGCCGTTAAAAAAACACGACCGGACATTGTCGTCCGGTCGTGAATCAACTGTATTTCGGCTCAGTGCTTGAACATCACATGCCGCACCACCGTGTAATCCTCCAGCCCATACATGGACATGTCTTTGCCGTAGCCGGAGCGTTTCTGACCGCCGTGGGGCATTTCGCTGACGAGCATGAAGTGAGTGTTCACCCAGGTGCAGCCGTATTGCAGTCGCGCTGACAGGCGATGGGCACGGCCGACGTCGGTGGTCCATACCGATGAGGCCAATCCATAGTCCGAGTCGTTGGCCCACGCCAATACTTGCGCTTCATCGAGGAACGGGGTGACGGACACCACCGGGCCGAAGACTTCGCGGCGGACGATTTCGTCGTCCTGCTGGGCGTCGGCCAGCACCGTGGGTTCAAAGAAGAAACCGTTGCCGTCCACGGCCTTGCCACCGGTGATCAGGCGGATATGCGGCTGGGCGATGGCCCGCTCGACGAAAGCGGCCACGCGGTCGCGATGCTGGGCGGTGATCAGCGGGCCCATTTCGGTGTCGGGCTCGTTCTGCAAACCGTACTTGATGCTGCTGACCGCAGCGCCGAGTTTCTCGACGAACCGGTCATAGATGCCTTGCTGGGCGTAGATGCGACAAGCGGCGGTGCAATCCTGGCCGGCGTTGTAGAAGCCGAAGGTGCGGATGCCTTCCACGGCTGCGTCGATGTCGGCGTCATCGAAAATGATCACCGGGGCTTTCCCACCCAGCTCCATGTGCATGCGCTTGACGCTGTCGGCAGTGCTGGAAATGATGTTCGAACCGGTGGCGATGGAACCGGTCAGCGATACCATCCGCACTTTCGGGTGGGTAACCAGCGGATTGCCGACGGTTTGCCCACGGCCGAAGACCACGTTGAGCACGCCGGCGGGGAAAATCTGCGCGGCCAGTTCCGCCAGGCGCAATGCGGTCAGCGGGGTCTGCTCCGACGGCTTGAGCACCACGGTGTTGCCGGCGGCCAGGGCTGGAGCGATTTTCCAGGCGACCATCATCAACGGGTAATTCCACGGCGCAATGGAAGCGATAACCCCCACTGGATCACGACGGATCATCGACGTGTGCCCCGGCAGGTATTCGCCGCCCGCCGAACCGCTCATGCAGCGGCTGGCGCCGGCAAAGAAACGGAACACGTCGGCAATCGCCGGGATCTCGTCGTTCAACGCGGCGCTGAAGGGTTTGCCGCAGTTGTCCGATTCCAGCTTCGCCAGTTCCTCACCGTTGGCTTCGATGGCGTCGGCCAGCTTGAGCAGCAACAGGGAGCGGTCCTTGGGTGGCACTTGCGACCAGGATTCGAAGGCGCTGTCGGCGGCACGCACGGCGGCATCGACCTGGGCCTCGCTGGCTTCATTGATTTCCACCAGGACCCGACCCAGGGCCGGGTTGAATACCGCCTGGCCAGGGCCTTCGCCGTTGACCAGATGGCCGTTGATCAGCAGTTTGGTTTGCATGTCCTTGTCCTCTTGAATGGTTTCCAAGTCCCCTGTGGGAGCGAGCTTGCTCGCGATAGTGGTAGGTCATTCACCTTTGCAGCGACTGACACGACGCATTCGCGAGCAAGCTCGCTCCCACAGGATTGCGGTTCCTGCGATGAGCGATCTTCATTGATTATTTCCCGCCACTCCCCGCCACGCTTTCACCCCCGCGCGTCAGGTAATACGCGCCCAATATCGGCAACATCGTCACCATCATCACCAGCATCGCCACCACGTTGGTCACCGGCACGTCGCGAGGGCGGCTGAGCTGGTTGAGCAGCCAGAGCGGCAAAGTGCGCTCGTGGCCGGCGGTGAAGGTGGTGACGATGATTTCGTCGAACGACAGGGCAAACGCGAGCATCCCGCCGGCCAGCAGCGCCGACCCCAGGTTAGGCAGGACGATGTAGCGAAAGGTCTGCCAGCCGTCGGCGCCCAGGTCCATCGAGGCCTCGATCAGGCTGTGGGACGTGCGGCGCAGGCGGGCGATAACGTTGTTGTAGACGATCACCACGCAAAAAGTCGCGTGCCCGACAATGATGGTGAACATCCCGGGCTCTATGCCCAGGGTCTTGAACGTTGCCAGCAGGGCGATGCCGGTGATGATTCCCGGCAGGGCGATCGGCAGGATCAGCATCAGCGAAATGCCCTGTTTGCCGAAGAAGTCCCGGCGGTACAGCGCTGCCGAGGCCAATGTGCCGAGCACCATGGCAATCAGCGTCGCGACAGCGGCGACCTGCAAGGACAGCTTGATCGCCTCCAGCACGTCGGGGCGCGAGAAGGCCACGCTGAACCACTTCAATGTCAGCCCCTTGGGCGGAAAGCTGAACGCAGCGTCTTCGGTATTGAAGGCATACAGGAAGATGATCAGGATGGGAAAGTGCAGGAACACCAGCCCGCCCCATGCCGCGATCCGCAAGCCCCACGACGCTTGAGAGTCAGAGTGCATCGAAAGCCCCCAGTCGCTTGACGATGGAAAGGTAGATGGCGATCAGCACGATGGGCACCAGCGTGAACGCCGCGGCCATGGGCATGTTGCCGATGGCGCCTTGCTGGGCGTAGACCATGCTGCCGACGAAATACCCTGGCGGTCCCACCAGTTGCGGCACGATGAAATCCCCCAGGGTCAGCGAGAACGTGAAGATCGAGCCGGCGGCAATTCCCGGGATCGACAACGGCAGGATCACTTGCATGAACGTCTGGCGGGGCTTGGCGCCAAGGTCCGCCGAGGCTTGCAGCAGCGACGGCGGCAGACGCTCCAGGGACGCCTGGATCGGCAGGATCATGAATGGCAGCCAGATGTAGACGAACACCAGGAAGCGCCCCAGGTGTGAGGTGGACAAGGTGCTGCCGCCCACGCCGGGAATCCCCAGCACGAACTGCAACACAGGGCCCAGGCCCAGGTGCTGGACGAACCACTGCGCCACGCCGCCCTTGGCCAGCAGCAGCGTCCAGGCATAGGCCTTGACGATGTAGCTGGCCCACATCGGCAGCATGACCGCGATGTAGAAAAACGCCTTCGTCTTGCCGCTGGTGTAGCGCGCCATGTAATAGGCAATCGGGAAGGCGACGATGGCGCTGGCGATGGACACCACGATTGCCATGGCCAGGGTGCGCACGATGATGTCGAAATTCGACGGTTGGAACAGCGCCGCGAAATTCGCCAGGGTCAGGTCCGGCGTGACCGCCATGGTGAAGTCGTCGAAGGTGTAGAAACCCTGCCACAGCAAGGTCAGCAGCGAACCCAGGTAGATTGCGCCGAACCAGATCAGCGGTGGCACCAGCAACATCGACAGGTACAGGTTGGGGCGTCGGTACAGCACGTTGGAAAAACGCCGCAGCGGTGAGCCGGGGGCGGGCGTTCGCGTGAGGGCCAAGGTATTCATTTTCAGACCTCGGCCCCGGTGTCATTCAGGGCGATCATTGCCTCGCGGGCCCAGCGCACGGTGAGCTGCTGGCCGGTCTGGTATTGGGTCGCGTTGTCCACCCATTGGGTATTGGCCTGGCTGAGGTTCAGCGTCTGGCCGTTGTCGAGTTTCAGCTCGTAACGCGTGGCGCTGCCCTGGTACTGGATGTCATGGAGCAGGCCCTGGATTTCGATTTCATGGCCGGCCAGCGGGCCTTCGGCGAAACGCACATGCTCCGGGCGAATCGAAAACGGCTGTGGATGACCGCTCAATTGCCGGGCCAGTTCGCCACGGATCACGTTGGAGGTGCCGACGAACTCGGCAACGAAGGTGGTTGCCGGTTTCATATAGAGGTTGCGTGGGGTATCGACTTGTTCGATCCGACCTTTGTTGAAGACCGCGACGCGATCCGACATCGACAGCGCTTCGGTCTGGTCGTGGGTGACGAAAATGAAGGTGATGCCCAGCTGGCGTTGCAGCTTCTTCAACTCGCCCTGCATTTGTTCGCGCAACTTCAGGTCGAGGGCGCCCAGCGGTTCATCCAGCAGCAACACCCGAGGACGATTGACCAGCGCGCGGGCCAGGGCGACGCGTTGGCGCTGGCCGCCCGAAAGCTGCACCGGCTTGCGCTCGCCGTAGCCACCCAGGGCGACCATCTCCAATGCTTCGTCGGCGCGCTTGATTCGTTCTGCCTTGGCCACGCCTTTGACTTTCAAACCGTAGGCCACGTTGTCGCGCACGTTCATGTGGGGAAAGAGGGCGTAGTCCTGGAAAACCGTGTTGACGTCGCGCTGATAAGGCGCGAGCCCGGTGGCTTCTTCACCGTGGATGCGGATCGAACCGGCACTGGGCTGCTCGAACCCGGCGATCAGCCGCAGGCACGTGGTCTTGCCCGAGCCGGAAGGGCCCAGCATGGAAAAGAACTCGCCGTCCTGGATATCGATGGAGACCCGGTCAACGGCCTTCACCTCGCCGAACTGACGGGAAACGTGGGTGAACTGGACTGCAAGCGTCATGGTGCGGGCTCCGGAAAAGCGGGCTTTCGTTAAATCATTACCAGGGGACAGGCACGGACTCGTGGCGAGGGGATTTATCCCCGCTGGGGGCGAAGCCCCCCAAAACCTGACACCTGTGGGTATCAGACAGATTGAGTCGCCTGCTTTGGGGCTGCTTCGCCGCCCAGCGGGGATAAATCCCCTCGCCACAAAAACAGTGTTCGGCTGCGCTTAGCGTCCGCCCATGATCGCAATGTAATCCTGGGTCCAGCGGCTGTACGGCACGAACTTGCCGCCCTCGGCCTGTGGGGTTTTCCAGAAGGCGATCTTGTCGAACTGATCGAAGCCGTTGGTCTTGCAACCTTCGGCGCCCAGCAGCTCGCTGCCCTTGCACGCCGCCGGCACCGCAGGCAAGGAGCCGAACCACGCGGCGACGTCGCCCTGGACTTTCGGTTGCAGCGACCAATCCATCCATTTGTAGGCGCAGTTCGGATGCTTGGCCTCGGCGTGCAGCATCGTGGTGTCGGCCCAGCCGGTGGCACCTTCTTTCGGAATGGTCGAGGCGATCGGCTGTTTCTCGTTCATCAGGCCGTTGACCTGATACGGCCAGGCGCCGGACGCCACCACGCCTTCGTTCTTGAAATCGCTCATCTGCACGGTGGTGTCATGCCAGTAGCGATGGATCAACGGCTGTTGGCCCCGCAGCAATTCGAGCACCGCCTTGTATTGGGCCTCGTCGAGTTGGTACGGGTCCTTGATACCCAGCTCAGGCTTGGCGGTCTTGAGGTACAGCGCCGCGTCGGCGATGTAGATCGGGCCATCGTAGGCTTGCACGCGGCCCTTGTTCGGCTTGCCGTCGGGCAAATCCTGGGCGTTGAACAGCACGCTCCAACTGGTCGGTGCCTGCTTGAACACGCTGGTGTTGTACATCAGTACATTCGGGCCCCATTGGTACGGGGTGCCGTAGGTCTGTTGGTTGACCACGTACCACGGCGCATCCTTGAGGCGCGGGTCGAGGTTTTTCCAGTTGGCGATCAGTGCGGTGTTGATCGGTTGCACCCGCTTGCCGGCAATCAGCCGCAACGACGCGTCGCCCGAGGCGGTCACCAGGTCGTAGCCGCCCTTGGTCATCAGGCTGACCATTTCATCGGACGTCGCGGCGGTTTTCACATTGACCTTGCAGCCGGTTTCCTTCTCGAAACCTGTGACCCAGTCGTAGGCCTTGTCGCTTTCACCGCGTTCGATGTAGCCCGGCCAGGCGACGATATCCAGTTGGCCTTCGCCAGCACCAACGGCCTTGAGCGGTTCGGCGGCCTGCAGGCTGACGCTGGTCAGCAACGCCGTGGTGATTGCACTGAGCAATACGGTCTTGTGCGCGTACATGGAAATCCCTCTTGCTTTAATTATGGTCGGGGCAGTTTTGAACCGGTGAAGCGCCACGAATGGCTTGTTATTAGAGTAGTGCTGTTATCTAGAGATGCTGGCCATGCCTGGCCATGATGTGTCGCACCACGCTGTAGTCCTGGAGCGAGTCGCTGGACAGGTCTTTCCCATAGCCCGAACGTTTCAGTCCGCCGTGGGGCATTTCGCTGACCAGCATGAAATGGCTGTTGATCCAAGTGCAGCCGTATTGCAGCCGCGCCGCCACCTGCATCGCCTTGTCGAGGTTCTGGGTCCACACCGAGGACGCCAGGCCATATTCCGAATCATTGGCCCAATCCACCGCCTGGCTGAGTTCGTCGAAGCGGGTCACGGTGACGACCGGGCCGAATACCTCGCGCTGGACGATCTCATCACTTTGCTTGCAGCCGGCCAGCAGTGTCGGCTGGTAAAAGAAACCGGCGCCGGAATGTACCGCCGCACCTGTGATGCGTTCGATATGCGGCTGGCCGAGGGCGCGCTCGACAAAACTGGCGACCCGGTCGCGTTGGCGGACGCTGATCAGCGGGCCGATTTCGTTGTCGGCGTCGCGCTTGCCGGCAAAGCGCAGGCTGCCGACCGCCGCACCGAGTTCGGCCACGAGTTGGTCATGAATGCCGGCCTGGGCGTAGATCCGGCAGGCCGCGGTGCAATCCTGGCCGGCGTTGTAATAACCATAGGTGCGCACGCCCTCGACCACTGCCCGCAGGTCGGCGTCGTCACAGACAATCACCGGGGCTTTGCCGCCCAGTTCGAGATGCGTGCGCTTGAGGGTTTTCGCCGCGGCCTGGAGGATCTTCTGCCCGGTGACGATATCCCCCGTCAACGAGACCATGCGCACCTTCGGATGGCTGACCAGGTGGCTGCCGACGCCTTCACCGCCACCGCAGATGATATTGATGACGCCGCGCGGCAGGATCTGCGCCAGTGTCGGCGCCAGGGCCAGGATCGACAGCGGCGTGTGCTCCGAAGGCTTGAACACCAAGGTGTTGCCGGCGGCCAGGGCCGGGGCGATTTTCCAGGCCGCCATCATGATCGGGTAGTTCCACGGCGCTATCGATGCCACCACGCCCAGCGGGTCGCGGCGCACCATGCTGGTGTAGCCGGGCAGGTATTCACCGCTGAGCTGGCCGGTCTGGCAGCGCACGGCGCCGGCAAAGAAACGGAACACGTCCACCGTGGCGCTCAAGTCATCCTGGCGGGCCAGGTGCAGCGGCTTGCCGCAGTTCAGTGATTCGAGGCGGGCCAGTTCGTCGGCGTTTTTTTCGATGGCGCTGGCAATTTCCAGCAGCAGGTTCGAGCGGTGTTGTGGCGTAGTGCGTGACCAGTCATGGAAGGCGTGGTGAGCGGCGAGGATCGCGGTCTCGACCTGTTCGAGGCTGGCCTCGGCGATGTGGACGAGTACTTCACCGGTGGCGGGGTTGAGGATCGGCTCGACAACGCCTTCGCCGGGGACCAACGCTCCGTCGATCAGCAACGCGGTACAGAACGGGTTTTGCGTGCCGGCCATTTTTTATAGGTCTCAGTTGAAACAAAGAACCTGTGGGAGTGAGCTTGCTCGCGATGACGGTGTATCAGTCGAATCGATGTCGCCTGTCACACCGCCATCGCGAGCAAGCTCGCTCCCACAATGGATTGTTCTCACACAAGGGATTGTGGCGATGCAGCAAGACTAGTGCTCAGCCGCAAGGCCGACAAATTCGAAATACTCAAGGCTGCGTTCGATTAAATAGATGGCTTGCGCCCGCTTGGGCGTTGCTCCCGAGCGACGGTCAGGAATGGATCGACCGACGCCGGTCGCGCCGTGCCCCGGCGCCACGCCAGGCCGACGTCAAGCGTCTGGTTGAGGTCGGCAATCGGGCGTGCCTCGATGATGTCGCCCTCCAGCGACCACGGACGATAGGTCATGTCCGGCTGGATCGACACGCCCAGCCCGGCGGCCACTAGACTGCGCACCGCTTCGGTCGAGGCGGTGCGCAGCGTGACCTGCGGCTGCAAGCCTGCGCCGCGCCAGAGGCGTTGCGCGTTGCGATCCATCTCGTCGACGTTCAACTGGATCAGCGGCTCCCGGGCCACGTCCGCCAGGTTGATGCTGTCGTGTTCCAGCAGCGGCTCCCGGGCCACGTCCGCCAGGTTGATGCTGTCGTGTTCCAGCAGCGGATGCTGGGCCGGCAGCCATAGGCGATACGGTGAGTGGGTCAGCACTTCGGTCTGCAGGGCGTGGCGGTCTTCGAGGTTGGACAGGATCAGGACGCCGACATCGATTTCGCCGCTGACCAGCAGATGCTCGATATAAGGTCGTTCGTCCTCCATGACGCGGATCGCCACGTTAGGATAGGCGCGCTGGAAACGGGTCAAGAGGTCCGCCAGGTAGTAACCGGCGACAAGGCTGGTCACGCCGACGGTGACTTGGCCAGCCACTTGGTCGGTGCTTTGTTGCAGGCTGCGCTTGGCATTGTCGACGGTGGCCAGGATCAGGTGGGCCTGGCGCAGGAATTGGTGCCCCTGGTGCGTCAATGTCATGCCCTTGGCGTGCCGACTGAACAGGCTGACGCCGATCTCTTCCTCCAATTGCTGGATGGCCAGGGTCAGGGTGGATTGGGAGATGAATGCAGTCTGCGCAGCGGCGGAGATCGAGCCGGTTTCGGCCACGGCTATGAAATGGCGGATCTGGCGCAGCGTCATCATGGCGGGATACCCGGGGGCGAATTTATCGATGTCCCCGAGTGTATATCGTTTTTTTAGAATGGGAGCCGGCGCTGACGCTGGACGTGCCAGGCAACATCTGGAAGCAATCTCGCCAAGGGCGACAGGGCACTTTCGATCTAGGCTGGTGGCCTCAAGTTGACCTGAAAACGTGGAGGCAACAAATGAACACCCGTGGATTGCTCGATCAGCTTCTCAAGTCCGGCCAGGAACTGCTGCAGAACAAGGCGGGCGGTTCGCAGGGCAAGCCGTCTTCCGGCCTGGGCGGGTTGCTCGGCGGCTCCGGCAACCTGGGCGGAATGCTTTCCGGCGCGGGCGGCGGAGCGTTGGCCGCCGGGGCCATGGGGTTGCTGCTGGGCAACAAGAAGGCCCGCAACTTCGGTGGCAAGGCCTTGGCTTATGGCGGCTTGGCTGCGTTGGGGGTGATTGCCTACAAGGCTTATGGCAACTGGCAGGCCCAGCAGGGCAACGCGCCGAAGACCGAGCCGCAGACCCTGGACCGCGTCCCGGCGGGGCAAGTCGAGCAACACAGCCAGGCGATCCTCAAGGCCCTGGTCGCGGCGGCCAAGGCTGACGGCCATGTGGACGAGCGGGAGCGGCAATTGATCGAAGGTGAATTCACCAAGCTCGACAACGACCAGGAACTGCAGCACTGGTTGCACGCCGAACTCAACAAACCCCTGGACCCTGCCGATGTGGCCCGAGCGGCCAGCACGCCGGAAATTGCCGCGGAAATGTACATCGCCAGCGTGATGCTGGTGGACGAGGAAAACTTCATGGAGAAATCCTACCTCGACGAACTGGCGCGCCAACTCAAGCTGGAGCCGGGGCTGAAGGCAGAACTGGAGAAGCAGGTGCGCCAGGCTGCTGCCTAACCTCCCTCAATGGTGTTGTGTTGTCCAATGTTATTGAGTTCACCGCACCGTGGCGAGGGAGCTTGCTCCCGCTGGGTGGCGAAGCCGCCCCAACAGCGTTTCCCAATGGACCCTTTCGGTCGGTTGACGGCGGCTGCGCCGCCGAGCGGGAGCAAGCTCCCTCGGCACGGTGCGTGTTTCACGCTTGAGCAAACGGTTTCAAAAATCTCCCTCAACCGCCATGCAGACGCACCGCCTCCCTCGGCTATACTCCCGGCAATTCAAAGCGTCCCGAGGTTTTACTGTGAAGAATTGGACATTGCGCCAACGCATCCTGGCGAGTTTTGCGGTGATCATCGCCATCATGCTGCTGATGGTGGTTGTCTCGTTTTCACGGTTGTGGAAGATCCAGGAAAGTGAAGAAAAGGTACGGGTCGATGCGGTGCCCGGGGTTTACTACAGCTCCATGATCCGTGGCGGCTGGGTAGACAGCTATGTCTTGACCCAGCAGATCGTCGGCCTCTCCGGGAACCGGGAAATCACCGCGGAGGACAAGGCCCGCTATCAAGGCTTCGAGCAGCATCTGCGCGAAGAAATCCAGAACTATCAAAAACTGATACAGAACCCTGCCGACCAGGCGTCGTTCGATGAGTTCGAGGGCTATCACCAAGCCTTCAACCAGGCCGTGGCCAAGGTCCTGGATCTTTACCAGCGCAAGGATTACGAAGGGGCGCGGCTGGCGCTGGATAAAGAGCTGACGCCTGCATGGTTGGGTGGCCGCGGACATTTGAATCAGATTATCGACCGCAACCGTGACCTGGCTGAAACGGCCATGCAAACCATTGATGATGCGGTGACGGCCGCCAAGGTCGCCATGGGCCTGTCATTCCTGGTTGCGCTGGTCATCGCCTTGTTGTGTGGCCTGTTGCTGATGCGCGCGATCATGGCGCCGATGAGCCGCATCGTCGAAATCCTCGAAGTGATGCGCAGCGGTGACCTGAGCGGACGCCTGAACCTGGCGCGCAAAGACGAATTCGGCGCGGTGGAGACCGGTTTCAACGACATGATGGCCGAGCTGACTGCCCTGGTGTCCCAGGCCCAGCGCTCATCCGTCCAGGTCACCACGTCGGTGACCGAGATCGCCGCGACGTCCCGGCAGCAACAGGCCACGGCCACTGAAACCGCAGCGACCACCACCGAGATCGGTGCGACCTCCCGAGAAATCGCCGCCACGTCCCGCGACCTGGTGCGCACCATGACTGAAGTGTCCACCGCCGCCGACCAGGCCTCGGTCGCCGCCGGCTCCGGACAGCAAGGCCTGGCGCGCATGGAAGACACCATGCATTCGGTGATGGGCGCCGCCGACCTGGTCAACGCGAAGTTGGCGATCCTCAACGAGAAGGCCGGCAACATCAACCAGGTGGTAGTGACCATCGTCAAAGTGGCCGACCAGACCAACCTGTTGTCCCTCAACGCCGCCATCGAGGCCGAGAAGGCGGGCGAGTACGGTCGCGGGTTTGCCGTCGTTGCCACCGAAGTGCGCCGCCTGGCCGACCAGACCGCTGTTGCCACCTACGACATCGAGCAGATGGTCCGTGAAATCCAGTCCGCTGTTTCGGCTGGCGTGATGGGCATGGACAAATTCTCCGAGGAAGTGCGCCGAGGCATGGCCGAAGTGCAGCAGGTGGGCGAACAGCTGTCGCAGATCATCCATCAAGTCCAGGCCCTGGCGCCGCGGGTGCTGATGGTCAACGAGGGCATGCAGGCCCAGGCCACCGGTGCCGAGCAGATCAACCACGCGCTGGTGCAATTGGGCGATGCCAGCAGCCAGACCGTGGAGTCCCTGCGCCAGGCCAGTTCCGCCATCGACGAACTCAGTCAGGTGGCCGTGGGACTGCGCAGCGGCGTTTCGCGTTTCAAAGTCTGATGAGCGAGCCAGAAGCCCGCCGTGGCGCCGTTTCGGCGGCCCGGCAGACGTTGTTCCTGATGTTTTGCATCGGTAACGAGCGCTACGCCCTGCAAGCCACCGATGTGGTGGAAGTATTGCCGCGCCTGCCACTCAAGCCGATCGCCCGGACGCCGTCCTGGGTCGCGGGGGTATTTGCCTGGCGCGGCGTGGTGGTGCCGGTGATCGATCTGTGCGCGTTGACCTTTGGCCAGAGCGCCGAGGCGCGCACCAGCACCCGGCTGGTACTGGTGCAGTATCGGCCGGGGGCGCAGCAAACCGGACAGGTGCTGGGCTTGATATTGGAGCAGGCCACCGACACCTTGCGCTGTGATCCGGCGGATTTCAAACCCTATGGCCTGGACAATCGCCAGGCGCCTTACCTCGGTCCGGTACGCGAAGATGCACAAGGAATGATGCAATGGGTGCGGGTCAACGACTTGCTCGACGAATCCGTTCGCGCGCTGCTGTTTCCCTCGCCGCCGCTAAGTCCCGATGACTTCGAGGAACGGGCATGAACAGCGACCAGCGATTCTTCGACTTCCTCAAGGAACGCATCGGCCTGGACGTGACCTCCGTCGGCCCCGCCATTATCGAACGGGCTGTGCGCCAGCGGGTCCTTGCCGTGCCCGGTCGAACCACCGATGACTACTGGCAAAGCTTGCAGCACTCCGCCCAGGAGCAACAGGCGCTGATTGAAGCGGTGATCGTTCCGGAGACGTGGTTCTTCCGCTACCCCGAGTCCTTCGCGACGTTGGCTCGGCTGGCAACCCAGCGCCTGGCCGACATCAAGCACCTGCGTGCCCTGCGTATCCTCAGCCTGCCGTGCTCCACCGGCGAGGAACCGTACTCGATCGTCATGGCCTTGTTCGATGCAGGCCTGGGGCCGCACCAGTTCAAGGTCGATGGCATGGACGTCAGTCCCTTGTCCGTGGACAAGGCCAGGCAAGCGCGTTATGGCCGCAACTCTTTCCGTGGCGCGGACATTGGCTTTCGGGAGCGATATTTCAATGCCGAAGACGAAGGCTATCGCCTCGACGAGCGGGTACGCGAACAGGTGCGCCTGCAAACGGGGAACGTGCTGGATCCGGCGTTGCTGGTAAACGAGGCCCCCTACGACTTCGTGTTCTGCCGCAATCTGCTGATTTATTTCGACCAGCCGACCCAGCAGCAGGTGTTCGAGGTGCTCAAGCGCCTGACCCATCAGGACGGCGTGCTGTTCATCGGTCCCGCCGAGGGCAGTTTGCTCGGACGGCTGGGCATGCGTTCGATCGGCATTGCCCAGTCGTTCGCCTTCAGCCGCCAGGGCGCACCGGAGCCGCAACCGTTGCCCACGTTGATGCCGACGCCGCTGCCGATCCGCCAGCCGCCATCGCGCGTCGCAGCGCCCGTGAGTCGGCCGCGACCATTCGCCGCGAGTGTGACGCCGATTACCGAACCGAAAAGCAGCGACGCCGCGACGTTGCTGGCCAACATCGCCGCCCTGGCCAACGGTGGCAAGAGCGCCGAGGCGCGTGCGGTGTGCGAAGAATATCTGCGCAGCCACGCGCCGAACGCCCAGGTTTTCTATTGGCTGGGCCTGCTCAGCGACATGGCCGGCAATGCGCTGGAGGCCCAGGGGTTTTATCGCAAGGCGCTCTATCTTGAGCCGCAACACGCCGAGGCCCTGGTGCATCTGGCGGCGCTGCTGGCTTCCCAGGGAGACGCGGTCGGCGCCCGTCGATTGCAGGAACGTGCGGCCCGCAGTGGTCGCGCGGCAGACAGTGAGCACAAACGATGAGCGGTTCGGCTTCCTATAACGTGACCCATGACGACGCCCAGGCCATCGACGACTGCTGGAACCGCATCGGCGTGCATGGCGACAAGTCCTGTCCCTTGCTGGCCGAGCACATCCATTGCCGCAACTGCTCGGTGTACTCGGCGGCGGCCACCCGTTTGCTCGACCGTTATGCGCTGCGCCAGGATGAGCGGGAGCTGGTTTATGCCCCGGTCGACAGCGATATTGTCACGCGCTCGCTGCTGATGTTCCGCCTGGGTGAAGAGTGGCTCGGCCTGAGCACCCGCAGCCTGGTGGAAGTGGCGCCCTTGCAGGCGATCCATTCGTTGCCCCACCAGCGTTCGCGAGCCCTGCTGGGGGTGGCGAATGTACGCGGCGCCCTGGTGGCCTGCCTGTCGTTGGTAGAACTGCTGGGGTTGGAGCCGGGTTCGCCGGCGCCCTCCGGTGGGCGGATCATGCCACGCATGCTGATCGTCGCCGCCCAAGGTGGGCCGGTGCTGATGCCAGTCGATGAAGTGGACGGCATCCATGCCATCGACGAGCGCATCCTGGCGAACGCTTCGCCATCGGCGGGCAAGTACACCCGTGGCGTGTTGCAGTACAAAGGACGCAGCCTGCGTTGGCTGGACGAAGAGCAATTGCTGTCCGCGGTGTCCCGGAGCCTGTCATGACCCCCGACCAGATGCGCGATGCCTCGTTGCTGGAGCTGTTCAGCCTGGAAGCCGAAGCCCAGACCCAGGTATTGAGTGCCGGTTTGCTGGCCTTGGAGCGCGATCCGACCCAGGCCGATCACCTGGAGTCGTGCATGCGTGCGGCCCATTCGCTCAAGGGCGCGGCGCGAATCGTCGGGGTCGATGCCGGCGTCAGCGTGGCCCATGTGATGGAAGATTGCCTGGTCAGCGCCCAGGAGCGGCGGCTGGTCTTGCGCGCCGAGCATATCGACGCGCTGCTGCAGGGCACGGACTTGCTGACGCGTATCGCGACCCCCGGCAACAGCGTTTCTGCCGAGGACATCGAGGCCTATGTCGGGTTGTTGGGACACCTGCTGGATCCGTCCGCAACGCCAGCTCCGACTCCCACCGTCATGGCGCCGACCATCGAGATACCCGCCGAACCCGTGCGTAGCGAAGCGCCCGAGCCGATGTCCATGGAACCGCTGGAACCGACCGCCAAGAAAAAACGCACCACCGAGGGCGGCGAGCGCGTCTTGCGGGTCACGGCCGGACGCCTTAACAGCCTGTTGGACCTGTCGAGCAAATCCCTCGTCGAAACCCAGCGCCTCAAGCCCTGGCTGGCGACGATGCAACGGATCAGGCGCCAGCAAAGCAATGGCCTGCGCGCCCTCGAAGACCTGAACGTGCATCTCAAGGATCACGCGCTGAGCCTGCAAGCCCAGGAAGCCCTCAACGATGCGCGGCGGCTGCTGGCCGAAACCCAACAGATGCTCGCGCAGAAAACCGCTGAGCTGGATGAGTTCGCCTGGCAGGCCAGCCAGCGGGCACAAGTGTTGTACGACACGGCACTGGCCTGTCGCATGCGACCGTTTGCCGATGTGCTTGCGGGGCAGGCGCGGATGGTCCGGGACTTGGGGCGCAGCCTGGGCAAACAGGTGCGCCTGGAAATCGAAGGCGAGAAAACCCAGGTCGATCGCGACGTACTGGAAAAACTCGAGGCGCCGCTGACGCATCTGCTGCGTAACGCCGTCGACCACGGCATCGAGATGCCCGAGCAACGGGTGCTGGCAGGCAAGCCCGCCGAAGGCTTGATTCGCCTGCGCGCCTCCCATCAGGCCGGCCTGTTGGTACTGGAGCTGGCGGATGATGGCGCGGGCGTGGACCTGGAGCGGGTGCGGCGGACGATTGTCGAGCGCGGGCTTTCTCCCGAGCAGACCGCCGCCAGCCTGAGCGAAGAGGAACTGCTGACCTTCCTGTTCCTGCCGGGCTTCAGCCTGCGGGACAAGGTCACTGAAGTGTCCGGGCGCGGAGTCGGCCTGGATGCGGTCCAGCATATGGTCCGGCAGTTGCGCGGCGCGGTGGTGTTGGAGCAGACGGCGGGCGCCGGCAGTCGTTTCCACCTGGAAGTGCCGCTGACGTTGTCGGTGGTGCGCAGCCTGGTGGTGGAAGTCGGCGGCGAAGCCTACGCGTTCCCCTTGGCCCATATCGAGCGCATGTGCGACCTCGCGCCGCAAGACATCGTCCAGGTCGAAGGCCGCCAGCACTTCTGGCATGAGGGGCGCCATGTTGGCCTGGTGGCCGCCACGCAATTGCTCAATCGTCCGGTGACGCCCAACAACGGCCAGGTCCTCAAGGTCGTGGTGATCCGCGAACGGGAGGTCATCTATGGCGTCGCGGTGGAACGGTTCATCGGTGAGCGGACGCTGGTGGTGTTGCCGTTGGACGAGCGCCTGGGCAAGGTCCAGGACATTTCCGCCGGGGCATTGCTCGACGACGGCTCGGTGGTGCTGATTGTCGATGTGGAAGACCTGCTGCGCTCGGTGGACAAGCTGCTCGATACCGGACGATTGGAACGCATTGCCCGGCAAAACGAAGCCCAGGCCCCGCGCAAGCGGATCCTGGTGGTCGATGACTCCCTGACGGTGCGAGAACTGGAGCGCAAGCTGCTGCTCAATCGCGGCTATGACGTGGCAGTGGCGGTGGATGGCATGGACGGCTGGAACGCGTTGCGCTCGGAGGATTTCGATTTGCTCATTACCGACATCGACATGCCGCGCATGGACGGTATCGAATTGGTGTCGCTGCTGCGGCGCGACAACCGCTTGCAATCGCTGCCGGTGATGGTGGTTTCCTACAAGGATCGCGAAGAAGATCGCCGCCGCGGCCTGGACGCCGGGGCCGACTATTATCTAGCCAAGGCGAGCTTCCATGACGACGCCTTGCTCGACGCCGTGGTCGAATTGATCGGAGGAGCACGCGCTTGAAGATCGCCATCGTCAATGACATGCCCCTGGCGGTCGAGGCCCTGCGCCGTGCGCTGGCGTTCGAGCCCGCGCATCAGCTGGTCTGGGTGGCCGCCAACGGCGCCGAGGCCGTGCAGCGTTGTCATGAATACACGCCGGACCTGATCCTGATGGACCTGTTCATGCCGATCATGGACGGCGTGGAAGCGACCCGGCGGATCATGGCCGACACGCCATGCGCCGTCGTGATCGTTACCGGCGACAGCCAGCAGAACGTCCATCGCGTGTTCGAGGCCATGGGCCACGGTGCCCTCGATGTGGTCGATACCCCGGCCCTGGGCGTCGGCAGGCCCGAGGACGCCGCGGCACCGCTGTTGCGCAAGATCGCCAACATCGGCTGGCTGATCGGCGAGCGTGGCAACCGCGAGCGCGTCACGCCGGCTGCCCAGCGGGCGTCGGTGTCACGCAACAGCCTGGTGGCGATCGGATCGTCGGCTGGCGGCCCGGCGGCGTTGGAAGTGCTGCTCAAGGGGCTGCCGCGCGACTTCGCCCCGGCGATCGTGCTGGTCCAGCATGTGGACGAGGTGTTCGCCGCTGGCATGGCCGAGTGGCTCAGCGGCGTGTCGGGATTCAACGTCCGCCTGGCTCGCCAGGGCGAGACGCCGCAAAGCGGCACGGTGCTGTTGGCCGGGACCAATCATCATTTGCGCCTGTTGAAAAATGGCACGCTGGCCTACACCGCCGAGCCGGTCAATGAGATCTATCGGCCTTCCATCGATGTGTTTTTCGAGAGTGTCGCCAACTTCTGGAGCGGTGATGCGGTGGGCGTCTTGCTCACCGGCATGGGCCGCGACGGTGCGCAAGGGCTTAAACTCATGCGTCAGCAGGGCTGCGTGACCATCGCCCAGGACCAGCAGAGCAGCGCGGTATACGGCATGCCCAAGGCGGCGGTGGCCATCGACGCGGCTGCGCAGATCCTGGCGCTGGATAAAATAGCGCCACGCTTGGTGGAGATTTTCACCCAATGACCAACCCCCGCACCCTAGGCAGTATTCAGGTGAGCCCCCATGAATGATCTACAGCTCGACGATTTCAAGCGCGATGAGAATGCCGCCATGGTGCTGCTCGTCGACGACCAGGCGATGATCGGCGAGGCGGTGCGACGCGGGCTGTCGAACGAACAGAACATCGATTTCCATTTCTGCTCCGATCCGCACCAGGCCATCGCCCACGCCGTGCGCATCAAGCCGACGGTGATCCTCCAGGACCTGGTGATGCCAGGCCTCGACGGCCTGAGCCTGGTGCGCGAGTACCGCAGTCATCCGGCGACCCGTGACATTCCGATCATCGTCCTGTCGACCAAGGAGGACCCGTTGATCAAGAGCGCGGCGTTCGCCGCCGGGGCCAACGACTATCTGGTCAAATTGCCGGACAACATCGAACTGGTGGCGCGCATCCGCTATCACTCCCGCTCCTACAAAATGCTCTTGCAGCGCGACGCGGCCTTTCGCGCGTTGCGGGTCAGCCAGCAGCAGTTGTTGGACACCAACCTGGTGTTGCAACGGCTGATGAACTCCGATGGCCTGACCGGCCTGTCGAACCGCCGGCACTTCGATGAATACCTGGAACTGGAGTGGAGAAGGGCGCTGCGGGACCAATCTCAGCTGTCGTTGTTGATGATCGACGTGGATTACTTCAAGTCCTACAACGACAACTTCGGCCACCTCGAGGGTGATGAAGCCCTGCGCAAGGTCGCCACGGCGATCCGCGAGTCATGCAGTCGGCCTTCCGACCTGCCGGCCCGCTATGGCGGCGAGGAGTTCGCGCTGGTCTTGCCTGGCACGTCCCCTGGCGGTGCGCGGCTGATGGCCGAAAAACTGCGCCAGAGCGTCGTCGCCCTGAAAATCCCCCACACCACGCCTGACGGAGGCGAGAACCTGACCATCAGCATCGGCGTCTCGACCTTCACTCCGCAGCAGGGCAGCGATTGCCGGGAGTTGATTTCCGCGGCGGACAAGGGGCTGTACATGGCCAAGCACAATGGGCGCAATCGGGTTGGAGTCGAATAAACTCCGGCTTGGCAGGGTTCCCTTTGTGGCGGAGCGGTTTATTGTGGCGAGGGGATTTATCCCCGCTGGGCTGCGAAGCAGCCCTAAAACCCGGCAACTCGGTGTGCCAGGAAAACTGAGTTGACTGCATTTGGGGCTGCTTCGCAGCCCAACGGGGATAAATCCCCTCGCCACAGTGCGCTGAATCTCATTCCCCCTAAAGCCGCCAGGCGGGCTGCCGCTGGCGCCTGATTACGTTATACTCGCCGGCTTTCAAAAGTTCGCCAACGAGTGCTGCCCGCCATGGAAATCAACCCGATCCTGAACACCATCAAGGACCTGTCCGAGCGCTCCGAAACTATTCGGGGGTATCTTTGACTACGATCAAAAGCATGAGCGCCTGACCGAAGTCAATCGCGAGCTTGAAGATCCGAATGTCTGGAACAACCCTTCGTACGCCCAGGAGCTGGGCCGCGAGCGTTCTGCGCTGGCGCAGATCGTCGAGACCCTGGACGAATTGTCCAGTGGCCTGGCCGATTGCCGCGACCTGCTGGACATGGCTGTCGAAGAGAACGACGAAGGCGCGGTCGGTGATGTCGTCGCCGAGCTGACGCGCCTGGACGAGAACCTCGCCAAGCTGGAATTCCGTCGCATGTTCAGCGGCGAGATGGACATGAACAACGCCTACCTGGACATCCAGGCCGGTTCCGGCGGCACCGAAGCCCAGGACTGGGCCAACATCCTGCTGCGCATGTACCTGCGCTGGGCCGACAAACGCGGTTTCGACGCGACCATCATGGAACTGTCGGCCGGTGAAGTCGCCGGGATCAAGGGCGCCACCGTGCACATCAAGGGCGAATACGCCTTCGGCTGGCTGCGGACCGAGATCGGCGTGCACCGCCTGGTGCGCAAGAGCCCGTTCGACTCCGGCAACCGTCGCCATACCTCGTTCTCGGCGGTATTCGTCTCGCCGGAAATCGATGACAACATCGAAATCGAGATCAACCCGGCCGACCTGCGCATCGACACCTACCGTTCCTCCGGGGCCGGTGGCCAGCACGTCAACACCACCGACTCGGCCGTGCGGATCACCCACGTACCGACCAACACCGTGGTCAGTTGCCAGAACGAGCGTTCCCAGCACGCGAACAAAGACACTGCGATGAAGATGCTGCGGGCCCGCTTGTACGAGCAGGAAGTGCAGAAGCGCAACGCCGCGTCCCAGGCCCTGGAAGACACCAAGTCCGACATCGGCTGGGGTCACCAGATCCGCTCGTACGTGCTCGACGCCTCGCGGATCAAGGACCTGCGCACCAGCATCGAACGCAGCGACTGCGACAAAGTGCTCGACGGCGACATCGATGAATACCTGATCGCCAGCCTCAAGCAAGGGCTGTAACGCGACACCCACGCGGTGGGCAGGCACGCTTCCATGGGAGCGAGGCCTGCCCGCAAACTCCGGCCCCGGGGCCGGGGGCAACGAACCTGTGATGGAAACCTTAAAGACATGAGCGACCTAGAACTCGACCCGCAAGCCCTGCAACAGGAAGAAAACTCCCTGATCGCCCTGCGCAAGGAAAAGCTTGCTGCCGAGCGCGCCAAGGGCCAGGCCTTCCCCAACGACTTCCGCCGCGACGCGTATTGCGACGTCCTGCAGAAGAAGTACGCGGACAAGACCAAGGAAGAGCTGGCCGAGGCGGCGATTCCGGTCAAGGTTGCCGGTCGCATCATGCTCAACCGTGGTTCGTTCATGGTGATTCAGGACATGACCGGGCGCATCCAGGTCTACGTCAATCGCAAGACCCTGCCGGAAGAAACCCTGGCCGCCGTCAAGACCTGGGACCTGGGCGACATCATCGCTGCCGAAGGCACCCTGGCCCGCTCCGGCAAGGGCGACCTGTACGTCGAAATGACCAACGTGCGCCTGCTGACCAAGTCCCTGCGCCCATTGCCGGACAAGCACCACGGCCTGACCGACACCGAGCAGCGCTACCGCCAGCGCTACGTCGACCTGATCGTCAACGAAGAGGTGCGCCAGACCTTCCGCGTGCGTTCGCAAGTCATCGCCCACATCCGCAGCTTCCTGATGAAGCGTGACTTCCTCGAAGTCGAGACGCCGATGTTGCAGACCATCCCTGGCGGCGCGGCGGCCAAGCCGTTCGAAACCCACCACAACGCCCTGGACATGGAAATGTTCCTGCGTATCGCCCCGGAGCTGTACCTCAAGCGCCTGGTGGTCGGCGGGTTCGAAAAAGTCTTCGAGATCAACCGCAACTTCCGTAACGAAGGCGTTTCGACCCGGCACAACCCCGAGTTCACCATGCTCGAGTTCTACCAGGCCTACGCCGACTACGAAGACAACATGGACCTGACCGAGGAACTGTTCCGCGAGCTGGCGCAGTTGGTCCTGGGCAGCACCGACGTGCCGTACGGCGACAAGGTGTTCCACTTCGGCGAGCCGTTCGTGCGTTTGTCGGTGTTCGACTCGATCCTCAAGTACAACCCGGAAATCACCGCCGCCGACCTGCAGGACATCGACAAGGCCCGCGCCATCGCCAAGAAGGCCGGCGCCAAGGTGCTCGGCTTCGAAGGCTTGGGCAAGCTGCAAGTGATGATTTTCGAAGAGCTGGTCGAGCACAAGCTGGAGCAGCCGCACTTCATCACCCAGTACCCGTTCGAAGTGTCGCCTCTGGCCCGTCGCAACGACGAGAACCCAAGCGTGACCGACCGCTTCGAGCTGTTCATCGGTGGTCGTGAAATCGCCAACGCCTACTCCGAGCTCAATGACGCGGAAGACCAGGCCGAGCGCTTCATGGCCCAGGTGGCCGACAAGGACGCCGGCGACGACGAAGCCATGCACTACGACGCCGACTTCGTCCGTGCCCTGGAATACGGCATGCCGCCAACGGCCGGCGAAGGCATCGGCATCGATCGCCTGGTGATGTTGTTGACCAACTCACCGTCGATCCGCGATGTCATCCTCTTCCCGCACATGCGGCCCCAAGCGTAAGTGCTTCAAATAAAAAGCCGCCTCGATGGGCGGCTTTTTATTGCCTGTCTGGTACAAACGTATCAATTGGTTACTTCTGAAACAGCGAGGAAAGACCTGTCGTGAATCGTGCAATGGCTCAAGAAGGTGCAGCGGGCGTCGCCACTGCTGTGGCTGAAAGTGTTCAGTACCAAGGTCGCAAGGCCAGCCGACAGGGCAGTGAACAGCGCCGACAGAAGATTCTCGACGCGGCCATGCGCATTGTCGTGCGCGATGGCGTGCGGGCGGTGCGACACCGCGCGGTGGCCGCCGAAGCGGGCGTGCCGCTGTCGGCCACCACGTATTACTTCAAGGACATCGATGACCTGCTCACCGATACCTTCGCCCAATACGTGGAGCGCAGCGCGGCCTTCATGGCCAAGTTGTGGGCCAATAACGAGGGCTTGCTGCGCGAGATGGTTGCCTATGGGGACGGCAGCGCCGAGTCGCGCTCGCAATTGGCCGACGACATCGCGCGGATGACCGCTGACTACGTGCAGCATCAACTGCAGAGCCGTCGCGACTACCTGATGGCCGAACAAGCGTTCCGCCAGGAAGCCTTGCTCAACCCGCGACTGGCGGTGCTGGTACGCTCTCATCAGCAAATCCTGTTGCACGGCACGTGTCAGTTTTTCCAGGTTCTGGGCTCGCGCGAGCCGCAACAGGATGCCAAAGTGTTGACGGCGATTATCGGACGGATGGAATATCAGGGCTTGCTCAATGGCGCCGAGCCGGTAGCCGAAGAAGACATGCTCGGCATCCTGACCCGCTACATGCACTTGGTACTGGCGTCGGTGTAGCCCTTTTAGGGTTACCACAGTCCCCTGTGGCGAGGGGATTTATCCCCGTTGGGCTGCGAAGCGGCCCCAAAACCAGCCAACTCGGTACATCTGGCTAACGGAGCTGACTGCAAAGGGGGCTGCTTCGCAGCCCAGCGGGGATAAATCCCCTCGCCACAGACCATAGGGAGTTTCAATGAAAGCCTGGCGTGCCGTTGTACTGGCCGTTTCGTTGCTGTTGCTCAGTGGTTGCCTGGTGTCGTTCAAGGCGCCATTGCCCGACAGCGAAGCCGCGCCCAAGGGCCTGCTCGGCCACTGGACCAGCACCAACGCCTGGGGCGAACCGTTGAACCTGGAACTGACGGAAGTCGGCAAGCACCACTACCAGGCCATCAGTTACTTCAGGGCCAGGCCCCAGGAGCGCGAAGCCATTCCCCTGACGGTCTCTCGCCACGGCAGCCGCTGGTACCTGTCGGCAAAAGTGCCGGCCCGGTTTGGCGGACATTTCGTCATCGCCGGTTTCGAACTGACCGACAAGCAGGAACTGGTGGTCTACAACCTGGACATGGAACAGATCAACCAGGCCATCGGCCAGAAGCTCCTCAGCGGCCAGCCGAACCCGAGCGAAGAGGGTGATGGCGTGCTGGTGGACAGCGACATGAGCAAGGTTTTCAGCTACCTCGATGACCCGGCCAATTCCGACGTGTTCTCGGAAGCCGTGCGCTACCAGCGACTGGTCAAATCCCAATAACGGTTATAAGCGGACGTTTTTTCACAGGAGTTCCGGGTGGACGATTACCAGCAGACGATACGCACCTTGTCCGATCGCATTGTGCTGGCGCAGACGCCGATTCGCATTCTCGACGCGGTGAAGTGGGACGAGAACGTCCGCAAGGGGTTTCTCAAGGCCAAGGGCAAGGAACTGCCGGCGGTGGACCGCGATTATTACCTCAACCGCCCCCTGTCGTTCGACTCCAGCAAAGTGAAGCTGGAGTTCCAGAACATCGAGCGCGACATCACCCGCCAGCTCGGGCAGTTCAACCCGGTTGGCCAGATCATGCGCCGCATGTGCAAGGAATACCGCATGGTGGTGCGCATGCTCGAAGCGCGCGGCACCGAGGATTTCGGGCTGATCTCCCAGGAACTGTACGGCGCCGCCTCCGACGCCTTTCACGCAGGCGACCCGACCCTGGCCGACCTGGGCCTGATGCTCTCCGATTACCTGAACAACATCGACGGCCGTGGCGACCTCAAGGACGAACCCAAGGTGCTCAGCGCCAAGGAAGCCGTCGGGTTGTTGCAACACCGTCTCAACCGGGTGTTCGGCGAGGCCGAGGAAACCATCCGTGTGTTCGAGTCCGACGGCATCGTTGCTGACGCGGCGGCGGGCGCCGACTACATCAAGATCCGCACCGACGCGATGTTCAACGAGCGCGACGTCCGGGCGCTGGAAGTTCACGAAGGGCTGGTCCACGTCGGCACCACCCTCAATGGCTTGAACCAGCCGATCTGCACCTTCCTGTCCAAGGGCCCGCCCTCGTCGACGGTGACCCAGGAAGGCCTGGCGATCCTCATGGAAATCATCACCTTCGCCTCCTACCCGAGTCGCCTGCGCAAGCTCACCAACCGCACCCGGGCCATTCATATGGTGGAGGAGGGCGCCGATTTCCTGCAGGTGTTCGAGTTCTTCCGCGAGCAGGGTTTTGAAATGGCCGAAAGCTACGGCAACGCCAGCCGGGTGTTCCGTGGCTCGGTGCCGACCGGTCTGCCATTCACCAAAGACTTGTCCTACCTCAAGGGCTTCATCATGGTTTACAACTACATTCAGCTCGCCGTGCGCAAAGGCAAGCTGGAGCAGGTGCCGCTGCTGTTCTGCGGCAAGACCACCCTAGAGGACATGCGCACGTTGCGCCAGTTGGTGGACGAAGGCCTGGTCGTACCGCCCAAGTACCTGCCCGAGCAGTTCCGTGACATGAATGCACTGTCGGCCTGGATGTGCTTCTCCAACTTCTTGAACCACCTGAGCCTGGATCGGATCGAAGCGGATTATTCCAATATCCTTTAACCACACCTCATTCCTTGTGGGAGCGAGCCTGCTCGCTCCCACAAGACGGCGTTTAGTCCTAACTTGCGAGGCTTCACCGGATGCGAAACCTCGGCATCATTTGCCTGCTGCTGGCCCTGGGCGGTTGCAGCTCCTTGCTGTTCTACCCGGAACGCGGCCTGCCGTTCACGCCGGAGCGGGCCAAGCTCGAATACCGCGACGTCACCCTGACCACTGCTGATGGGCTGAAGCTGCGTGGCTGGTGGCTGCCGGTGAAGCCGGGTGTCGAGGTCAAGGGCACGGTGCTGCACCTGCACGGCAATGGCGGCAACCTGGCCTGGCACCTCGGTGGGAGCTGGTGGTTGCCGGAGCAGGGTTATCAGGTGTTGATGGTCGATTACCGTGGCTATGGCGTTTCCGAAGGCGAGCCGAGCCTGCCGGCGATTTACCAGGACATCGATGCGGCATTCAAATGGCTCGACGATGCGCCCGAGGTCAGGGGCAAGCCGTTGGTGCTGCTCGGCCAGAGCCTGGGTGGCGCATTGGCGGTGCATTACCTGGTCGAGCATCCCCAGCGCCAGCAGCAGCTCAAGGCTTTGGTACTGGACGGGGTGCCCGCCAGCTACCGCGATGTAGGGCGTTTCGCCCTCGGCACGTCGTGGCTGACCTGGGCGTTCCAAGTGCCGTTGTCGTGGCTGGTGCCGGACGGTGACAGCGCCATCGGCTCGATCGCGCAATTGAACGGCGTGCCAAAACTGATCTACCACAGCCTCGACGACCCGATCGTGCCTCTTTCCAACGGCATCCGCTTGTATCAAGCTGCGCCGCCGCCCAGGGTGTTGCAACTGACCCGCGGCGGGCATGTGCAGACCTTCGCCGACCCGACCTGGCGAACGGTGATGCTGCGCTACCTTGACGACCCCCAGCATTTCGATGGCCTGCGCCGCCTGGGTGAAGTCCCTAATTATCCGAAATCCCCTGTTGAACCATCCGAGAACCCGCAATGAGCGAAGAACGTAACGCCATCCCCCTGATCATCACCGGTATCTGCAGCATCCTCGGCACTGTCGCGGTGCTGTGGTACTACGGCTACCTGCATTTCGCCAAGCCCGAGGATGCGTTGCTGCTCAACCAGTTCACCATGCTCAAGACCGTGCCGGGCGAGGACTACAAGGTCTCCCTGGAGCCGGCGCCGCAGGTCGCCCAGTGCATCGATGGCGTGCTGGTGTTGTTCGACACCGAGCAGAAAGGCCTGACCGGCGTGCTGATCAACGAGAAGAAGCGTGCAGTGCGGTGCATGGGGCAGGAAACCCCGCAAAAACTGCAGCCGTAATCCAATCTCAAGGACACCGCTATCCCTTGTGGGAGCGAGCTTGCGCGCGATAGCGGCATTACAGTCAACAGAGATGGTGACTGTTCCACCGCCATCGCGAGCAAGCTCGCTCCCACAGGGAAGGGGTACAGCCAAATATATGCGGCCATGAAAAAGCCCCGCCTGACGAAACCAGGCGGGGCTTTTCGTTTCATTCACCCGATCAGTTGGCGCTCATGGTCGAACGCGGGGCGACGGGCTGGTTGTCGTTGGAGATGGTCACTTCCACGCGACGGTTCATGGCGCGGCCCGAGACGCTGGTGTTGTCGGCGACCGGGAATTCCTTGCCATAACCCTGGGTCACGATGCGGGCTGGATCGACGCCCATTTTCACCAGGGCCGTGCGCACTGAGCTGGCACGGCGCTCGGACAGCGACTGGTTGTAGGAGTCCGAGCCGGTGCTGTCGGTGTAGCCTTCGATGATCACCTTGCGATCCGGATTTTCCTGGAGGAATTGCGCAAGCTTGCTCACGTTGGTCATGCCGCTGGTGCGCAGGTCGGATTTGTTGGTGGCAAACAGCACGTCGCCGAAGGTCACCAGGGTACCGCGCTCGGTCTGCTTGGCGTTGAGGCTGTCCTGCAACTGCTTGATCTGCGCGTTACGGGCTTCCAGCAATGCACGGGCGCGTTCGTCACCGGCGTTTTTCAGTTCGGCTTCGGCGTTGCGCAGGGCGATGGTCTGCTTGGCCACTTCGACACGCTGGTTGGTCAGGTAGGCCAACTGGTCGACCTTGGCTTCGTCTTCGTTATCCAGGTAGGCCTTGTCGGCCTTGGCCAGGAAATCGGCGGCGTCCTTGGTTTCGAGCGCAGCCACTTTGGTCGCCGCCGGATCGGCCTGCAGCCCGTTGTAGTTGGTGCGGGCCTGTTCCAGGTTCGCGTTCGGATCGTGGGAGCAAGCGGCCAGGGCTACGCAGGCGGCAAGCAGGGCGGGCATCATGAAATGTTTGTGCGTCATAGTCTGTCGTCCTTTTATCGATGAGAAATACGTCGTGGCGTGAGCGGTTTACTGAACCTTGTTCATGCCTTCCTGACGCAGTTCCTGAACCCCTTTCTGAGAGTCCTTGAGAGCCTGTTCGGCCTTGGCGGCCTGGGCCTTGCGCTCAGCGACGCGGGCATCCCATTCGGCCTGTTCGGCCAGACGCTTGGCCTCTTCGTAGTTCTCGTCGTGCATGGCGATTTCGGCTTGCTTGAGTTTGTCCTGGGCCGATTTCATTTCCACCGCGGCGAACTCGGTGCCACCGGCGCTGACGGCGCTGTTGACCGCCGATTGCGTGACCGCATATTGCTCCGACGGTGGATTGCTGGCACAACCGGCCAGGATGAAGCTGCTACCGATAGCCAGGGCAGCCAACTTCAGGCCGCGCAGGCCAGTGGATGAGGGTTTGGCAGTGCAGGTATTCATAGGCTTCAACTCCATTGGAAAACTCCTGAAAAAACACGAATCCATGCTGGGACCGAAGCCGTGACGTCTGTTTTGGCGCGGGCGCCAGGGCGCGTTTATTTAAACGGCCGTTCCAGTATGGTTACTCGGTGTGACCCGAGGCGTTTTTCAAAAGTTCAGGCAAGGATGGCCATTCGCCAAAAGAATTGCTGACTGATCGGTCAGGGGCAAAAAAGCTGAACTTTCAAGGCGTGCAGCGGTATTCCGGGCGCCGTGAGGTGCGCATTTTTTGGGGCGATGCGCGCGTAGGAGCTGCCGAGCGAAGCGAGGCTGCGATCTTTCGACTGACACTTGAGTTCCGAGTGAAAGATCAAAAGATCGCAGCCTCGCTTCGCTCGGCAGCTCCTACAGAAGTCAGTGCAGGAGTCAGTGTTTGGATTTGTCGTTCTGCGAGGAAAGTTCGTGCAGATGGCGGCGGGACAATGCGAGGAACCGCGGGGTCGGCCCGACGTCTTCGTACAGCGGATCGCCTTCTTCATCGGTGGCCACTACCTGCGATCCCCTGACGTAGGGAAAGCTGGCTTCCAGCTCTTCCAGTGCCGCGCCGATGAGTTCGCCGAGCAGTTCTTCGGGGTGGCGCTTGGGGTACATGTCGCAGATGGCCGCCAGGCGTGCCGCGGCCTCGACGTCGAGATGAATCGTGTAGCCGGTCTGGGTCAGGCGACCCTTGGCGTTTTCTTCCCAATGCTGGGCAAGCTCACGGATTTTCATGATGACCTCAATAGCCCTGCTTTTGGCGGGCGCGATAGTGACAAGCCGTCGTGTGGCTTATCCATGAGACTAGCTTTGCCTGACAAGGTTTAAAGTCCCTTCGTCGCTTGTCATTAACGACTGGCATCGGCACTCTCTCCTACAAAGCTGTCCGGACCTTTTTGCTGGAGAACTGCTGATGACCGATATCGATGCCCGTTTGCGCGAGGACGTCCACCTGCTCGGCGAGCTGCTGGGCAACACCATTCGCGACCAGTACGGGGACACCTTTCTCGACAAGATCGAGCAGATCCGCAAGGGCGCCAAGGCTGATCGCCGTGGTTCCATGGACGCCGAGTTGAGCGCCAGCCTCAACCAGTTGAGCGAGGATGAACTGCTGCCGGTGGCGCGGGCGTTCAACCAGTTCCTCAACTTGGCCAACATCGCCGAGCAATACCAATTGATTCATCGGCGCGAAGAATCCAAGCCTGCACCGTTCGAAGCGCGAGTGCTGCCCGAACTGCTGGCGCGCCTGCGTGCCGAAGGCCACAGCGCTGAATCGCTGGCCAGGCAATTGGGCCGGCTGGACATCGAACTGGTTCTCACCGCCCACCCCACCGAAGTCGCCCGGCGTACGCTGATCCAGAAATACGACGCCATTGCTGCGCAATTGGCCGCCCAGGATCACCGCGACCTCACCAGCGCCGAGCGCGCGCAAATCCACCAGCGCTTGCAACGGTTGATCGCCGAAGCCTGGCACACCGAAGAAATTCGCCGGACCCGGCCCACGCCCGTGGACGAGGCCAAGTGGGGTTTCGCGGTGATCGAGCATTCGCTGTGGCACGCCATCCCCAATTACCTGCGCAAGGCCGACCAGGCCCTTCACGCCGCCACCGGGCTGCGCTTGCCCCTGGAAGCCGCGCCGATCCGCTTTGCCTCGTGGATGGGCGGCGACCGCGACGGCAACCCGAACGTCACCGCCGCGGTCACCCGTGAAGTGCTGTTGCTGGCGCGTTGGATGGCGGCGGACCTTTATCTGCGCGATGTCGATCACCTGGCGGCCGACCTGTCCATGCAGAACGCCAGCGCGGCTTTGCGCGCCCAGGCCGGCGACAGCGCCGAACCCTATCGTGCGGTGCTCAAGCAATTGCGTGAGCGCCTGCGGGCCACGCGCAACTGGGCCCAGGCCTCGTTGAAGGCCTCGACGCCCGCCAGCGCCGAGGTGTTGCAGAACAACCGCGAGCTGCTCGATCCGTTGGAGCTGTGCTACCAGTCCCTGCACGAATGCGGCATGGGCGTGATTGCCGATGGGCCGCTGCTTGATTGCCTGCGCCGTGCAGTGACGTTCGGGCTGTTCCTGGTGCGCCTCGATGTGCGCCAGGATTCGACTCGCCATACGACGGCCATGACCGAGATCACCGATTACCTCGGGCTTGGGCGTTATGAAGACTGGAATGAAGAGCAGCGCATCAGTTTCCTGCTGGAAGAGTTGAATAACCGTCGTCCATTGTTGCCGCCGCATTTCAAACCGTCGGCCGATACCGCCGAAGTCCTGGCTACTTGCCGGGAAGTCGCGGCGGCACCGGCGGCGTCCCTGGGCTCCTACGTGATTTCCATGGCCGGCGCGGCTTCCGATGTGCTGGCGGTGCAGCTGTTGCTCAAGGAAGCCGGCGTGCTGCGGCCGATGCGGGTGGTGCCGCTGTTTGAAACCCTTGCCGACCTGGATAACGCCGGTCCGGTGATGGAGCGTCTTTTGTCGCTGCCCGGCTACCGTGCACGCCTGCAAGGGCCTCAGGAAGTGATGATCGGCTATTCCGATTCGGCCAAGGACGCCGGCACCACGGCGGCGGCCTGGGCGCAATATCGGGCGCAGGAGCGCTTGGTGGATATCTGTCGCGAGCAGCAAGTCGAACTGCTGCTGTTCCACGGTCGCGGGGGCACGGTGGGCCGTGGCGGTGGCCCGGCGCATGCGGCGATCCTGTCTCAGCCGCCGGGTTCGGTGGCCGGTCGGTTCCGCACCACTGAGCAGGGCGAAATGATTCGTTTCAAATTTGGCCTGCCGGACATCGCCGAACAGAACCTCAACCTTTATCTCGCTGCGGTGCTGGAAGCAACCTTGTTGCCACCGCCGCCGCCCACGCCAGAGTGGCGTCATTTGATGGACGAACTGGCCGCCGACGGCGTCCGTGCCTACCGCGCCGTGGTGCGGGAAAATCCGCAATTCGTCGAGTACTTCCGCCAGTCCACGCCGGAACAGGAGTTGGGCCGGCTGCCCCTGGGCAGTCGCCCGGCCAAGCGCCGCGCCGGAGGTATCGAAAGCCTGCGGGCGATTCCGTGGATCTTCGGCTGGACCCAGACGCGGCTGATGCTGCCGGCCTGGCTCGGTTGGGAAACCGCCCTGGGCAAGGCGCTGGAGCGCGGCGAGGGTGAGTTGCTCGGGCAGATGCGCGAGCAATGGCCGTTCTTCCGTACCCGCATCGACATGCTGGAGATGGTGCTGGCCAAGGCCGACGCCGACATTGCCCAGTCCTACGATGAGCGTCTGGTGGAGCCGGCACTGCTGCCGTTGGGCGAGCATTTACGCGACCTATTGTCGCAGGCGTGCGCGGTGGTCCTGGGGTTGACCGGCCAGTCGCAGCTACTGGCACATAGCCCAGACACGCTGGAATTCATTCGCTTGCGCAACACTTACCTCGACCCGCTGCACCTGTTGCAGGCCGAACTGTTGGCGCGTTCGCGGCAGCAGGACGTTGCCCAGGGCAGCCCCGTGGAACAGGCGTTGCTGGTGTCTGTGGCAGGGATCGCCGCCGGTTTGCGCAACACCGGTTGACGTCGGGGCGTTGCGTGAAACAGCTCGCCCGGTTCGTCCGGGCGTAGCCGTTTGCGGGGAAGGGCAGGTCGACCAGGCGACAGTTTGTTGCCCGGTTGCGACTCTCGCCACCTCATACAAAGGTCGCGTCGGGCGCGGGTTCCTCCGACTTTCGGCGGCTTGTGTGGCTCGGGCCTGCTGTGTATCTTGAGCAGCCTTTGACCGTTTGGGCGGTCACGATCCTGTTTTTCGAAGATTGGCCCCACGAGGCGAATCCGAGCGTTTTACATAAAAAAATTGAGGAGCACATCGATGCGCGTCATTCTGCTGGGAGCTCCCGGGGCCGGTAAAGGTACTCAGGCAAAGTTCATCACCGAGAAATTCGGTATCCCGCAAATCTCCACCGGCGACATGCTGCGTGCCGCGGTCAAGGCTGGCACCCCATTGGGTGTTCAAGCCAAGAGCATCATGGATGCCGGCGGCCTGGTGTCGGATGACCTGATCATCGCCCTGGTCAAGGATCGCATCGCTCAACCGGACTGCGCCAATGGCTTCCTGTTCGACGGTTTCCCGCGCACCATTCCCCAGGCTGAAGCCCTGGTGACTGCCGGAGTGGAGCTCGATCACGTGGTCGAAATCGCGGTAGATGACGAAGAAATCGTCCAGCGCATTGCCGGCCGTCGCGTTCACGAAGCGTCCGGTCGTGTCTATCACACCGTCTACAACCCGCCAAAGGTCGCCGGCAAGGACGACGTGACTGGCGACGAGCTGGTGCAACGCAAGGACGACACTGAAGAAACCGTGCGTCATCGCCTGTCGGTCTACCATTCCCAGACCAAGCCGCTGGTGGACTTCTACCAGAAGCTGTCCGCTGCCCAGGGCAAGCCGAAGTACAGCCACATCCCGGGCGTTGGCTCGGTCGATGCGATCACCGGCAAGGTGCTTGAAGCGCTGAGCTGAAAAGTCTGATCAGTTGCATCGACGACGGCCCGCTTGCGGGCCGTAGTTGTTTATACTGGCGCACTTTTTCCCCACCTGATTTACGGACACATCGATGAGCACCTTGCTGGCCCTGGACACCGCGACCGAAGCTTGCTCCGTTGCCTTGCTGCACGACGGCAAGGTTACGAGCCATTACGAGGTGATCCCGCGCCTGCACGCGCAGAAGTTGTTGCCAATGATCCAGCAGTTGTTGAGCGACGCCGGGACGACCTTGCAAGCGGTTGACGCAATTGCCTTTGGCCGTGGGCCCGGGGCGTTCACCGGCGTGCGGATCGCCATTGGCGTCGTGCAGGGCCTGGCCTTTGCCCTGGAACGTCCGGTATTGCCGGTGTCGAACCTGGCGGTGCTGGCCCAGCGTGCCTTGCGCGAACACGGCGCGCGCCAGGTGGCGGCTGCCATTGATGCACGCATGGACGAGGTGTACTGGGGCTGTTATCGCGAAACCGATGGCGAGATGCGCCTGGTGGGCCGTGAAGCAGTATTGCCACCCGAGTCGGCGGCATTGCCGGAAGAGGCGAGTGGCGATTGGTTCGGCGCCGGTACCGGGTGGGGCTATGGCGAGCGGATCGGCGCCAGCGTTGGCGGCCAGGACGCGTCGATGCTGCCCCATGCCGAAGACCTGCTGGCGCTGGCACGCTTCGCTTGGGAGCGCGGCGAGGCCATTGCGGCCGATGAGGCGCAGCCGGTTTACCTGCGGGACAGGGTCGCCACGCCCAAGTCCGAGCGCTAAACAAGCATTACCCCATCCAAAGGCGAGCGCAGTTGTGGCGAGGGGATTTATCCCCGCCCGAGTGCGCAGCACTCGTCAAGTGTGTGGCTGACAAAACAATGTCGGGGGCGCTGCGCGCCCAGCGGGGATAAATCCCCTCGCCACGAGGCATTCTTCAGCCCCTGGACTTCCAGCCAAAAAGTCATTGCCCGATCCAAAAGTCACACCCAACCTTGCCAGTCGTCACTTTTTCAGCCTGTTTTTAAACCTTTTTGACTTTATGTGTTCTAGTTATCACTTGCGCATTTGCGCGGCTGCGAATGTGCCGCTAAATTGCCATCATTGATACCGAGCATTTTGTCATGCGTATAGACGGCGTTTCATCACAGTCCTATCCCATCAAGCGTCGGCCTCGTGCGGGTAAAGCCGCTGAGCCCGAAACCTTCGATGACATCGATGGCGACCTGGAACTTCCGTCCGAAGAGCAACTGGCCGCCCGTGCCGCCAAAGCCTCCGCGCAACGCCTGAGCAATCTCCCCGCCCGCCAGCAAGACATGCTGTACCACCGCGCCATGAGCCGCAGTGTCGCCACGGCCCTTGCCAGCTATTTGAGCACTGCCGGTTTTGTCGACTGGGATATGGAAGTGCTGGGGCTCGACCTCTACATCTGATGCGGCTGCCTTATTACCTCGGCTGCCCGTCCTGGAGTGAAAACGCCTGGCGCGATTACCTTTATCCCCAGGACACCAAGAGCTCCGACTTCCTGAATCTCTATAGCCAGGTCTTCAACGCCGTGGAAGGCAACACGACCTTCTATGCGAGCCCGTCTGCGGCCACCGTCCAGCGCTGGGCGGAAATCATGCCCGAACATTTTCGTTTCACGGCCAAGATTCCGGGCGACATCAGTCACGGCGGTGACTTGCGCGAACACCTGACCGCCGCCGAAACCTTCGTTCAATTGCTCAGCCCGCTGGGCGAGCGGGTTTCGCCGTTCTGGCTGCAACTGTCCAAGGCGTTCACGCCCAATCGGTTGCAGGAGTTGGCTGCCTTCATCGACGCGTTTCCACGACCATTGGCCGTCGAGGTCCGTCATGATGAGTTCTTCGCCAAGGGCGATGCCGAGCGCCAGCTCAATCGCCTGTTGCTCGATCGCGGCGTGGAACGTATCTGCCTCGATCCACGGGGTTTGTTCAGCTGTGCCTCGACCGATCCCTCAGTGATCCATGCCCAATATAAAAAGCCACGGGTGCCTACGCGGCCAGCAGCGTTCACCCAATGCCCACAGGTGCGCTTCGTCGGCCATCCCGTGGTGGAGGCCAACGAGCCGTTCCTGACGCCTTGGGTGGAGAAAATCGCTGAGTGGATCGAAGAAGGGCGCACGCCGTACATGTTCCTGCACACCGCCGACAACCTCCTGGCGGCAAGACTCGCGATGCATTTTCACAGCCGCTTGATGAGCCGTTTGCCTGGCTTGCCGGCCCTGCCTGAGCTATATAGAGAACCCGCCGCCGAGCAACTGGGTTTGCTCTGAGGCGATCTCTTCCCTAGTTCAGGAGCGACTTTCATGGATGCACAAACCCGGCGAGCCCAGGCGTTCAAGGCCTTGCACGAGCGTGAAGGGGCGTTTGTCATTCCCAATCCGTGGGATGCCGGTTCGGCCAAGATGCTCGCCACCCTTGGCTTCGAAGCCTTGGCCACCACCAGTGCCGGCTACGCTTTTTCCCTGGCGAGACCCGATGGTGGGCTGGCCCTGGATGACACACTGGCCAACGTGCGAGCGATCGTGGCGGCCACGGATCTGCCAGTGGCGGTCGATCTGGAGAATGGCTTTGCCGATGCGCCCGAAGAATGTGTCCGCAGCCTCTTGCGTGCGGCAGAAGCCGGGGCAGTGGGGGGCTCGATCGAAGACGCCACCGGGCGTCCGGACAGTCCGATCTATTGCTTCGACCACGCAGTGGCGCGCGTCAAGGCCGCGGCCGACGCGGTACGCAGCCTGCCGTTCCCGTTCCTGCTGACCGCCCGGGCGGAGAATTTCCTGCACGGCAAGCCTGACCTGGACGATACGATCCGGCGCTTGAAGGCGTTCGCCGACGCAGGTGCCGACGTGCTCTACGCGCCGGGGTTGAGCAGCGCCGAACAAGTCCTCGCGGTGGTCCGGGCCGTGGCGCCCAAGCCGGTGAATGTGCTGATGTCCGGCGCGCTGGACCTCACCGTGGCACAGTTGAGCGAACTGGGCGTCAAGCGCATCAGCGTCGGATCGGCCCTGGCACTGGCGGCCTACGGCGAGTTCTTCCGCGCTGCCGAGGAGATCCAGCAGCAGGGCACGTTCACCTTCACCCGTCGCTCGATGCCGTACAGTCAGGCCAATCAATTATTCAAGGGTTGATGCCCGAGGCGTTGTCGTGCGGTTTTTCAAAGTGTTGATGGTATTGGCGCTGGTTGCTGGCGCTGCGGTATTTGGGGTTTGGCGCGGCTGGCTGTCGGTGCCGCCGCAATGGAATCCCTGGGCGCCGTTGGACGTCAACGTCCCGCCGAACCTGCTGACCCGCTACAAGCTGATGGCCCTGCGCAACGACCCGCAACTGTGCGACCAGGCGCTTGCGACGTCAGGGCTTCGCACCGCTCGCCAGGCGGACAGCGGCGCCAACACGACGTGTCCGTTGACCAATGTGTTGCGGGTGCAGGGCGGCGAGGTGGCGCTGAGCAGCAGTTTCCTGGCCAGTTGCCCGCTGGCCGTGGCCTTCGCGTTGTTCGAGCGCCATGCGCTGCAGCCGGCGGCAACGGCGGTCTATGGGCAGAAGGTCACGCGGGTCGATCACTTGGGCAGCTTTGCCTGTCGCAATATGTACGGTCGTGAAAGCGGCGCGCGCAGCCAGCATGCCACCGCCAGCGCGCTCGACATCGCCGGGTTTCGCCTGGCCGATGGGCGCGCGGTCAGCGTGCTCAAGGATTGGCCGAAGGACAACACCGATGCGCAGTTCCTGCGGCAGGTGCGCGACGGCGCGTGCGACATGTTCAGTGTGGTGTTGAGTCCAGACTACAACGCGGCGCACCGCAACCATTTTCATCTGGATGTCGGGCCGTGGTGGATCTGTCGGTAAGAATCAGGCGGCGATGCGCAGGTTTTGCAGCACGATCGGCCGTGCCCAGCGAGTGTCGAAATCGAGTTGTTTCTGTTGTGCCACCAATTCCTCTTCCGGGAACGGCGGGAAGGGTTTGTCCAGCAGCTCGAGTTCGAACTCGGCAATCGGCAGGTGCAACGGACGCGGTTGTGGTGCCGGGCCCGGTTCTGGCAGGGGTTGGCCGGCGGTGAGAACGATCGGGCGGACCCAATTGCTTTCGAAGGTCTGCTGCTTTTGCTGGGCGACGATTTCTTCCGGCGGGAAGGGTGGGAACGGCTTGTCCAGCAAGTCAAGTTCGAACTCGGCGATCGGCAGGAACAGCGGCTCGGGTGGCTTGACCTGGGTCTCAGTCACGTCGCAGGTGCGTTGGCTGACGATGTGTTCCAGCAGTTCGGCGCCGAGGGTCGGTTCAACCGCTTCATCGAGGGCGACGGGCTGGTAGCTGCCTGGCGCCGGTGCGTTTTCACCCAACTGATCGGCCAGGGCCCGGGCGAAAAAATCCTGCCACAGGTGACTGACGCCGCTCAGCGCTTGGGTGTTACGCAGGCTGTAATCGCCGTAAGGGGAGATAACGCCTATCGATGTGGATTGAATGTCTGACATTTTTCTCGGTCGACGCTCAGCTCTGGCAAAATGCCGTTCACCGTTGTTATCGGCCGTTTTTGCCGATCCTTAATTTTTTGAGCGTGTTTTCATGATTGAGCAACCCGCGGCCTGCCGCATCCGCATCGAGGCCCTGGCCCCGGCCTTCCAGGCGCAAGCCGAGCAATGGGCCGAGCGGCTTGGCCTGCCGTTGCAAGTGGACGATGGCGAGTTTGCCTTGCAGGTTGGCGAGCAGGGTTTGCAATTGCAGCAACTGGGTCCGGACGCGCCGGGACCGGTGCGGGTGGACTTCGTCGAGGGTGGCGCGGCCCATCGTCGGTTGTACGGCGGCGGCAGCGGCCAGATGATCGCCAAGGCCGTCGGTGTCGCCCAAGGTGTGCGTCCTCGGGTACTCGACGCCACGGCTGGGCTGGGCAAGGACGCGTTCGTGCTGGCGAGCCTGGGCTGCGAAATGAGCCTGATCGAGCGCCAGCCGCTGATCGGCGCCTTGCTGGAAGATGGCCTGGCCCGGGGCGCGGAGGATTTCGACGTGGCGCCGATCGTGGCGCGCATGCGTTTGCTCAAGGGCAATTCCATCGAGGTGATGCGCACCTGGGAAGGCGAGCCGCCCCAGGTAATCTACCTGGACCCGATGTTCCCTCATCGGGAGAAAACCGCCCTGGTGAAGAAAGAGATGCGCCTGTTCCGGCCATTGGTGGGTGATGACAATGACGCCCCGGCGCTGTTGGCCGCGGCACTGGCGCTGGCGACCCACCGAGTGGTGGTCAAGCGCCCGCGCAAGGCGCCTTGCATCGAAGGGCCGAAGCCGAGCCATGGGCTTGAGGGCAAGTCCAGTCGGTACGACATCTACCCGAAGAAAGCGCTCAAGCCTTGAGACCGAGGCGCCTGCATCGCGAGCGAGCTCGCTCCCACAGGGTTTGATGAGCACCACAGATCCAATGTGGGAGCGAGCTTGTTCCGGGCGGCGTTCCGACGATGAGGCCCTGACGGCCAGCGCAAGGCTGCCGGTCGAGCTAGGGCCGATAAGCGCGCACAAACAACCCCACCACTTCCTGCACATGAGCCTCGGCCGCCTCGGCGTCCTGCGGCCCATCGCAGCCGTACAGCAACCGGAAATTCGCCGCGCCCTTGATCAGGCAGAAGAAATGTTCGGCGGCATTTCTCGGTTTGTCGATGCTCAACGCGCCGCTCTGGTTGACCTTGCTCAGTAACCGCTCCATGCCTGAAAGCATGCGTTGCGGGCCGGCCTCGTAGAAAATCGTCGAAAGTTTCGGATCCTGGCTGCCCAAGGCAATCATCAACCGATGCAGGTTGACCGATTCGTCGCTGTTGATCAGTTGATTGAAACCACGGGCGATGTTCAGCAACACGTGCTCAATGGGAACGCCATCAGGCCATTCGAAAAAAAGCGTCGGAACTTGCTCCTCGCATTTGGCAATCACCGCGGCGGCAAACAGGGTTTCCTTGTCGTTGAAGTGACTGTAGACCGTCAGCTTCGACACGCCGGCCTCGGTCGCCACGGCATCCATGCTGGTACTGGCGTAACCCAGGCTCAGGAACAGACGTTTCGCGGCGTCGAGAATGGCTTGGCGCTTGGCCAGATCCTTTGGGCGACCGGGGCCGCTGGGAGGGAGAGGATTGTTCGACATTATTCGCTTTTAATACTGGACTGGTGAGTTTGCTATTAATAACATACTCGCCAGTATAATTATTCCAAGCACCATTAGCGAAAGGTCATCCACCATGTTCCGCTATGTCCTGCCCCTCGCCCTGCCAGTCAGCCTGGCTTTTTTATTGTCTGCGTGTGGCCACGATGAGCCGGTCGCCGCTGTCGTCCGCCCCGCCATGGTGGTCAAGCCAGAGCCTTCGGCCTTGGCGATGGACAGTTATCCTGGCGAAGTGCGGGCGCGGTTCGAACCGGACCTGGCGTTTCGCATTGGCGGCAAAGTGAGCCGACGGTTGGTCGAAGAGGGACAGCGGGTCAAGGCCAATCAACCCTTGGCTGAACTCGATCCTGAAGATGTACACCTGCAACTGGAAGCGAGCCGGGCCCAGGTCGCCGCCGCCGAGGCCAACTTGAGCCTGGTGCGCGCCGAGCGCGACCGCTACAAGACCTTGATGGAACGGCAGATGGTCAGCCGCTCCCAATACGACAACGCCGAGAATCTCTATCGCTCCGGGGCCGCGCGGCTCAAGCAGATCAAGGCTGAGTTCGATGTCGCCAGCAACCAGGCGAGCTATTCCGTATTGCGCGCGCCCCAGGATGGCGTCGTGGCCCGGCGTTCGGTGGAGGTCGGTCAGGTGGTGTCGGCCGGGCAGACGGTCTTCACGCTGGCCACCGACGGTGAGCGTGAGGTGCTGATCAGCTTGCCTGAGCAGAGCTTCGGCCGCTTCAAGATCGGCCAGCCGGTTTCGGTGGAGCTGTGGAGCCAACCCGACCAGCGCTTCAGTGGACACATCCGCGAACTCTCGCCCGCCGCCGACCCGAAATCCCGCACCTTCGCCGCTCGCGTCGCGTTCACCGCCGGCAGCGTCCCGGCGGAACTGGGCCAGAGCGCCCGGGTGTTTATCCAGAATGCCGAAAAGGTCCCGCTGTCAGTGCCGCTGTCGGCCCTCACCGCCGAAAACGGTGCGACCTACGTCTGGGTGGTCAACGCCAACAACACCCTCAAGAAAGTCCCGGTCCGTGTCGGTGCCTTTGGCGAAAAAACCGTGCCGGTACTTGAAGGCCTGGGTGCGAATGACTGGGTGGTGGCCGCAGGCGTGCATGTGCTCCTCGATGGCCAGCAGGTGCGGCCGGTGGATCGCTCCAACCGCGTGGTCAACCTGGCGGCCAAGGAGTAATCCCCGATGGGTTTCAATCTTTCCGAATGGGCGTTGCGCAACCGCCAGATCGTACTGTTCCTGATGCTGTTGCTGGCAATCGTCGGAGCACTTTCCTACACCAAGCTCGGCCAGAGCGAAGACCCGCCGTTCACCTTCAAGGCCATGGTCATCCGCACGATCTGGCCCGGCGCCACGGCTGAGGAAGTGTCGCGCCAGGTCACCGAGCGTATCGAAAAGAAGCTGATGGAGACCGGCGATTACGAGCGGATCGTTTCGTTCTCGCGCCCGGGCGAATCCCAGGTGACGTTCATGGCGCGCGACTCCCTGCACTCCAAGCAGATTCCCGAGCTGTGGTACCAGATCCGCAAGAAGATCGGCGACATCCGGCATACCTTGCCGCCAGGCATCCAGGGGCCGTTCTTCAACGATGAGTTCGGCACCACCTTCGGCAATATCTATGCGCTGACCGGCGACGGCTTCGACTACGCCGTGCTCAAGGATTACGCCGACCGAATCCAGATCCAGCTGCAGCGGGTCAAGGACGTGGGCAAGGTCGAGCTGGTCGGCCTGCAGGACGAGAAAATCTGGGTCGAACTGTCCAACGTGAAACTGGCGACCCTCGGCCTGCCGTTGGCGGCGGTCCAGCAAGCCTTGGAAGCGCAGAACGCGGTGTCCACCGCCGGATTCTTCGAGACCGGTAGCGAGCGATTGCAGCTGCGGGTTTCCGGGAATTTCCAGACCGTGGAAGAGATCCGTAACTTTCCGATCCGCGTGGCTGATCGCACCTTCCGGATCGGCGACGTGGCGGAGGTTCGTCGCGGCTTCAATGACCCACCCGCGCCGCGCATGCGCTTCATGGGGGAAGATGCCATCGGCCTCGCCGTGGCGATGAAGGAGGGCGGTGACATCCTCGTGCTCGGCAAGGCCCTCGAGGTGGACTTTGCCCGGATCCAGAACACCCTGCCGGCCGGCATGCAGTTGCGCAAGGTCTCGGACCAACCGGCGGCGGTGAAGACCGGCGTCGGTGAGTTTGTCCAGGTGCTGGTGGAAGCGCTGACCATCGTGCTGCTGGTGAGCTTCTTCTCCCTCGGGCTGCGCACCGGGATGGTGGTGGCGCTGGCGATTCCGCTGGTGCTGGCGATGACCTTCGCGGCGATGTATTACCTGGGCATCGGCCTGCACAAGATATCCCTCGGCGCGCTGGTCCTGGCGCTGGGTCTGCTGGTGGACGACGCGATCATTGCGGTGGAGATGATGGCGATCAAGATGGAGCAGGGCTTCGACCGGATCAAGGCAGCCAGCTTCGCCTGGACCAGCACGGCGTTTCCGATGCTCACCGGCACCTTGATCACGGCGGCGGGGTTCCTGCCGATCGCCACCGCTCAATCGGGCACGGGGGAATACACCCGTTCGATTTTCCAGGTGGTCACCCTTGCGTTGCTGGCGTCCTGGGTCGCCGCGGTGGTGTTCGTGCCGTACCTGGGGGAAAAATTCCTCCCGGACCTGGCGAAGATTCATGCGGCCAAGCATGGCACGACTGACGGCCAGACCGACCCTTACGGCACGCCGTTCTATCAGCGTGTCCGGCGGATGGTGGAGTGGTGTGTGCGTCGGCGCAAAACCGTCATCCTGCTGACCGTGCTGTTGTTTGTCGGCTCGGTGGCGTTGTTCCGTTTCGTGCCGCAGCAGTTCTTTCCGGCATCGGGGCGGCTGGAACTGATGGTCGACTTGAAACTGCAGGAAGGAGCCTCCCTGAGCAACACCGCCGAGCAGGTCAAGCGCCTGGAAGCGCTGCTCAAGGATCACGCCGGCATCGACAATTATGTTGCCTACGTCGGCACCGGATCACCGCGTTTCTATCTGCCGCTGGACCAGCAACTGCCGGCGCCAAGCTTCGCCCAATTCGTGGTGCTGGCCAAGACGATCGAAGACCGCGAGCCGTTGCGCAGTTGGCTGATCAGCACCCTGAACGAGCAGTTCCCGACGTTGCGCTCGCGGGTGACACGCCTGGAGAACGGTCCGCCGGTGGGCTACCCGGTGCAGTTCCGCGTGACGGGCGAGCACATCGAGGTAGTCCGGGCCCTGGCGCGGAAAGTGGCGACGAAGGTCCGGGAAAATCCCTACGTTGCCAATGTACATCTGGACTGGGAAGAGCCGAGCAAGGTGGTGTATCTGAATATCGACCAGGACCGCGCCCGGGCCTTGGGGGTGACCACCGCCAATCTGTCCAGCTTCCTGCAAAGTTCTCTGACCGGATCCAGTGTCAGCCAATACCGGGAAGACAACGAGCTGATCGAGATCCTGCTGCGCGGCACCGTGCATGAGCGCACCGAGCTTTCGCGGCTGCCAAGCCTGGCGGTGCCCACCGACAACGGTGCGAGCGTTGCGCTGTCGCAGATCGCGACACTGGAGTATGGCTTCGAAGAGGGCGTGATCTGGCATCGCAACCGTCTGCCGAGCGTGACCGTTCGGGCCGATATCTACGGCAAGGAACAGCCGGCGACCCTGGTCCAGCAGATCTTCCCGACCCTGGACGCGATTCAAGCGGAACTGCCGGACGGCTATTTGCTGGAAGTGGGTGGCACCGTGGAGGACTCGGCCCGTGGCCAGAAATCAGTGAACGCCGGTGTGCCGCTGTTCATCGTGGTGGTGCTGACGTTGTTGATGCTGCAATTGCGCAGCTTCTCCCGCACGGCGATGGTGTTCCTCACCGCGCCGCTGGGGTTGATTGGTGTCACGCTGTTTCTGTTGGTGTTCCGCCAGCCGTTCGGTTTCGTCGCCATGCTCGGCACCATCGCGCTGTCTGGCATGATCATGCGCAACTCGGTGATCCTGGTGGACCAGATCGAACAGGACATCAAGGCCGGGCTTGCGCCATGGCAGGCGATCATCGAAGCGACGGTGCGACGATTCCGCCCGATCGTGCTCACCGCGCTGGCGGCGGTGCTGGCGATGATTCCGCTGTCGCGCAGCCTGTTCTTCGGCCCGATGGCGGTGGCGATCATGGGGGGGCTGATTGTGGCGACAGCGTTGACGCTGCTGTTCCTGCCGGCGCTGTATGCGGCGTGGTTCAGGGTCAAGAAGACCTGACCTCGGCCTGTGGCCTCCATGAACCCAATGTGGGAGCGAGCTTGCTCGCGATAGCAATATCAGCCTCAACATCTTCGTTGGCTGTTACACCGCTATCGCGAGCAAGCTCGCTCCCACAGTTGTTTTGGGTTGGGGTTTAGAGCGTACCGAACACTTTCTTCGCCAAACTGGTCGCCGCAGCCGCGGGGTTCTTGCGAATGGTGGCTTCCTGCTCGCCGATCATCTTGAACAAGCCGTCCAGGGCCTGCTCGGTCACGTAGTTCTCGACGTTGGCGCTCTTGGCGTCCACTACACCCAGCGTCGCAGCCTGGCCGGCAAAGGCGTTGTACTTCTGGGCCAGGCCGACCTTGTCGGTGGCTTGCTTGACGATAGGCAGGAACTTGGCGCGAATCTGTTCGCGGCTGCTCTTGTTCAGGTATTGCGTGGCCGAATCGTTGCCACCGCTCAAGATGCCCTTGGCATCGCTCACGCTCATGTTCTTCACGGCATCGACCAGGATCGGCTGGGCCTGCACTACGGCGGCTTCGGCCGCCTGGTTCATGCTGGTTTCCAATTGATCCACCTGGTCACCCATGCCGAAGGCTTTCATCTTGCCGGCGACTTTGCCGAGCTTGCCTGGCAACTCGATCTTCACGTCCGGGTTGTTGCTGAAACCGCCCGGCTTGCCCAGTTGCTTGACGGCAATCTGGGCGCCTTGGGTCAGTGCATCCTTGAGGCCACCCGTGGCGTCTTTCTGGGACAGATCGCCCAGGGACAAGGCCATGGCGTTGGCGCAGATCAACAGGCCGGCACACAGGCCGGTGAAGCGAAGGGTAGAGCGGAGCATGGCAGCTTCCTTGAGGAGTGGAACAGGAATCAGCGTGCGGCGTTGACGCGAATCTTCAACGGCTGCGGATCTTTGCCATCGAGCTGCACGGCATGTTGTTCTGTGGTGATGAACATCAGCTGGCCGTCCACTTCGATGCGGGCGCTCACGGCATAACGATGACCGGGCTTGACCTGTGCCGGATCATAACTGAGCTTGAACGGTAATGGGACCTGCCCTTCGACCGGGCCACGTTGCTCGTCGATCACTACCGCCGCAGCGTCGGCCAGGGAAACGTCTTGCAGGCTTACGGTCAAGGTTGCAGTGGGCGGCAAGGCGATGCGCTGCAAATAGAATACTTCACCGTCAAGGGTTTGGACGGTTGCGGAGGGTGGCGTTGCCGATTGGCAAGCGGCCAGTACGGCCATGGAGGCAAGCAGAGCAAATCTTTTCATGGGTCATTACCTTTCCCTTTGACGCCAACAACACGCCAGCGTCAAAGAGAATCTGGAGGATTCTGGTTTATAAATCCACCTGAACGTTGCGACTCAGGAGCCGAACGTGAATGGCAGAGTCTCTTCGGTTTCCGGTGGCGCGAGGGTCAGGTTGATATCAACGTTCTGATCACCGCCGTTCCAGATGAACGTATGCGGGGTGTTCAGGAAAAGAGGACGAGGGGCGTTGATTTGCGCGGTCACCGAAAACTCTTCGCCTTCGGTCGCGACGTCGCTGTTGATGGTGAAGCTGACGATCCATGGCATTTTGGGTATCTGGTTGCCGCCATGGCCGCCGGAGGTATGCGGCGTTGCGAAAGTGATGTGAGTGCCTCCGCTTTCAGGGAGTTGAACATCTTCAGGCAAATGAATGGACGCTTGGATGGTATGCAGGCTCATGTTGAATTCCTTTTCAATCCGTCGATATTGACGTGAGCCCATCCTAGAGTCTTGGTCTAACGATATCTGTAGGGCTTTTCTTCGTTTGACGTCGCCTGTGCCGCTTGAAGATGTGGGATCGCATATATCGACTGGCTGATCGGGGCAACCCCACGCTGCCCCAGATCAAGTTTCAGGGCTGGTTGCGAGTCTCAGTCACCTCTTCGTCGCGATGCAACGCCACCTGGCGGATCGACAAACGAATCTCCGCCGGCAGCACGCGCTTGGCCGCACCTTCGGCCAGTTCACCGAGCAGCTCGTGATAGCTTAGCTTGCCCGCTTCATCGCGGCGCAGTACGTCGAGGTCGAGCATCGTCTGGATGAAGTGGCGGAACAGGCTCTTGTCGAAGAACTCCGGCGCGTTCAGCCCGTGCAGGATCGACAGGCGCTGGGCCATGACGGTGCAGAGGTCTTCCAGCTCTTCGGCGCTGATGCTGTTCTGGCCGCTGTTGAGCAGCAGCGAAACGGTCATGTAGAAGCGTTGCAGGGTCTGGGCAATGCTCTTCGATAGCAGCGTCAGCAGCACGAAATGCCTTGAACTGGGCGCAGGACGCAGGTACAGGTCTTTCTCGAAACGCAGCAGGCCCTGCTCGACGAACGCTTCGAGCCATTGGTCGACCACGGCGTCCAGTTCCTCCAGCGACCAGCGAATGAACAGCTCCGATTGCAGGTACGGGTACAACGCGCGGGTATAGCGCAGGATCTGCTCGCGGCTCATGCGCGAGCTGCTCTGGAAGAAGCTCGCCAGCAGCGCCGGCAGGGCGAAGATGTGCAGCACGTTGTTGCGGTAGTAGGTCATCAGCACCGCATTCTGCTCGTCCAGGTACAGGATCTTGCCCAAGGCATCGCTCTGTTCCGACAGCAGGTCCATGCCTTTGACATGCTCGATCAACGCCTGGCCGTCGCCCTCAGGCAGCGTGGTATGCGGTGAATACGGCACTTTGCGCAGCAACGCGAGGTACAAGTCCAGCACGCGGGCCATGGCCTGGTCGTCCAGGGCCAGGCGGCTGGTGGACAGCAATGCCAGGGCGACAAGGTTGACCGGGTTGATGGCCGCGGCTTCGTTCAGGTGCCGCGCCACGCGTTCGCCGAGGCGGTTGGTGGTCGCGTTGAGCCAGGCTGGTTTGAATTGCGGACCCAGTTCCTGCTGGCGCCAATCGGGCTGTTCGCCGTCGAGGAATTCCGCCAGCTTGATCGGTTCGCCGAAGTTCACCGCCACTTGGCCGAAGCGCTGCTTGAGGGCGCCGATGACCTTGAAGATATCGAAGATCGACTCTTTCTTCTTGCTCGCGCCGCGCAGTTCGCCCAGGTAGGTGCGGCCTTCCAGCACGCGCTCATAACCGATGTACACCGGCACGAACACGATGGGCATGCGCGACGAGCGCAGGAAGCTGCGCAGGGTGATGGCGAGCATGCCAGTCTTGGGTTGCAGCATGCGCCCGGTGCGCGAACGGCCGCCTTCGACGAAATACTCCACCGGGAAGCCCTTGGTGAACAGCGTGTGCAGGTATTCGTTGAACACGGCGGTGTAGAGCGGGTTGCCCTTGAACGTACGGCGCATGAAGAACGCCCCGCCACGGCGCAGCAGGCTGCCGATCACCGGCATGTTCAGGTTGATGCCCGCAGCGATGTGCGGTGGCGTCAGGCCGTTGCGAAACAGCAGGTACGACAACAGCAAGTAGTCGATGTGACTGCGGTGGCACGGCACGTAGATGACTTCGTGGCCCTGGGCGACGTTCTGCACGCCTTCGATGTGGTTGACCTTGATGCCGTCGTAGATCTTGTTCCAGAACCAGCTCAGCACCACTTCCAGGAAGCGGATGGCCGTGTAGGTGTAGTCCGAGGCGATCTCGTTGCCGTAGCGCAGGGCCTGGGCCTTGGCTTTTTCCGGGGAAATTTTCTCCCGCTCGGCTTCTTCGGCAATGGCCTGCTTGACCAGCGGCTGGTTCAACAGCCCCTTGACCAGGTTGCGTCGGTGGGAAATGTCAGGGCCGATGACCGCCGCTTTAAGGTTGCGGAAGTGCACCCGCAGGATCCGCTGGGCCATGCGCACGGTGCGTTCGTGGCCCTTGTCGTGCTCGATCAGCTCGCGCAGGTGGATCGGCGCGGAAAACTGCACGCGGGTCTTGCGCCCGAGAATCATGATGCTCAGCAATCGACGCAAGCGCCCGGTGACCGCCCAACTGTCGGCGAACAACAGCTTCCAGGGGCTGGATTCGCTGTCGGGCGACTGGCCCCAGAACACACTGACCGGAATGATCTGCGCATCTTCGGCGACATTGTGGGTCAGCACGTCGACCAGCCGCGTCAGGGTGGGCGGCGCTCCTCGCTTGTCCTGGCGCCCGAGCCAGTCCGGTGCCGGCGTCAGGTAGAAGAATGCCGCCGGCTCCAGCAGGTTGCCCACCGAGACCGGCAGCACCGGGCGCGGCAGGCCGGCCTTGGTGCACTCGGTGTCGAGCACCGCGAGATCGGTGAGCGAAGGATCTTGCAGGACGTAGAACACGGGACGACTGCGGTCGAGGTTGAGGGTAAAGGACGACTGGTTGATCGTCTCGGAGCGAACCCAGAGATACAGCAGTCGGCGCAAGGTGCCAAACACAAGACGGCGGAACGGGGAGCGGGTCATACGGCTTCTGCATGAGTGAATGGGATGGAGCGGCCGTCAGTGTGCCGGATTCGTCGAAAATCGGCAAAAAAGCGCCGAAGTAAAGTCAGTTGAGAGTTTTCTCGGGTGTCATATACTCGGCCAGTTACTGCCCCGGCCTTCCACATCGACGACCGGACGGTGGCTAAGTTCGTACGGCTTTCCTGCGAAAAGCCGACTCAAAATAAAAATGGGAGTGAGCATCATGGCAGCACGCGAAACCGGCAATGTGAAGTGGTTCAACGACGCCAAGGGCTACGGCTTCATCCAGCGTGAAGGCGGCGCGGATGTGTTCGTGCATTACCGCGCGATCCGTGGCGAAGGCCACCGTTCACTGACCGAAGGCCAGCAGGTCGAGTACGCGGTCGTGGAAGGGCAGAAGGGCTTGCAGGCTGAGGATGTGGTGGGGTTGTAACCCGCATTCACTGGCAACACAAAAACCCAGTGTGGGAGCGAGCCTGCTCCCACAGTTTTGGATGGGGTGCCACCTGGTTCGTGCCCACCCCATATCCCCTGTGGGAGCGAGCTTGCTCGCGAAGACGGCGTTACATTCAACATCACCGTCTCAGGCAGACCGCTATCGCGAGCAAGCTCGCTCCCACATTGGCTCTTCGGTGGACTGGAGGTCAGCGTCACGCCGTCTTCCAGGTAATCTCTTCTTCCCCATCGGCGCTGATGCGAATCCAGCGATCCGCCGACTCTTCACCTTCTTCCTCCACCCACGAGCCGGGTGCGCAGCGCACTTCGACGTTCAGTGCGGCGAAAGCGGCGCGGGCGCAGGCGATGTCGTCTTCCCACGGCGTCTGATCACTTTCCAGATACAGGCTGTTCCATTTGCCTACGGCCTTGGGCAACCAGGTCACTGGGATGTCGCCAGCCTTGCACTTGTAAGTCTGGCCTTTCTGCACCCAGTCGCTGCACGGCCCCAGGGCTTCGCCGAGCCAGTGGGCGATGGCTTTGTGGTCGACGTCGGCGTCCTTCAGGTAAATCTCGATATCGGGTTGGCGCATGGATGTCCTCGCTGCGGTCTTGAAAAATCCATTCGCGGATTTAACTGGCCCCAGACAGTTGCCCGGGGCCCAAGGTAATTATTGAAGAATGAAATAATCGTAGCGCATCGACACCGTGACTTCGAACGGCTCGGCCTGCTCGATCACGCCGGCGCGGCGTACGGCACTGGCGCGCCAGCCGTGCGGCGTCATCGCCAGCAGGTTGGCGCGGTCCTGCCCGTTATCGAGCGTCAGTCTGAATTCGAGGGTTTCGCTGTGATCCAGCACCATGCCCGGCGGTACCAGGGCCAGGTGCTTGTCGTCGGTGTATTCGCGGACTTCGTCGTACAGGCGCTCGCGCAACTCCATCAGGTGGCCGGCGGTAGGGCCGACTTTCATCAGGCCGCCGCCGGGGCTGAGCAGGCGCTTGGCCTCCTGCCAATCCAATGGGCTGAACACGCTGGCGAGGAACTGGCAGCAGCCGTCCGCCAACGGCACCCGGGCCATGCTGGCGATCAACCAGGTCAGCTGCGGGTTGCGCTTGCAGGCCCGTTTGATAGCTTCACGGGAAATGTCGAGGGCGTAGCCATCGGCATTGGGCAACGCTTCGGCGATTTGCGCGGTGTAATAACCCTCGCCACAACCGATGTCCAGCCAGCGCCCAGGCGCGCGTTCGGCGGCCAGTTCGGCCAGGCGCCGGGCGACCGGGGCGTAGTGGCCGGCATTGAGAAAGTCGCGGCGAGCTTCGACCATCGCCTGGTTGTCGCCGGGGTCGCGGCTGTTCTTGTGCTGCACCGGCAGCAGGTTCAGGTAACCCTGCCGCGCGCGGTCGAAGCGATGTCCGGCGGGGCACACCACGCCGTTGTCCACCGCGTTCAGCGGTTCACTGCAGATCGGACAGGCAAGCATCAGGCGAGCAACTTGGTCAGCGTCTTGTAGTAGATCTCGGTCAGCACGTCGAGATCGGCGGCCAGCACGCGCTCGTTGACCTGGTGGATGGTCGCGTTGACCGGCCCCAGCTCCACGACCTGCGTGCCCATGGTGGCGATGAAACGACCATCTGAAGTGCCGCCGCTGGTGGAGGCTTTGGTCTCGCGGCCCGTCACGTCCTTGATGCTCGATGACACGGCGTCCAGCAAGGCACCCGGCTCAGTGAGGAACGGCAGGCCGGACAAGGCCCAGTCGATGTGCCAGTCCAGTTGATGCTTGTCGAGGATGACGGCGACGCGCTGTTGCAAGCCTTCGACGGTGGATTCGGTGGAGAAGCGGAAGTTGAACACCGCCACCAGGTCACCGGGGATCACGTTGGTCGCGCCGGTGCCGGAATTGAGGTTGGAGATCTGGAAGCTGGTCGGCGGGAAGAAATCGTTGCCGTGGTCCCAGTGCTCGGCGGCCAGTTCGGCCAGGGCCGGCGCGGCCAGATGGATCGGGTTCTTCGCCAGGTGTGGATAAGCCACGTGGCCTTGCTTGCCGCGCACGGTCAGCTTCGCGCCGAGTGAACCACGGCGACCATTCTTGACCACATCGCCCACCAGCGTGGTGCTCGACGGCTCGCCGACGATGCACCAGTCCAAGCGCTCCTGGCGGGCCTTGAGGCGTTCGACCACGGCCTTGGTGCCATGGTGGGCCGGGCCTTCTTCATCGCTGGTGATCAGGAAGGTCAGCGAGCCCTTGTGGTCCGGGTAGTCGGCGACGAACCGTTCGGCCGCGACAACCATTGCCGCGAGGCTGCCTTTCATGTCAGCCGCGCCACGGCCGCAAAGCATGCCGTGTTCGTCGATGACCGCATCGAACGGGTCGAGTTGCCAAGCCTGCACCGGGCCGGTCGGCACCACGTCAGTGTGACCGGCGAAGCACAACACCGGGCCGTCCTGCTTGCCATGGCTGGCCCAGAAGTTATCCACATCCTCGATGCGCATCGGCTCCAGTTTGAAACCGGCGTCGCCCAGGCGCTGCATCATCAGTTTCTGGCAATCGGCGTCGGCCGGCGTCACGGACGGGCGGCGGATCAGGTCGCAGGCGAGTTGCAGGGTCGGCGAGAGGTCGGCGTGGGCCGTCATGGAAAACTCCGGGAATATAGTGTGAACGCAAGGCTTGTGCAGGCGCGGGCTGGCTCGCGCAAAATGGCGGTTATCTTATAGCAAAACGACCACCATGGGCCCCTGGCGGGGGACAGGTGGAACACAAAACCTGTGGAAGCGAGCTTGCTCGCGATGGCGGTGGATCAGTCGATACCTATTGACTGGACTGACGCCATCGCGAGCAAGCTCGCTCCCACAAGGGGAAATTGGTGGGGTTCAATTCGCGAACGGCTCGAATTGCCACGGCAAAGCCCTATAATGCGCGCCGGTTTTTGGGGTAATGGTCATGAGTACAGAAGATCCACGGTTTGCCGGTATCGCCCGTTTGTATGGCATCGAAGGCCTGGAGCGCCTGCGGGCGGCCCATGTGGCGATTGTCGGCGTTGGCGGTGTCGGCTCCTGGGCGGCGGAGGCCATCGCCCGTTGCGGCGTGGGCGAGATTTCGCTGTTCGACCTGGACGATGTCTGCGTCAGTAACGCCAACCGTCAATTGCACGCCTTGGACAGTACAGTCGGCAAGCCCAAGGTCGAGGTGATGGCCGAGCGGCTGCGGGGCATCAACCCCGACTGCACCGTGCACGCGGTGGCGGACTTCGTGACCCGCGACACCATGGCCGAGTACATCACGCCGAACATCGATTGCGTGATCGACTGCATCGACAGCGTCAACGCCAAGGCCGCGCTGATCGCCTGGTGCAAGCGCCGCAAGATCCAGATCATCACCACCGGCGGCGCGGGCGGGCAGATCGACCCGACGCTGATCCAGGTCTGCGATTTGAACCGTACGTTCAACGATCCGCTGGCCTCCAAGGTGCGCTCCACCTTGCGCCGCGACTACGGCTTCTCCCGCACCGTGACCCGCCACTACAGCGTGCCTTGCGTGTTCTCCACCGAACAACTGCGCTACCCGAAACCGGACGGCAGCATTTGCTTGCAGAAGAGTTTCGTCGGCGACGGCGTCAAGCTCGACTGCGCCGGCGGGTTTGGCGCGGTGATGATGGTCACGGCGACGTTCGGCATGGTCGCGGCGACGAAGGCTGTGGATAAGATTGTCGCGGGCGTGCGGCGGCCGGCGGACAGGACCAAGCCCGGACAGTAATTGTGGCGAGGGGATTTATCCCCGTTGGGCTGCGAAGCAGCCCCCTAAAACTGTGAACTCAATCCTCTCGGCACACCGAGTTGCCTGGTTTGGGGCCGCTTCGCAGCCCAGCGGGGATAAATCCCCTCGCCACAATCATTGCGCCAGTTCGCGCATCCGCTGTAGCACTGCATTCAACCCATTGCTACGCGACGGCGACAACTGCCGCGACAATCCCAACTGATTGAACCAACCCGGCAAATCCACCTGCTGCAATTCTTCAGCGGACAAACCATTGACCCGCGCCAGCAACAACGCCACCAGACCACGGATCAACCGCGCATCGCTGCTGGCTGAAAACTGCCAGTGGCCGTCGTGCAACTGACCCACCAGCCAGACTTGGCTTTCACAGCCGCCGACAAGGTTGGCGTCGCACTTGTCTGCATCGCTCAATGGCGCCAGGCGCTCGCCCCATTGCATCAACAGCCGGGCGCGTTGTTCCCACCCGGAGGCGTCCTGGAAAATCTGTAGCGCGGCGATGGCGTCGGCAGGCAGATTCATCGCAGCATCTCCAGGGCCTGGTCCAGCGCCTCGAAGAAACGCTCGATGTCGGCGGAATCGTTGTACAGCGCCAGCGACACCCGGATTGCCCCGGACAGCTTCAGATGCTTGAACAACGGCATCGCGCAATGATGCCCGGCACGCACGGCGATGCCTTGCTCGGTCAGCAGGTGCGCAAGGTCGGCGTTGTGGATGCCATCGACCACGAAGCTGGACAGTGCGAGTTGGGGGCTGCCCACCAGGCGCACGCCGTTACGCGCCTGCAGACCGTGGAGCAAATAATCATGCAGGGCGGTTTCATGATCGATGACCGCCTGCCCGTCGAGCCCGGACAGGTAATCCAGCGTCGCCCCCAGGCCGATCACGCTGGCGATAGGCGGTGTGCCAGCCTCGAAACCCAGTGGCGCCGGGCGGAAGGTGGCGCTGTGGTAATCGGCCTGCTGGACCATTTCACCGCCAAACTGCCAATGATGCAGTTGACCAAGCGCTTCGCTGCGACCGAACAGCGCCCCCAGGCCTTCGGGGCCGTAGAGCTTGTGGCTGGAAAACACGTAGAAGTCGCAGCCCAGTGCCTCCACATCATGGCGGCCGTGGACCACGCCCTGGGCGCCATCGATGACCGTCAGCGCGCCCTGCGCCTTGGCCATCGCCAACAGCGCCGGCAACGGCTGCCAGGTGCCGAGGACGTTGGACAACTGGCTCACCGCCAACAGGCGCGTGCGCGGGCCGATCAGCTCGGCGGCGGCGCTCGTATCGATCACCCCATCGGCATCCAGCGGCAGCACCACCAGGGTCAATGCGCGACGCTCCGCCAGTTGCTGCCAGGGCAACAGGTTGGCGTGGTGTTCCAAGGCGCTGACGACAATTTCATCGCCCGGGTTGAACAGATGTTCCAGCCCATAGGCCAGCAGGTTCAGCGCCGACGTGGCGCCATGGGTGAAGACCACTTGCCCGCAGTTTCCGGCATTGAGCCATTGCGAGACCTTGAGGCGACTGTCTTCGAATGCCTGGGTAGCCAGCGCCCCGGGCAAATGTTGCGCCCGGTGTACGTTGGCCGCACCGTTGGCATAGTAATGCGCCAGCGCGTCGAGCAAAGCTTGGGGTTTTTGCGTGGTGGCGGCGTTGTCCAGGTAGGTCTGGCCTTGCCGTTGCAGGGCGGCGATGGCCGGGAAATCGGCACGCCAGGGGGATTGAATCAACATGCTTTCGGGCCCTGCTGGAGTTACGCCGGACCCTGTGGGAGCGGGCTTTTGTGGGAGCCGAGCTTGCTCGCGATGGCAGCGACACGGTTTTACTGCAAGACCGCGTCATCGTTCATCGCGAGCAAGCTCGGCTCCCACAGAGGCTCGCTCCCACAGGTGACTGTGTGAAGCCGCTTAGTTATGCGCGTGCAGTGCTTCGTTCAGCTCGATGGCCGACTTGTGGGTCTTGCATTCCACCGCGCCGGTTTCGGAATTGCGGCGGAACAAAAGGTCAGGCTGGCCGGCCAGGTCGCGGGCCTTGACCACTTTGACCAGTTGGTTGTTTTCGTCCAGCAGTTTCACCTTGGTACCAGCGGTCACGTACAGGCCCGACTCCACGGTGTTGCGGTCGCCCAGCGGGATACCGATGCCGGCGTTCGCGCCGATCAGGCAGCCTTCGCCGACCTTGATCACGATGTTGCCACCGCCCGACAGGGTGCCCATGGTCGAGCAGCCGCCGCCCAGGTCCGAGCCCTTGCCGACGAACACGCCCGCCGAGACACGGCCTTCGATCATGCCCGGGCCTTCGGTGCCAGCGTTGAAGTTGACGAAACCTTCGTGCATGACCGTGGTGCCTTCGCCCACATAGGCGCCTAGGCGCAGACGCGCGGCATCGGCGATGCGCACACCGGCCGGGACCACGTAGTCGGTCATTTTCGGGAACTTGTCCACCGAGAATACTTCCAGCAACTCGCCACGCAGGCGGGCTTCGAGCTGGTGCTCGGCCAGTTCGGCCAGGTCGATCGCGCCTTGGCTGGTCCAGGCCACGTTCGGCAGCAGAGGGAAGATGCCGGCCAGGTTCAGGCCATGGGGCTTGACCAGACGATGGGACAGCAGGTGCAGCTTGAGGTACGCCTCAGGGGTGGAACTCAGTTGGGCATCTTCGGCCAGCAGGGTGGCGACCAGTGGCTTGTGGCTTTCGGCCAGGCGGGTCAACAGCGCGGCTTGGGCGGCGTCGACGTTGCGCAGTGCTTCAGCCAGTTGGGAAGCCTGGGCGGTGGTGAAGGTGATGGCCTGGTTGCCTTCGCTGTAGCCCAGGATCGGCGCGATGGCCGCGACGATCTCTGCCGACGGCTTGAGCAGTGGCTGTGCGTAGAAGACTTCCAGCCAGGCGCCTTCACGGTTTTGGGTGCCGACGCCGAAGGCCAGGCTGAACAGGGTAGTGGACATGAAATTACCTCTACAAAATGGACTGGGCAGGCTTACTTGATTTCTGCCGCATAAATATCTGGCTTGAAGCCAATCAGGGTTCGGTTGCCGAGATCGAGCACCGGGCGCTTGATCATCGAGGGTTGGGCGAGCATCAGTTCGATGGCTTTCGTCTGGTCGAGATCGGCTTTGCGTTCGTCGTCGAGTTTGCGAAAGGTCGTACCGGCACGGTTCAACACCACTTGCCAGCCATGCTCGTTGCACCACTGGGTCAGGTGCTCACGGTCGATGCCGGCAGTTTTGTAATCGTGAAAGTCATAGCGCACCGCGTGCTCATCGAGCCAGGTACGGGCTTTTTTCATCGTATCGCAGGCTTTGATGCCGAAAAGCTGTAAGTGCTTGTTTTCATTGGGCATGAGTGCTCCCCCAAAACGTTCCCGGTATCGTCCTGAAAATCAGCCGACGATTATGCCACGTCGTTCCTTTCAGTGCCTTGACTGTCGCGACGGATCGGACGAGGCGGAACCGATCGGAAAGAGGTGGCCACACAGCACAGGTAGACCCAGCACTTTTCCACACAAGAGACCCCGCCCATGGATTCCATCTCCCTGACCCCGTTCCATCCACTGACGGATCAAACTGAAACACTCCCGCCCCCTTCAACGACCTCGACGACCGGGACCACTGCAGCCGTCGCGATCGGCCCTGTCACCGCTGAACAGGACCTGGCCAATCGGACGGGCGCCATCAAGGCCCAGCTCACCCGGGTATTCGAACCCCATATGAACGGTGCCAATCGCGAGGCCTTCGAAGCACTGATCGACGATCGTTCACGGACCTTGGCCAATGACGGCGAAACCGCAGAAAGCGTCGACGCGGTGCTCACCAAGGGCTCGCGCCTGGATCGCGCGGCCCACGACACCGTCGGATTCCTCCGTTCGGTTCCCTTTGGCGCGGCGTCCATCGCGCTGGACTTCGCCCCGGCGGTGACCGGCAATGGCTCGATTACCGCGCCATTGGCGCTGTCGGCCATTGCCGGCCTGGTCAGCAGCGCCGCCGACACGGTCGGCAATGGCCTGATGAAGCGAGCCACCAGCGATACCCAATGGCTGGTGGCCGACAATGCCGAGCTGGAGCCGGTCATGCAGGAAGCCGCCCAGGCGGTGAAGCCGAGCCTGACGACCCAGGCTGTCGAAGGCAGCCTGACCTTCCAGACCTTCACCGCGCGAAACGTCTTGCGCACAGTGGTCCAACCCGTGGTGACAAAAACGGTCGATGCGCAGACGGGCAGCAAGGTGGACTCGGTGATGGCGGCTGTCGGTTCTCCGCTTTCCGGCATGGCGGCCTATGATCTGCAACATTCCATCGATAAATCGAAACACCGGATTGGCCCGGAATACCTGTTGGGGCGCCAGGACTGGCATCAGCGCTACAAGGATCTCAAGAATTATGGCGTAGGAAATGCGGCGATGGGCATTGCCAAGCGAGTCGGCAGCCTGCCGCTGGACGCGATGCGCGATGGCAGCAAATCGCTGCAAGCCTTGGTGACGCCGACGGGCTTGGTCAGTGGTCTCGGCGCGTTGGCCGGCGGTATTACCGCGATCGGCATGGCCCAGACCGCCGCTGTCAATGCAGCCAGGAACGCCGGGATTTCGCCTGCGGGTGTTGCGGCAGCTGGCAAGGCGACCGTCACCGCCACCATGGCCCCGGTGCTCGCCGCCTGGGTGACCACGGCCGTGATGACGCAGCCGTTGGCGGACAAGGCTTCCGCTGCGTTGGACAGGCTATCCGCCGGTCCCGCTCATCCGGATGAGCTGCAGGGAATGTTGCCTTTGGTTGAAACGCCGGTGGCCGAACATGTTGAGGAAGAGAGCGACAATGAGGGTGACAGCGTCGATTTTGTCTCGGCCCGCTCGACCCTCAGTGCCGCCGAGCGAGCGGTTTAGCATTGGTTGATTGCCGGTCGCCCCTGCCGCGTGGAGGTTAGGGCTGGCCGACGGACGATGGCGCATTAACGCCGCTGAGGTGCGACCAATGTGCAACGGCAGCGGTCCGCCTCGGCAGTTAATATGGCACTTCACCGGCCAGCTGTTGCCGGAGATGTGTATGGCTGTCATTGGAAGTCCGTTATGCAAAGCGCCTATACCGTCCTGATCCTGTTGATGCTGGTCGGCGTGTCGCGCCTGATCGGACGGTTGATCCCGCTGCCGTTGCCCCTGGTGCAGATCGCTGCCGGTGCCGTGCTGGCCTGGCCCTCGCTGGGACTGCATGTGGCGCTTGATCCCGAGTTGTTCCTGTTTTTGTTCTTGCCGCCGCTGCTGTTCTCCGACGGTTGGCGAATGCCCAAGCGCGAGCTCTGGCGCCTGCGTGGGCCGGTCCTGACGCTGGCGGTGGGGCTGGTTCTGTTCACGGTGGTGTTGGCGGGTTATTTCATTCATTGGTTGCTGCCCGATATCCCGTTGCCGGTGGCCTTCGCCTTGGCGGCTGTCCTGTCGCCGACCGACGCCGTGGCGGTCTCGGCAATTGCCCGGGATCGCTTGCCCGCACCGTTGATGCACATGCTCCAGGGCGAAGCGTTGATGAACGATGCGTCGGGCCTGGTGACCTTCAAGTTCGCCCTGGCAGCGGCGATCACCGGCGTGTTTTCCCTGGCGGGGGCGAGCCTGGCCTTCGTCCTGGTGGCGGTCGGCGGCCTGTTGGTGGGCGTGGCGCTGAGTTGGCTGATGGGCCGCTTGCGGGCCTGGATGATTGCCCGTGGCTGGGACGATCCGGCGACCCACGTGGTGTTCATGTTGTTACTGCCGTTTGCCGCCTATGTGCTGGCTGAACGCTTGGGTGCCTCGGGGATTCTCTCGGCGGTGGCGGCGGGGATGATGCAGAGTTGGCTCGACCTGCTGCCGCGCCAGACGGGCACGCGGCTGCTCAATCGCAGCGTCTGGGCGTTGCTGGAATTCGCTTTCAACGGCCTGATCTTCCTGCTGCTGGGCTTGCAATTGCCGGACATTATCAAGGCGGTGACCAGCCACGAGACGACGTTGTGGCCAACACTGTTTTATCGCTGCCTGGACGTGGTGGCGATTTTCCTGGTGTTGCTGGTGCTGCGGTTTGTCTGGGTGCAAAGCATCTGGCGCGTATCCGGGCTGGTGCGCCGCTGGCGCGGCAAGGGCGAGCTGACCCTGGTGCCGACCGCGCGTTCCTGCTGGTTGTTGACGTTTGGCGGTGTACGCGGGGCGGTGACGCTGGCGGGCGTGCTGTCGGTGCCGTTGTTGTTGAGCGCCGGTGTTGAATTCCCGGAGCGCGACTTGCTGATCTTCATTGCCGCTGGGGTGATCCTGTTGTCGCTGATCGCGGCCTGCATCTCCCTGCCGATGCTGCTGCGTGGCATCGAGAAAAGTCCCGACGACAAGCGCCGAAACGAAGTCCGCGAGGCGTGGCGTAAAACCGCTGAGGCGGCGATTCATGCGCTGGAAGTCGAAGAACCAAGCGTTGTACCGGACGCGGCCCAGGCTGCGCTGGCGACGGAGGTCAAGGCGCGGTTGATGTCCGAGTATCGCCATCAGCTCGAGGTGTTCAACGACTCAGCCGAAGCCCAGGCGCTGGCGTTCGAGATGGATTTGCTGGAGCGTCGGCTGCGCTTGAAGGCCTATCGGGCGCAGCGACTGGAGCTGTATCGGCTTAGCCGGCATCACCAGATTGGCGACGATGTGTTGCGGGAGGTGCTGGGGGAGCTGGATTTGGCGGAGGCGAATTTGGGGTTGGGGAAATAAATATCCGTCTCATCGCCCGAATAGCGAGCGTTTACGGTTGAGCACCTCGTATACGCGGTTCGTTTTTCCGATAGCGGGAGCCAGATCGGCTGCGGTGAGTCCGGATTGCTCCATGCGAAACTTGATGGCTTCAATTGGGTCAGGCAGATCAACCGGGAAGTTCTTGGTTTCGTAGGCCTCGATCAGAGTGACCATGACTTCAAAAGCAACGCCTTCCGGGGTGCCAAGTTCAGGTTCATTCTCAAACAGGGGAGAGATCTCTTTGAGAGCTACCCGGTATTCTTCGTCGGTGCGGATTGGGCGAATGTTCATGGTGATTACTCCATTTCCAATCGACACGCAGCTGAGGTTGCTTTGCCCCGTCTGCGTGGCTGGGTCAACCCGGAGAGGGACCCAGACTTCTGCCAGCGTTCGCTGGTGACGGGGCGATCATGGCTGTCGGTAATAACGAATTCAAGCCAGCTTGATTCTTGAAACAGGGCTGCATGAGATCTGTTGAGCTTCTAAACCAATAAAATCAATGGGTTGTTCTATGGAGGCTCGTTTTATTTCTTTTTTTGTCTGAGCAAGCGATCGTGGTCTGTCAGACGCACCGAAGTTTCCGACAAGTTTTTAAGGTTGCCCGTCGGAAGCGGGGGCTCTAGCCTCTAGGTGTCGCTGCCAATTCAGCGACCGGACGTGAGAATCCGAACAACACCTCTAGGAGCACGGGCTTCTGCGCTATCCAGACGCGGGGCTTTACATACTTCAGCTCTAGGTAGCAATTTTGATGGACAAGAAAGAGACTCAAAACGCCCCAAAGCCCGCATCCACTTTCCCTTACGGCGATTACGCACCCGAAAAGCTGCAAGAAGCCGCTGATCGTGCGCTGGATCATTACCTTAAACCTGACGACAGCAAATCAGAACCCAAGCCCTCGGTACAGCTATTCACTGTGGCTGATGGTATCGACACCGAAGTGTTGCTGGCCAACCTCAGCGAAACCCTGGCTTCGGCCAATGCAATACTCAATGACCTTGCTTTCGATCAGGACGGCTCGCGACGGCATGTAGCATTGGGAGTGGCCCAGATGATTGAGTTGGGGATGTTGTTGGCGAACAAGTGCCTGGATCGGGTAGAGCTTCGGACTTGATGTAATAAGTACCGGCCTCATCGCGAGCAAGCTCGCTCCCACAGGGTATTTGTGGTGTTCGCAGATATGGGGGCGACACCAGCCCCCTGTGGCGAGGGAGCTTGCTCCCGCTGGGCTGCGAAGCGGCCCTGAAACCGGACAACGCGGTATGTCAGGCAGATTGAGTCGACTGCTTCGGGGGCTGCTGCGCAGCCCAGCGGGAGCAAGCTCCCTCGCCACGACAGCGGTCCGCTTCAGCGCGATATAGCCATCAACCCCGACGTTGGATAAACGCGCGAATCCGCTCCGCCGCTTCCACGCACTCCGCCAATGGCGCAACCAGGGCCATGCGCACGCGGCCGGCGCCTGGGTTGACGCCGTCCACGTCGCGGGACAGGTACGAGCCCGGCACGACGGTCACGTGTTCCTGTTCGAACAGGTCACGGCAGAAGGCTGCGTCATCGCCCGCCACGTTCGGCCACAGGTAGAAGCTGCCGTCGGGGCGTTGCACGTCCAGCACCGGACTGAGGATTTCCAGCACCGCGTCGAACTTCTCCCGGTACAGCGCACGGTTGGCCCGCACGTGCACTTCGTCGTTCCACGCGGCGATGCTTGCCAGTTGGGTCTGAACCGGCATCGCGCAGCCGTGGTAGGTGCGGTACAGCAGGAAGCCCTTGAGGATGTCGGCGTCGCCGGCCACGAAACCGGAGCGCAGGCCCGGCAGGTTGGAGCGCTTGGAGAGGCTGTGGAACACCACGCAGCGCTTGAAGTCCTTGCGGCCCAGTTCGACGCAAGCGGTGAGCAGGCCCGGAGGCGGAGTTTGTTCGTCGAAGTAGAGTTCGCTGTAGCACTCGTCCGAGGCGATCACGAAGTCATATTCGTCAGCCAGGGCGATGAGTTTCTTCAGCACATCCACCGGGATCAAGGCGCCGGTCGGGTTGCCGGGGGAGCACAGGAACAGGATCTGGCAGCGTTTCCAGATATCCGGCGAGACGGCATCGAAATCCGGATTGAAGCCGTTGGCATCGAGGCAAGGCAGGTAGTGCGGCTTGGCCCCGGCCAGGAACGCCGCGCCTTCGTAGATCTGGTAGAACGGGTTCGGGCTCACCACCAAGGCGTCGTCGCCCCGGTTGACCACGGTCTGGGTGAAGGCGAACAGCGCTTCACGGGTGCCATTGACCGGCAGCACGTGGCGCGCCGGGTCGAGCCAGCCGCTTGGCACATTGAAGCGACGCTCGCACCAGCCAGTGATGGCTTCACGCAGTTCCGGAATACCGAGGGTGGTCGGGTACACCGCCATTTTTTCCAGGTTGCTGGCCAGGGCCTCAGCCACGAAGCTCGGCGAACGGTGCTTGGGCTCGCCGATGGACAGCGCGATCGGGCGCTTGTCCGGGTTGGGCGTGACGCTGCCGAGCAGGGCGCGGAGTTTTTCGAACGGGTAGGGTTGGAGCTGGTTCAGAGCGTTGTTCATCGGAGGCCTCCTCAATGTGGGCGCGGTCCTTGTGGGGGCGAGCTTGCTCGCGATGGCGGTGAGTCAGGCAGCATCAATGCTGGATGCTCCGTCGCTATCGCGAGCAAGCTCGCTCCCACAGAGGGGGATTTATTGATTCAGATGCTGATGCGTGTCAGATGAGCATCGGGTTCCTGGTTGACGCTCAAATGCTGGACGATCGCTTCCTGCAAGCGGCTGCACAGTTGCGGATCAGAAAGCGGATGATTATGGGCGTCGGTAATGAAGAACACGTCTTCCACCCGTTCGCCGAGCGTGGCGATCTTGGCGTTCTGCAGCGACAGGTCGAATTCCAGGAAGATATGGCCGACGCGCGCCAGCAGGCCCGGGCGGTCCGGCGCGCTGAGTTCCAGCACGGTGACCTGGCGATGGGCGTCGTTGTGGATCGTCACCTGTGGCGCAAAGGCGAAATGCTTGAGCTGGCGCGGCACCCGACGCTGGATGATGGTCGGGTAGTCCGCCGGGTTGCGCAGGGCCTCGGTGAGGCCATCGCGAATCTGCTTGATTCGCGCCGGGTTGTCACCGATCGAATCGCCGTCGGTGTCGAGCACGATGTAGGTGTCGAGGGTGAACTGGCTGGTAGACGTAATGACCCGGGCGTCATGGATGTTGAGGTTGAGCTGGTCCATCGCCGCCACGGTCACGGCGAAGAAATCGTGCTGGTCCGGGGCGTAGATGAATATCTGCGTGCCGCCCTCGAACTCGCGTTGGGTGGTTTCCTTGATCAACACCAGCGGTCCGCCGTCGGCCGGCTGCTGCAGGATTGCGTCGCTGTGCCAGGCCACGTCGCCAGCGGTGTGGCGCAGGAAATAGTCATCGCCCAATTGCGACCAGAGCTGCTCGACATCGTCCGGATCGGTGCCGCCGCGGACCAGGATGTCCAGAGCCGCGCTCTGGGTGCGGCGGATCTGTTCTTCGCGGTCCACCGGGTTTTCCAGGCCGCGGCGCAAGGCTCGCTTGGTCTCGGTGTACAGCTGGCGCAGCAGGCTCGCGCGCCAGGAGTTCCACAGGGACGGATTGGTGGCGTTGATGTCGGCCACGGTCAGCACGTAGAGGTAATCCAGGCGCGTCTCATCGCCGACGGTCTGGGCGAAATCGTGGATCACCTGCGGATCGGACAAGTCCTTGCGCTGGGCGGTGGTCGACATCATCAAGTGGTTTTGCACCAGCCAGACGATCAGCCGGCTGTCCCATACCGGCAGTTGGTGCCGCTGGCAGAACGCCTCGGCATCGACCGCGCCGATCTCGGAATGGTCGCCCTGGCGACCCTTGCCGATGTCGTGATAGAGCCCTGCCATGTAGATCAGCTCGGGCTTGGGCAGCTTGGCCATGAGTTTGCTGGCCAACGGAAATTTCTCCGAAACCTGGGTGTATTGCAGCTTGCGCAGGTGCTTGATCAGGTTCAGCGTGTGGGCGTCGACCGTATAGATGTGGAACAGGTCGTGCTGCATCTGCCCGACGATATGGCCGAACTCCGGCAGGTAGCGCCCGAGGATCCCGTAGCGGTTCATCCGGCGCAGGTTGCGGTGCACGCCGATCTTGCACTTGAACAGCTCGATGAACAGGCTGGTGTTGCGAATGTCGTTGCGGAAGTCGTCGTCGATCAGGTGCCGGTTTTCCCGCAACAGGCGAATGGTGTCGGCGCGCACGCCCTTGATTTCCGGCTGTTGGGCCATGAGCACGAAAATCTCGAGCATGGCGAACGGCGTGCGGCGGAACACGTTGGCGTTGCGCGCCTCGATGTAGCCGTCGTGCAGTTGGAATCGTGAATTGATCGGCTGCGGCGGCGCCTCATCCTCGGAGGCGAGAATGACCTCTTCGAAGTGCTGGATGATCAGCTCGCTGAGCTGGGCAATGCTCATCACCACGCGGTAATACTGCTGCATGAAGTTTTCAATGGACTGCTTGGCGTCCTGGCCTTCGAAACCCAGCAGGCCGGCGATTGAGCGCTGGTGGTCGAACAGCAGTCGATCCTCGGCTCGCCCGGCGAGCATGTGCAGGGCGTAGCGGACCTTCCACAGGAATTCCTGGGACGAGGCGAGCAGGGCGTTCTCGCTCTCCACCAGGAAACCTTCTCCGGCCAGGGCCCGCAGATTGAGCGTGCCGTACTGCCGACGGGCAACCCACAGGATCGTCTGGATATCCCGCAGCCCGCCGGGCGAGCCCTTGACGTTGGGTTCCAGGTTGTACTCGGTGTCGTTGTACTTGTGGTGGCGAGCCTTCTGTTCGGCGCGCTTGGCCAGGAAAAAATCCTTGCTCGGCCACATGTGCGCCGTGCTGGTGACGTCGAGCATGCGCTGGCGCAGTCGCTCGGGGCCGGCAACGGTGCGGCTTTCCATCAGGTTGGTGATCACTGTCAGGTCGGCGCGGGCTTCGTCGGCGCATTCCTGCACCGAACGTACGCTCTGGCCGACTTCCAGGCCGATATCCCACAACAGCGTCAGGAAGCGCTCGATGGAGTCGCGGAAAATCTCATGATCGGCGCTGTCCAGCAGGATCAGCAGGTCGATGTCGGAATAAGGGTGCAGTTCGCCGCGCCCGTAGCCGCCCACCGCCACCAGGGCGATGTCGGCGTCCTCGCTCCAGTTGAACTGCTCCCAGGCCTTTTGCAGGATGTTGTCGACGAACCAGGCGCGGTCCTCGATCAGCCGGCGGATATCGCGGCCGCTGCGAAAGCGCTGGTCGAGCACTTCGTGGGCCTGGCGGATCGCTTTCTTGAACGCCGAGATGGGGCTTGCCTTCAGGGCCAGTTCAGCCTGGAACTGGCCGCGGTCGAAGAGTTCGGGATCCACCTGCGGCATCGAATGGCTTTCCTTTCTATCTATATCTATAGGCTGGTTACGGGTCAGGCGGAAACGCGTGGGATGGTGTCATCGCTGCGCAGGGTAAAGATCTCGTAGCCCGTCTCGGTCACCAGCAGGGTGTGTTCCCATTGGGCCGACAGCTTGCGATCCTTGGTGATGGCGGTCCAGCCGTCACCCAGCACCTTGGTGTCGGCGCGGCCCTGGTTGATCATCGGCTCGATGGTGAAGGTCATGCCCGCCTGCAGCTCCATGCCAGTGCCGGCGCGGCCATAGTGCAGGATCTGCGGTTCTTCGTGGAACACCTTGCCGATGCCGTGGCCACAGAATTCACGCACCACCGAGAAGCCGTTCTTCTGCGCGTGCTTCTGGATCACTTCGCCGATGTCACCCAGGCGGCAGCCCGGCTTCACCAGTTCGATGGCCATGTACATGCATTCCTGGGTGACCTTGGACAGGCGCTCGGCCCACTCCGGGACATTGCCGACGTGAAACATGCGGCTGGTATCGCCGTGGTAGCCATCCTTGATGACGGTGACGTCGATGTTCAAGGTGTCGCCGTCCTTCAACGGTTTTTCGTTGGGGATGCCATGGCAGACCACATGGTTGATCGAGGTGCAGATCGACTTCGGGAAGCCTTTATAGTTGAGCGGGGCGGGGATGGCCTTCTGCTCGTTGACGATGTAGTCGTGGCAGATGCGGTCCAGCTCTTCGGTGGTCACGCCCGGCTTGACGTAGTCGGCGATCATTTCCAGCACTTCGGCGGCGAGTTTGCCGGCGACGCGCATTTTGGCGATGTCTTCGGGAGTCTTGAGGGTGACGGTCATACAGGCTCTCTCTGCGCCCGACGGCGCTGTTCAAAACGAAATGGGCGGCGGATGATGACTCGCGTGGCCCTGAAAGAGGCGATTCTAACAGACGATCAGCGCAAATCCGCGTCCACATGCATCGCTTCTCTCTATATGGGTGTACATCCATGAACCATGAAAGGGCTGTGGGAAAGGGGCTTTGCCGGGATTTCAGAATCCGTGTTCCGTTTTCGCCCTTGCTGTGGTATAAAATGCGCCGCTTTCCGGGGATGACCCCGTAAGCTTAAATCCACACACGTGTCGACACGATGACCTGGGTGCCTTCGGCTTATACCGCCGCTGGTTGGTCATTGGGATACGTGGAGGCCAAACCCGACTTATCAAGGAACTATCATGTCCCAAGTCAACATGCGCGATATGCTGAAGGCCGGTGTGCACTTCGGTCACCAGACCCGTTACTGGAACCCGAAAATGGGCAAGTACATTTTCGGCGCGCGTAACAAGATCCACATCATCAACCTTGAAAAAACCCTGCCAATGTTCAACGAAGCACTGACCTTCGTAGAGCGCCTGGCCCAGGGCAAAAACAAGATTCTGTTCGTCGGCACCAAGCGTTCCGCTGGCAAGATCGTTGCTGAAGAAGCAGCACGTTGCGGTTCGCCGTACGTCGATCACCGCTGGTTGGGCGGCATGCTGACCAACTTCAAGACCATCCGCGCTTCCATCAAGCGTCTGCGTGATCTTGAAGTCCAGTCCGAAGACGGTACTTTCGCCAAGCTGACCAAGAAAGAAGCGCTGATGCGCACTCGCGATCTTGAGAAGCTGGACCGCTCCCTGGGCGGTATCAAGGACATGGGCGGTCTGCCTGACGCACTGTTCGTGATCGATGTTGACCACGAGCGCATCGCGATCACCGAAGCCAACAAGCTGGGTATCCCGGTCATCGGCGTTGTCGATACCAACAGCAGCCCGGAAGGCGTTGACTACATCATCCCAGGCAACGATGACGCCATTCGCGCCATCCAGCTGTACATGGGTTCGATGGCTGACGCTGTGATCCGTGGTCGCAACAATGTTAATGGCGGCACCGAAGTCTTCGCTGAAGAAGCTCCGGCAGCAGCCGCTGAGTAATCGACGCCCCTGGCGTTGACTCAGTAAGCAAAAAGGGGGCTTGGCCCCCTTTTTGCCACCTCGAAAACCACTTGTCGCCAGCGCAGCTACCTGTTTGTAACTTGTCGCGGTCTATAAGCAGTGGTTTTCCAGGAAGAATTGATCGCCCGTTCGGTCGGGTGGAATGGTTGAAAACCTATCCAAGAGGATTTTGAAATGGCAGAGATTACTGCAGCGTTGGTCAAAGAACTGCGCGAGCGTACCGGCGAAGGCATGATGGACTGCAAGAAAGCCTTGACCAAGGCTGGCGGCGACATCGAGAAAGCCATTGATGACATGCGTGCTTCGGGCGCCATCAAGGCTGCCAAGAAAGCTGGCAACGTTGCCGCTGAAGGCGCCATCGCCATCAAGGACGACGGTAAAGCCGCCGTTCTGCTGGAAGTCAACTCCCAGACCGACTTCCTGGCTCTGCAGGACGACTTCAAGGCATTCGTCGCTGCCAGCGTCGACAAAGCCTTCGCTGACAAACTGACCGACGCAGCTCCGCTGATCGAAACTCAGGAAGAAGCGCGCCTGGTCCTGGTTGGCAAGACCGGCGAGAACGTCAACATCCGTCGCCTGGTTCGCGTTGAAGGTGACGTGGTCGGTACCTACCTGCACGGTAACAAGATCGGTGTTGCAGTTGTCCTGAAGGGCGGCGATACCGAGCTGGCGAAAGACATCGCCATGCACGTAGCTGCAACCAACCCTGAGTTCCTGCTGCCGTCCGACGTTTCGGCTGAAGCGATCGAGCGCGAGAAGGGCGTTTTCCTGCAGCTGAACGAAGAGAAGCTGAAAGGCAAGCCTGCCGAAATCGCCGAGAAAATGGTCAGCGGCCGTATCTCCAAGTTCCTGGCCGAAGCCAGCCTGGTTGAGCAGGCTTTCGTCAAGAACCCGGAAATCAAGGTCGGCGACCTGGCGAAGAAAGCCGGTGCTGAAATCGTTTCCTTCACCTACTTCAAAGTGGGCGAAGGCATCGAGAAGCCGGTCGACAACTTCGCTGAAGAAGTTGCTGCCCAGGTAGCTGCTGCCAGCAAGCAATAAGACGGTTTCCATAACGTCGCCCAGAAGAGGCTGCCCGCTTAACGCGCGCAGCCTCTTTTCGGATGGGGATGCCGATTTTTATTGGTTTCCTGTCGGAACTGGCTTACAAAGCCGTGTTCCGATGGCGCTGTGTCAGCGTCAAGCTAGAGTGAACGAGGCTGCAAACAGTCCGTTAAGAATTTTTTGAAAAAATACGCCGCAGGAGAGATTCGCAATGGCTCAGCAGGGCAGTGGTTATCAGGCTCGCTATAAACGCATTCTACTCAAGCTTAGCGGCGAGGCCCTGATGGGCTCGGAGGAGTTCGGGATCGACCCGAAAGTGCTGGATCGCATGGCCCTGGAAGTAGGCCAGTTGGTCGGGATCGGCGTTCAGGTCGGGCTGGTCATCGGCGGCGGCAACCTGTTCCGTGGCGCAGCGCTGAGCGCGGCCGGCATGGATCGGGTCACGGGCGACCACATGGGCATGCTGGCCACTGTGATGAACGCCCTGGCTATGCGCGACGCACTGGAGCGTGCCAATATTTCGGCCATCGTGATGTCGGCCATTTCCATGGTTGGCGTGACCGATCACTACGATCGCCGCAAAGCCATGCGCCACCTCAACTCCAAGGAAGTGGTGATTTTTGCCGCCGGTACCGGTAATCCGTTCTTCACCACGGATTCCGCAGCCTGCCTGCGAGCGATCGAGATCGATGCCGATGTCGTGCTCAAGGCAACCAAGGTGGATGGTGTGTATACCGCCGACCCGTTCAAAGACCCGCATGCCGAGAAGTTCGATCATCTGACCTACGATGAAGTGCTGGATCGCAAGCTGGGTGTCATGGACCTGACGGCTATCTGCCTGTGCCGCGACCATAAGATGCCGTTGCGCGTTTTCAATATGAACAAGCCTGGCGCCCTGCTGAACATCGTCCATGGCGGCGCCGAAGGAACACTGATCGAGGAAGTTCAACAATGATCAACGAAATCAAGAAAGACGCTCAAGAGCGCATGCAGAAGTCCTTGGAGTCTCTGGCCCACGCATTCGGCCAGATTCGTACCGGCAAGGCTCACCCGAGCATCCTCGGCAGCGTCATGGTGCCTTACTACGGCGCTGACACACCGCTGAGCAGCGTCGCCAACGTCACCGTGAAAGATTCGCGCACCCTGCAGGTCGTGGCTTTCGAGCGCAACATGCTCGCTGCTGTAGACAAGGCCATCCAGAGCGCCGGTCTGAACCTCAACCCAACCAACCTGGGTGAGTTGCTGCTGATCCCGATGCCGGCCCTCACCGAGGAAACGCGCAAAGGCTTCACCAAACAGGCCCGTAGCGCGGCGGAAGACGCGCGTGTTGCCGTGCGCAATATCCGTCGCGACGCGTTGGGTGAGCTGAAGAAGCTGATCAAGGACAAGGCAATCAGTGAAGACGAAGAGCGTCGTGCCATCGCTGATATCGATAAGTTGACCAAGGAATCCGAGGCCCAGATCACCAAGGCCACGGACGAGAAAGAAAAAGACCTGATGGCCGTATAAGGGTCTCGCTTTAATGGATAAGACCAAGCAGGCCGTGCCGTTCGCGGTGCCGCGCCACGTGGCGATCATCATGGACGGCAATAACCGCTGGGCCAAGAAACGCTTCATGCCCGGTGTCGCCGGGCACAAGGCTGGGGTTGATGCGGTTCGTGCTGTCATCGAGGTGTGCGCGGAGGCAGGGGTCGAGGTGCTCACCCTGTTCGCCTTTTCCAGTGAAAATTGGCAACGTCCGGCCGATGAGGTCAGCGCCTTGATGGATCTGTTCCTCAAGGCGTTGCGGCGTGAGGCCAAGCGTCTGGATGAGAACAAGATCAGCCTGCGGATCATTGGTGATCGTTCGCGTTTTCATCCGGAGCTGCAAGCTGCCATGCGTGAAGCCGAGTCCGCCACGGCGGGCGCTGATCGGTTTGTCCTGCAAATTGCCGCCAACTATGGCGGGCAGTGGGACATCGCCCAGGCGGCCCAGCGACTGGCGCGGGAAGTCCAGGCGGGCCATCTGCGCCCCGAGGACATTACACCCGACCTGCTGCAAACCTGTCTGGCGACCGGCGACTTGCCGTTGCCTGACTTGTGCATCCGCACCGGTGGCGAGCACCGCATCAGTAATTTCCTGCTCTGGCAGCTGGCTTACGCCGAGCTGTATTTCTCCGACCTGTTCTGGCCGGACTTCAAACACGAAGCCATGCGCACCGCACTGGCCGATTTCGCTTCCCGTCAGCGTCGTTTCGGTAAAACGAGCGAGCAGATCGAAGCTGGAGCCCGGGTTTAATGCTCAAACAACGAATCATCACTGCCCTGATCCTGCTGCCCATTGCCTTGGGCGGCTTTTTCCTGCTCGAGGGTGGCAGTTTTGCACTGTTCATCGGCCTGGTCGTGACCTTGGGGGCTTGGGAATGGGCTCGGCTGGCGGGTTTCCCTGCACAGTCGGCGCGCGTGGCCTACGCGGCGGCTGTGGCGGCCATGTTGTTCATCATGTACGTGGTGCCTGGCCTTGCGCCTTGGGTGCTGGGCGCTGCGGTGCTGTGGTGGGCGATGGCGACTTTCCTGGTCCTGACCTACCCGCGGACGACGCACCATTGGGCCAATGCGGCGACCAAGCTGGTGATCGGCCTGCTGATCCTGCTGCCGGCCTGGCAAGGGCTGATCTGGATCAAGCAGGGGGCGCTGGGCAACTGGCAGATCATGGCGGTGATGGTGTTGGTCTGGGGCGCCGATGTCGGGGCTTACTTCTCCGGTCGGGCTTTTGGCAAGCGCAAGCTCGCGCCAAAGGTCAGTCCAGGCAAAAGCTGGGAAGGCGTCTATGGCGGCCTGGCCTTGAGCCTGGTGATCACCACCGTGGTCGGCTTCGTGCGGGACTGGACGGTCGCGCAATTGCTGATGGGGCTGTTTGGCGCCGCCCTGATCGTGTTCGTGTCCGTGGTCGGTGACCTGACCGAAAGCATGTTCAAGCGCCAATCCGGAATCAAGGACAGCAGTAACCTGCTGCCTGGCCATGGTGGCGTGCTGGATCGCATCGACAGCCTGACCGCCGCGATCCCGATCTTCGCGGTGCTGTTGTGGATGGCGGCATCGTGAGTCGTCCCCAGCAGATTACCGTCCTGGGGGCCACCGGTTCGATAGGTCTCAGTACGCTGGATGTGATTGGCCGGCACCCGGAGCGCTATCAGGTATTCGCCCTCAGCGGCTTTACTCGCCTCAACGAGCTGCTGGCGCTGTGCATTCGCCATGCGCCGCGGTTTGCCGTGGTGCCCGAGGCCGGCGTGGCTCGGGCATTGCAGGATGACCTGAATGCGGCCGGCTTGCAGACGCGCGTACTGGTGGGGGAGGAGGGCTTGTGTCAGGTGGCCTCCGATCCTGAAGTCGATGCCGTGATGGCAGCGATTGTTGGCGCGGCGGGCTTGCGTCCAACGCTGGCGGCGGTGGAGGCTGGCAAGAAAATCCTGCTGGCCAACAAGGAAGCGCTGGTGATGTCGGGTGCGCTGTTCATGCAGGCGGTGCGCAAGAGTGGCTCGGTGCTGCTGCCTATCGACAGCGAACACAACGCGATTTTTCAATGCATGCCCCGGGATTTTTCCCGTGGCCTGGGTGCGGTCGGTGTCAGGAGGATTCTTCTGACAGCCTCTGGTGGTCCCTTCCGGCAGACACCGCTGGAAGAATTGGTGCATGTTTCACCCGACCAGGCTTGCGCTCATCCGAACTGGTCCATGGGGCGCAAGATCTCCGTGGATTCGGCCAGCATGATGAACAAGGGGCTGGAACTGATCGAGGCCTGCTGGCTGTTCGATGCAAAGCCGGCCCAGGTCGAGGTGGTCATCCATCCACAAAGCGTTATCCACTCCCTTGTGGACTATGTAGATGGCTCGGTGCTGGCCCAGTTGGGTAATCCGGACATGCGCACACCTATTGCCAATGCTTTGGCCTGGCCGGAGCGGATTGATTCAGGTGTCGCACCCTTGGACCTGTTTGCCATTGCTCGGCTGGACTTCCAGGCGCCCGATGAGCAACGTTTTCCCTGCCTGCGCCTGGCGCGACAGGCGGCCGAGGCGGGCAACAGCGCGCCGGCCATGCTTAACGCCGCCAACGAGGTGGCAGTTGCAGCGTTTCTCGATGGGCGTGTCCGCTACCTCGAGATCGCGAGTATCATCGAGGAGGTCTTGAATCTCGAAGCCGTGGTTTCGCTCGATGACCTCGATGCGGTATTCACGGCGGATGCCAGGGCTCGCGAGCTGGCGGGCCGATGGTTGCAGCGCCACGGGCGCTAAGGCTGCGGTACGTTAGCCAGGGTTGTCCCAGGCAGGATTGTGGAGAAAACAGATGAGCGCGCTCTATATGATTGTCGGCACCCTGGTTGCACTGGGGGTGCTGGTCACTTTTCACGAATTCGGCCATTTCTGGGTCGCGCGTCGCTGTGGCGTCAAGGTTCTGCGCTTTTCCGTCGGTTTCGGCATGCCGTTGTTGCGCTGGCATGACAAGAAAGGCACCGAGTTCGTCGTGGCAGCCATCCCATTGGGCGGCTACGTCAAGATGCTCGATGAGCGCGAAGGCGAAGTCCCGGCCGATCAGCTTGATCAGTCTTTCAATCGAAAGACCGTCCGTCAGCGCATCGCTATCGTCGCGGCGGGCCCGATTGCCAACTTCCTGCTGGCCATGGTGTTTTTCTGGGCGCTGGCCATGCTGGGCAGTGAGCAGGTACGGCCTGTCATCGGCGCGGTCGAGGCGGGTAGCGTTGCGGCGCGGGCCGGGTTGGGCGCGGGCCAGGAAATCGTTGCCATCGACGGCGAGCCGACATCGGGTTGGGCTGCGGTCAACTTGCAGTTGGTACGTCGCCTGGGTGAAAGCGGCTCGCTGCAATTGATGGTGCGTGAACAGGGCTCGACGGCGGACTCGCCTCGGGAGCTGGTCCTCGACAACTGGCTCAAGGGCGCCGATGAACCCGACCCGATCCGTTCCCTGGGGATTCGCCCATGGCGTCCCGCTCTGCCGCCCGTGCTTGCCGAACTCGATCCGAAAGGCCCGGCTAGCGCTGCTGGCCTGAAAACGGGCGACCGTTTGCTGGCATTCGACGGCCAGCCTGTCAGTGACTGGCAGCAGGTCGTCGACTCGGTTCGTGTTCGCCCTGATACCAAAATCATGCTGCGTGTCGAGCGCGATGGTGCTTCAATCGACGTCCCTGTCGCCTTGGCTGCCCGCGGTGAGAGCAAGGCGCCGACCGGTTACCTGGGGGCTGGCGTCAAGGCGGTCGACTGGCCACCGGAAATGATCCGGGAGGTCAGCTTCGGTCCTGTCGCGGCAATCGGTGAGGGTGTGCGGCGTACTTGGACCATGAGTGTCCTGACCCTCGACTCGCTGAAGAAAATGTTGTTCGGCGAGCTCTCGGTAAAAAACTTGAGTGGACCGATAACCATTGCTAAAGTGGCGGGCGCTTCTGCCCAGTCGGGCGTTGCTGATTTCCTGAATTTCCTTGCTTATCTGAGCATTAGCCTGGGGGTTCTGAATTTGCTGCCCATCCCGGTACTGGATGGGGGGCATCTGCTGTTTTATCTGATCGAGTGGGCGCGTGGTCGTCCCTTGTCGGATCGGGTGCAAGGTTGGGGGATACAGATCGGTATCAGCTTGGTGGTCGGGGTGATGTTGCTTGCCTTGGTCAACGATCTGGGTCGTCTGTAACGCTTCGCTGAATTGCGAATCTGCCGCATTTTGCGGCAGTTTGTTTATTGCCAGTTGGAATAAGAAAGGACTTCATGAAACGTCTGCTGCTAACTGCGGTTCTCACCGTATTGATGATCGCCGAAGTTCACGCCGAGTCCTTCACTATCTCTGATATTCGCGTCAACGGCCTCCAGCGGGTTTCCGCGGGTAGCGTCTTTGGTGCCTTGCCGCTGAACGTCGGCGAGCAGGCGGATGATCGGCGCCTGGTGGAATCCACTCGTGCGTTGTTCAAGACCGGGTTCTTTCAAGATATCCAGCTGGGCCGCGACGGCAATGTCCTGGTCATCACGGTAGTCGAGCGCCCATCGGTCGCCAGTATCGAGATCGAGGGCAACAAGGCGATCTCCACCGAAGACCTGATGAAAGGCCTGAAGCAATCGGGCCTGGCGGAAGGCGAGATCTTCCAGCGCGCGACACTCGAAGGCGTTCGTAACGAGTTGCAACGCCAGTACGTTGCCCAGGGCCGCTACTCGGCCACCGTTGATACCGAAGTCGTCCCGCAACCGCGCAACCGCGTTGGCCTGAAGGTGAACATCAACGAAGGCACCGTCGCCGCCATCCAGCACATCAACGTGGTAGGCAATACGGTTTTCCCAGACGAAGACCTGATCGACCTGTTCGAACTCAAGACCACCAACTGGTTGTCGTTCTTCAAGAACGACGACAAGTACGCCCGTGAAAAACTCTCCGGTGACCTGGAGCGCCTGCGTTCCTACTACCTGGACCGTGGCTACATCAACATGGACATTGCTTCGACCCAGGTGTCCATTACCCCGGACAAGAAGCACGTCTACATCACCGTCAACGTCAACGAAGGCGAGAAATACACCGTTCGTGACGTCAAGCTCAGCGGCGACCTGAAGGTCCCTGAAGACCAGGTCAAGTCGCTTCTGCTGGTGCAGAAGGGCCAGGTATTCTCGCGCAAGCTGATGACCACCACGTCCGAGCTGATCACCCGTCGCCTCGGTAACGAGGGCTACACCTTCGCCAACGTCAACGGCGTGCCACAGCCACACGATGAAGACCATACCGTCGACATCACCTTTGCCGTGGACCCGGGCAAGCGCGCCTACGTCAATCGCATCAACTTCCGTGGCAACACCAAGTCCGAGGACGAAGTGCTGCGCCGTGAAATGCGCCAGATGGAAGGTGGCTGGGCTTCGACCTACCTGATCGACCAATCCAAGACCCGCCTGGAGCGCCTCGGCTTCTTCAAGGAAGTCAACGTCGAGACCCCGGCCGTACCGGGCGTCGATGACCAGGTTGACGTGAACTACAGTGTCGAGGAACAGGCTTCCGGTTCGATCACCGCGAGCGTCGGTTTCGCCCAGAGCGCAGGCTTGATCCTGGGCGGTTCGATCACCCAGAACAACTTCCTCGGTACCGGTAACAAGGTCAGCATCGGCCTGACCCGTAGCGAATACCAGACCCGCTACAACTTCGGCTACGTGGACCCCTACTGGACCGCCGACGGCGTGAGCCTGGGCTACAACGCCTTCTATCGCACCACTGACTACGACGAACTCGATTCCGATGTCTCCAGCTATGCAGTTGACAGCCTGGGTGCCGGCGTCAACGTAGGTTATCCAATCAGCGAGACTTCGCGTCTTACGTTCGGGCTCACCGCCCAGCAGGACGAGATCAGCACCGGCCGCTATACCGTTGACGAGATCTTCGATTTCGTCGAGAAGGAAGGCGACAAGTACCTGAACTTCAAGGCGTCTGTTGGTTGGTCCGAGTCGACCCTGAACAAGGGCGTATTGGCGACACGTGGTCACTCCCAGAGCCTGGTGCTTGAATCGACCGTACCGGGCAGCGACCTGTCGTTCTTCAAGCTCGATTATCGCGGCCAACTGTTCCAGCCGCTGACCGATAACTACACCATGCGCCTGCACACCGAGCTGGGTTATGGCGATGGCTACGGTTCGACTGACGGCCTGCCGTTCTACGAGAACTACTACGCGGGTGGTTTCAACTCGGTACGCGGCTTCAAGGACAGCACCCTGGGGCCTCGCAGTACGCCGAGCCGTGGCGCAGCCGTCACTGGCAACCAAGGGACCATCCGGGATCCGGACCAGGATCCGCTTCCATTCGGTGGTAACGTCCTGATTCAGGGCGGGGTTGAAGTGCTGTTCCCGATGCCGTTCGTCAAGGACCAGCGCTCCCTGCGTACCTCTGTATTCTGGGACGTGGGTAACGTATTCGACTCCAGTTGCGATAACGCCACCAACAACAATGGCACGTCATCCAATGCAGAATGCAACGACATCAGCCTCAGCAACCTTGCCAGTTCCGTCGGCGTGGGCGTGACCTGGGTCACCGCGCTGGGCCCGTTGAGTTTCGCGCTGGCGATGCCGATCAAGAAACCGGATGACGCTGAAACCCAAGTGTTCCAATTTTCCCTCGGCCAGACGTTCTAAGTGTCCGGCCCAAGATAACGACAATGGATTTTGTAGGAGTACATCGTGCGTAAGTTGACTCAATTGGTTCTCCTGGCGACCGTACTGGTCGCAGGTCCGGCTTTTGCCGACATGAAGATCGCCGTGCTGAATTATCAGATGGCCCTGCTGGAGTCCGATGCGGCGAAGAAGTATGCCGTGGACGCGGAGAAGAAATTCGGCCCGCAACTGACCAAGCTCAAGGGCCTGGAAAGCAGCGCCAAGGGTATCCAGGACCGTCTGGTCGCCGGTGGCGACAAGATGGCCCAGGGCGAGCGCGAGCGTCTTGAGCTGGAATTCAAGCAGAAGGCCCGCGACTTCCAGTTCCAATCCAAGGAACTGAACGAAGCGAAAGCCGTGGCGGACCGCGAAATGCTCAAGCAGCTCAAGCCGAAACTCGACAGCGCCGTGGAAGAAGTCATCAAGAAAGGTGGTTTCGACCTGGTGTTCGAGCGCGGCGCAGTGATCGATGTCAAACCTCAATACGACATCACGCGCCAGGTCATCGAGCGCATGAATCAGCTGAAGTAATCCATGACAGCGACTATCAAGCTCGGCCAACTGGCTGAGTTCCTCGGCGCCACCCTGCGTGGCGACCCGGAGAAGGCAATTACTGGGCTAGCCACTTTGCAAGAGGCTGGCCCAGCTCAGTTGAGCTTTCTGGCAAATCCCCAATACCGCAAATACCTGGCGGACAGCCGGGCCGCAGCGCTGTTGCTGAAGGCCGGTGATGCCGAAGGGTTTGCTGGCGATGCGCTGATCGTGGCCGATCCTTACCTGGCGTATGCGCGGATTTCCCATCTGTTCGACCCCAAGCCCAAATCGCCTGCTGGCGTTCATCCGAGCGCGGTAATCGCGGCGGATGCGATCGTCGACCCCACGGCCAGCATCGGGCCTTTTGTCGTCATCGAAAGCGCGGCCCGGATTGGCGCTGGCGTGACGCTGGGCGCCCACTGCTTTGTCGGCGCGCGTAGCGAGATCGGCGAGGGTGGCTGGCTGGCTCCGCGCGTCACCCTGTATCACGATGTGCGCATCGGCAAGCGGGTGGTGATTCAGTCTGGCGCGGTGCTGGGCGGTGAAGGGTTTGGTTTTGCCAACGAGAAAGGCGTCTGGCAGAAGATCGCCCAGATCGGTGGCGTGACCGTTGGCGATGATGTGGAGATTGGCGTCAATACCGCGATCGACCGTGGTGCGCTGGCCGACACCGTCATCGGTAACGGCGTCAAGCTCGACAACCAGATCCAGATCGCCCACAACGTCCAGGTCGGTGACCATACCGCCATGGCCGCTTGCGTGGGCATTTCCGGCAGTACCAAGATCGGCAGGCATTGCATGCTGGCCGGTGGCGTAGGGCTGGTAGGTCACATCGAAATCTGTGACAACGTTTTCCTGACCGGCATGACCATGGTCACCCACTCGATTACCGAGCCGGGCGCCTATTCATCCGGTACGGCCATGCAGCCGGCAGCCGAATGGCGCAAGAGCGCGGCGCGTATCCGCCAGCTCGACGACATCGCGCGGCGCCTCAAGCAGGTGGAAAAGCGTGTAGGGGACGTGACCCCTGGCGGTAATGCTTCATCAGATGGCTGATACCATTTCCATATCAAGTGTGCACAGCCGTTAGGGCATCTTGATTTGCTAGCGGAGTGCGCGTCACTCGTGCGCTCCCAATCTTTACATAGGCTTCCCCCCGAAATGATGGACATCAACGAGATTCGCGAATACCTGCCTCACCGTTACCCGTTCCTGCTGGTGGATCGGGTCGTGGACCTGGATGTTGAAGGCAAGCGCATTCGCGCCTACAAGAATGTCAGCATCAACGAACCGTTCTTCAATGGCCACTTCCCCGCGCATCCAATCATGCCGGGCGTGTTGATCATCGAAGCGATGGCTCAGGCTGCCGGGATCCTTGGTTTCAAAATGCTCGACGTGAAGCCTGCCGATGGCACGCTCTACTACTTCGTCGGCTCCGACAAGCTGCGCTTTCGCCAGCCAGTGACCCCGGGCGATCAATTGATCCTCGAGGCCAAGTTCATCAGTTGCAAGCGCCAGATCTGGAAGTTCGAATGCCAGGCCTCGGTCGATGGCAAGCCGGTCTGCTCCGCTGAAATCATCTGCGCGGAACGCAAACTATGAGTTTGATTGACCCTCGCGCAATCATCGATCCGTCGGCCGTGCTGGCCGCCGATGTCGAGGTTGGCCCTTGGTCGATCATCGGCGCAGGTGTGGAAATCGGCGAGGGCACGGTGATCGGCCCCCACGTAATTCTCAAGGGGCCGACCCGAATCGGCCGGCACAATCGTATCTACCAGTTTTCATCGGTAGGCGAGGACACGCCCGATCTGAAATACAAAGGTGAAGAAACCCGCCTGGTCATTGGCGATCACAACGTGATCCGCGAAGGCGTGACGATTCACCGTGGCACCGTCCAGGACCGTTCCGAAACGACACTGGGCGACCATAACCTGATCATGGCCTATGCCCACATCGGCCACGACAGCGTCATCGGCAACCATTGCATCCTGGTCAACAACACTGCGTTGGCCGGCCATGTGCACGTGGATGACTGGGCGATCCTGTCCGGCTTCACCCTGGTCCACCAGTATTGCCATATCGGCGCCCATAGCTTCTCCGGCATGGGCACGGCCATCGGCAAGGACGTTCCCGCATACGTCACCGTGTTCGGTAACCCGGCCGAAGCCCGCAGCATGAACTTCGAGGGCATGCGTCGTCGTGGTTTCAGCGAAGAGGCGATTACGGCGCTGCGCCGCGCCTACAAGGTTGTCTATCGCCAGGGCCTGACGGTCGAGCAGGCGCTGGCCGAACTGGCCGAAGCGTCGACGCAGTTCCCGGAAGTCGCGATATTCCGTGATTCCATCCAGTCATCGACTCGCGGCATCACGCGCTGACCATGGCCAATCTGCGTATCGCGCTGGTGGCGGGGGAGGCTTCCGGTGACATTCTGGGTGCCGGTCTGATGCGTGCGCTCAAGGCGCAGCATCCCGCAGTCGAATTCATCGGGGTTGGTGGGCCATTGATGCAGGCCGAAGGGCTGGAGTCCTACTTCCCCATGGAGCGCCTGTCAGTCATGGGCCTGGTGGAAGTGCTCGGTCGCTTGCGGGAGCTGCTGGCCCGGCGCAAGAAGCTGATCCAGACGCTGATCGAAGAAAAACCGGACGTCTTCATCGGTATCGATGCGCCGGATTTCACCCTCAATATCGAACTCAAATTGCGCCAGGCGGGTATCAAGACCGTGCATTACGTCAGCCCGTCGGTCTGGGCCTGGCGGCAGAAACGCGTGTTGAAGATCCGCGAAGGTTGCGACCTGATGCTGACGCTGCTGCCGTTCGAAGCCCGTTTCTACGAAGAAAAAGGCGTGCCGGTGCGGTTTGTCGGACACACCCTGGCCGATACCATTCCCCTGGAGGCGGACCGCGCGGCGGCGCGCCAGGCGTTGAACCTGCCTGCAGGGCCGCTGGTGGCATTGATGCCCGGCAGTCGCGGCGGCGAAGTCAGTCGCCTGGGCGGCCTGTTCTTCGACGCCGCTGAACGCCTCCGGGCGATGCGGCCCGGCGTACGTTTTGTCCTGCCGTGTGCCAGTCCGCAGCGGCGAGTCCAGCTCGAAGCGCTGCTGGCCGGGCGCGATTTGCCGGTTACCTTGCTCGACGGCCAATCCCATCAAGCACTGGCCGCTTGTGATGCGGTGTTGATTGCGTCAGGCACTGCTACCCTTGAAGCGTTGTTGTACAAACGCCCAATGGTGGTCGCCTATCGCCTGGCGCCGCTGACGTTCTGGATTCTCAAGCGCATGGTCAAGAGCCCTTACGTTTCCTTGCCCAATCTCCTGGCCCAGCGCCTGCTGGTCCCTGAGCTGCTGCAAGACGACGCGACCGCCGAGGCGCTGGCCACCACGCTGTCGCCCTTGATCGACGGCGGCGAGGAACAGACCCGGGGTTTTGACGAAATTCACCGTACCCTGCGTCGCGATGCCTCCAACCAGGCGGCTGACGCGGTACTGACCCTGATTGGCGCAAAACCATGAGCAACGTAAAGCTACAGATGGGCCTGGACTTCAACCTGGTCGCTGAAGTCGAAGAACTCGTTGCCGGTGTCGATGAAGTCGGGCGTGGGCCTTTGTGCGGTGCGGTGGTGACGGCGGCGGTGATCCTTGATCCGAACCGGCCGATCCTGGGTCTGGATGATTCCAAGAAGCTCACCGAGGCCCGTCGCGAGAAGCTCTACGATGAAATCTGCGAAAAGGCCCTGAGCTGGTGCATCGCCCGGGCCGAAGTCGAAGAAATCGATGAGCTCAATATCCTGCACGCCACCATGCTCGCCATGCAGCGTGCGGTGCAGGGGCTGCATATCACGCCGAAGCTGGCGATGATCGACGGCAATCGTTGCCCGAAACTGTCGATGCGCGCCGAAGCGGTCATCCAGGGCGACGGCAAAGTGCCGGCCATCGCGGCGGCTTCGATCCTGGCCAAGGTCAGTCGTGATCGGGAAATGGCCGCGTTCGAGCTGATCTATCCAGGCTATGGCATCGGCAGCCACAAGGGTTATCCGACCCCCGTCCACCTGGAAGCCCTGGCGCGCCTTGGCCCGACGCCGATTCATCGGCGATCGTTTGCCCCGGTTAGGCTGGCTTATGAAGCTCGGGATGGGTTGATCGTGAGCGAGGGGTTCACCTGATTCATCGTGGCGGGGGGGCGGTCGCCCCCAGGGGGGGGGCCCCCCCCGGGGGGGGGGGGGGGCCCCCCCCCCCCCCGCCACGGGTTCAATCCTCAAGAGAATGGGTTGCTGGCTGATGTTTTACCCAAGGCCCGGTACAATCCGGGCCTTGTTGTTTTCATGACTTAACGCAGGATCACTATGCCGGCTTCATTCGTTCATCTACGCCTGCACACTGAATACTCCCTGGTCGACGGTCTGGTGCGGATCAAGCCCCTGGTCAAGACGCTGGTGGGCATGAACATGCCTGCCGTGGCCGTTACCGACCAGAACAACATGTGTTCGCTGGTCAAGTTCTACAAGAACGCCATGGGCGCAGGGATCAAGCCGATCTGCGGCGCCGACCTGTGGCTGGCGAACAAGGACCCGGACGCGCCGCTGAGCCGAATCAGCCTGCTGGTGATGAACGCCTTGGGCTACCGCAACCTCACCGAGCTGATTTCCCGCGGCTTTATCGACGGCCAGCGCAATGGCTCGATCATCATCGAGCGCGAGTGGGTGGCCGAGGCCAGCGAAGGGCTGATCATGCTGTCGGCGGCCAAGGAGGGTGAAATCGGCCAGGCCCTGCTCAGCGGCAATGTCGAAGAAGCCGAACAACTGGCCCGCGACTGGATGGCGGTGTTCCCGGATCGCTTCTACATCGAAGTGCAGCGCACCAACCGTCCCAATGACGAAGAACACCTGCACGCCGCCGTAGCCCTCGCCGACAAGCTCGGTGCGCCGCTGGTGGCGACCAACGACGTGCGGTTCATCAAGCAGGAAGATTTCGAGGCCCACGAAACCCGCGTCTGCATCGGTGAGGGCCGGGCCCTCGACGACCCCCGTCGGCCGAAAAACTACAGCGACCAGCAATACCTCAAGAGCGCCGAGGAAATGGCGGAGCTGTTCAGCGACTTGCCCGAAGCGCTGGAAAACACCGTCGAGATCGCCAAGCGTTGCAACATCGAAGTGAAGCTGGGCAAGCACTTCCTGCCCAACTTCCCGATTCCCGATGGGATGACCATCGATGAATATTTCCGCAAGGTCTCGTTCGACGGCCTCGAAGAACGCCTGAGCGTCCTGCTGCCCAAGGACACCACTGAAGATTACGAAGCCAAGCGCCAGGTCTATGTCGATCGGTTGAATTTCGAGCTGGATATCATCATCCAGATGGGGTTCCCCGGTTACTTCCTGATCGTGATGGACTTTATCCAGTGGGCCAAGAGCAACGGCGTGCCCGTTGGCCCTGGCCGGGGGTCGGGTGCCGGTTCGCTGGTGGCCTACGTGCAGAAGATCACCGACCTCGACCCGCTGGAATATGACCTGCTGTTCGAACGTTTCCTCAACCCGGAACGGGTTTCCATGCCCGACTTCGACGTCGACTTCTGCATGGACGGCCGCGACCGGGTGATCGACTACGTGGCCGAGAAATACGGCCGCAACGCGGTGAGCCAGATCATTACCTTCGGTTCCATGGCTGCCAAGGCTGTGGTGCGCGACGTGGCGCGGGTGCAGGGCAAGTCCTACGGTCTGGCGGATCGCCTGTCGAAGATGATCCCGTTCGAAGTCGGCATGACCCTGGAAAAAGCCTACGAGCAGGAAGAAATCCTGCGGGACTTCATCAAGGTCGATGAGGAAGCTGCGGAAATCTGGGAGATGGCCCGCAAGCTCGAAGGCGTGGTGCGTAACGTCGGCAAGCACGCCGGTGGTGTGGTGATCGCGCCGACCAAGCTGACTGACTTCTCGCCGATCTATTGCGATGAAGAGGGCGACGGCCTGGTCACCCAGTTCGACAAGGATGACGTCGAGGCGGCGGGCCTGGTGAAGTTCGACTTCCTCGGCCTGCGGACCCTGACCATCATCGACTGGGCGCTGAAAACCATCAACCGCGACCGGGCCAAGGTCGGCGAAGAGCCGCTGGACATTGCCTTTATTCCGCTGGACGACAAGCCGACCTACAGCCTGTTGCAGAAAGCCGAAACCACCGCGGTGTTCCAGCTTGAATCCCGAGGCATGAAGGAGCTGATCAAGAAGCTCAAGCCCGACTGCCTGGAAGACTTGATCGCACTGGTGGCCCTGTTCCGTCCGGGCCCGCTGCAATCGGGCATGGTGGATGACTTCATCAACCGCAAGCACGGTCGCGCCGAGCTGGCGTACCCGCACCCCGACTACCAGTACGAAGGCTTGAAGCCGGTATTGGCACCGACCTACGGCATCATCCTGTATCAGGAACAGGTGATGCAGATTGCCCAGGTGATGGCCGGCTACACCCTCGGTGGCGCGGACATGCTGCGTCGAGCCATGGGTAAGAAAAAACCCGAGGAGATGGCCAAGCAGCGCGGTGGCTTCATCGAAGGTTGCGCGAACAATGGCATCGATGCGGACCTGGCGGGCAACATTTTCGACCTGGTGGAAAAGTTCGCCGGCTACGGCTTCAACAAATCCCACTCCGCCGCCTATGGCCTGGTCTCGTACCAGACTGCATGGTTGAAGGCACACTACCCGGCGCCGTTCATGGCGGCGGTGCTGTCGGCGGATATGCACAACACCGACAAGGTCGTGACCTTGATCGAAGAAGTGCGGACCATGAAGCTGCGCCTCGACGCGCCGGACGTGAACGCTTCGGAGTTCAAGTTCACGGTGAACGATGAAGGCCGCATCATCTATGGCCTCGGCGCGATCAAGGGCGTGGGTGAAGGCCCGGTGGAGGCGATTACCGAAGCGCGCCAGGACGGGCCATTCAAGGATCTGTTCGATTTCTGCGCGCGGGTTGACCTCAAACGCATCAACAAGCGCACCCTCGACGGTTTGATCCGCAGCGGCGCGCTGGACCGCCTGGGGCCTTATTTTCACGATGAGCCGAAGGCCTACCAGGCCAACATCGATCGCAATCGCGCGGTGTTGCTGGCGGCGATGGAAGAAGCGATCAAGGCCGCCGAACAGACCGCCCGCACCCATGACAGCGGCCACGCCGACCTGTTTGGCGGGCTGTTCGTCGAGGAAGACGCCGACGTCTATGGCAACCATCGCAAAGCCAAGGAGCTGACCCTCAAGGAGCGCCTCAAGGGTGAGAAAGACACCTTGGGCCTGTACCTGACCGGTCACCCGATCGACGAATACGAAGGCGAGATCCGCCGCTTCGCCCGCCAGCGCATCATCGACCTGAAGCCGGCTCGCGACACGCAAACGGTCGCCGGCATGATCATCGCCCTGCGGGTGATGAAAAACAAAAAAGGCGACAAGATGGGTTTCATCACCCTGGACGACCGCTCCGGGCGCATCGAGGCGTCGTTGTTCGCCGATGCGTTCCATTCCGCGCAGTCGTTGTTGCAGACCGATGCGATGGTCGTCGTGGAAGGGGAAGTCAGTAACGACGACTTCTCCGGTGGCCTGCGGCTGCGGGTCAAGCGCGTGATGAGCATGGAGGATGCCCGTACCAACCTGGCCGAGAGCCTGCGCCTGAAGTTGCAAACCCAGGATCTGAAAGGCGATCAGCTACGCTGGCTGGGCGAGTTGTTCAAGCGCCATCGCGGTGCTTGTCCGATCACCATGGAGTATGTACGACCCGACGCCAAGGCCGTGCTGCAGTTCGGCGAAGGTTGGCGGATCGATCCGGCGGATGCGTTGATTCAAGCCTTGCGTGACCAGTTCGGCAAAGACAACGTCTTCCTCCAATACCGTTGACGGCCAGGGGCCACTTCCGTATTCGGAGCGCCCCTGACCTCGACTCGAATTTTTAATCTCGACCTGAACGCGCCTCTCCCTTAAGGTAGGGCGCGAATAGACAACCGGCCGGCCCAAGCTCTCTTGGACGTCGACCCAAGACGGACGCCTATGAACCCGAATTTTCTAGATTTCGAACAGCCGATCGCCGACCTTCAAGCCAAGATCGAAGAGTTGCGCTTGGTCGGTAACGACAATTCGCTGAATATTGGCGATGAAATCTCTCGGCTGCAGGACAAGAGCCGCACGCTGACTGAAGACATCTTCGGCAAGCTGACCAGCTGGCAGATCGCGCGTCTGGCGCGTCACCCGCGTCGTCCCTATACCCTGGACTACATCGACCACATCTTTACCGAGTTCGATGAGCTGCACGGCGACCGTCACTTCTCCGACGACGCCGCGATCGTCGGCGGCGTTGCCCGCCTGGACGACCAGCCGGTGATGGTGATCGGTCACCAGAAGGGCCGCGAAGTGCGCGAGAAGGTGCGTCGCAACTTCGGCATGCCGCGTCCGGAAGGCTACCGCAAGGCCTGCCGCCTGATGGAAATGGCCGAACGCTTCAAGATGCCGATCCTGACCTTCATCGACACCCCGGGCGCTTACCCAGGCATCGACGCCGAAGAGCGCAACCAGAGCGAAGCGATCGCCTGGAACCTGCGCGTCATGGCCCGCCTGAAAACCCCGATCATCGCCACCGTGATCGGCGAAGGCGGTTCGGGCGGTGCGTTGGCCATCGGTGTCTGCGATCAGTTGAACATGCTGCAATACTCCACCTACGCGGTGATCTCGCCGGAAGGCTGCGCCTCTATCCTCTGGAAAACCGCCGAGAAGGCGCCGGATGCCGCTGAAGCCATGGGCATCACCGCTGAGCGTCTCAAAGGCCTGGGCATCGTTGATAAAGTGATCAACGAGCCAGTGGGCGGCGCCCACCGTGACCCGGCTGCGGCCGCTGCGCTGATTCGCGCGGAGCTGAGTTCGCAGCTGTCGATGCTCAAGAAGTTCGACAACGACGCGTTGCTGGCCCGTCGTTATGAGCGGTTGATGAGCTACGGCCTCTGATCCAAGCGTTGTACCCTGTGTGGGAGCGAGCTTGCTCGCGATGGCGGTTTAACATTCAACCGATAAGTTGACTGATACACCGCCATCGCGAGCAAGCTCGCTCCCACATTTGATTGGTGTGAAGGCAAGTTTCCATGAATCAGCCCAGGATTGATCTGCCAACCCGGCTCCTCACACAGCTATCTCCCTGGCGCAACGCCGCCCACTGGCGCATCGCCTTCTCCGGTGGCCTCGATTCCACCGTCCTGCTGCACCTGCTCGTTTCCCTGGCCAAAAACCAAGCCCTGCCACCGCTCAGCGCCATCCATATCCATCATGGTCTCCAGGTCGTGGCCGAGGCGTGGCCGGAACATTGTCGCAGGGTCTGCGAGGCCCTTGGGGTGCCGCTTGAAGTGGTCAGCGTTGAGGTCCGGCCAGGCGCCAGTGTCGAGCGCGCCGCCCGGGATGCGCGTTACGCGGCTTTCACCGCCGCGACACAAGACAACGAAGTACTGCTCACCGCCCAGCACCGGGACGATCAAGCCGAGACCCTGCTGTTTCGTTTGCTGCGTGGGGCGGGCGCGCGAGGCCTCGCGGCGATGCCGAGGCAGCGACCACTGGGCCGGGGACATTTGCTGCGACCATTGCTCGATGTATCCCGCGTGGAGTTGGAGGCCTATGCCAGCCGGCATGGCTTGAGCTGGGTCGAGGACCCTTCCAACGATGACCATCGTTACGCCCGCAATTTCCTGCGCCAACGGGTCTTTCCGGTCTTGGCCGAACAGTGGCCCCAGGCATCCACGACCCTCGCCCGCAGCGCCGCGCACCTGAGCGAGGCGCAAGGCTTGCTAGACGAGTTGGCGCAGATCGATCTGGAGTGTGCCATGAGCGCCAGCGCGTTCGACTGGCTCGGGTTGCGGTCCCTTGAGCTGGCGCCCTTGCGCGCTTTGTCTGCGGCCCGCCAGCGCAACGCATTGAGTCATTGGCTGGCACCGGTGACTAAGCTTCCCGACAGTGATCATTGGGTGGGCTGGGACTCGTTGCGTGACGCCAGGGGCGATGGCCATCCGGTCTGGCGCCTGGCGGACGGAGAATTGCACCGGACCGGCGGACGCATCTGGTGGTTATCCGACCATTGGCGACAGCCGGTCTCGGGTCCGATTGAATGGCCTGAGGTCGATCGGCCATTGTTGCTGCCGGGTAATGGTCGGGTAATTCTTCTTGGCGCAGCCCCCTCGGGAGCGCTTTGCATCCGCTATCGCCAGGGCGGTGAAATCATGGAATTGCCGGGGCGCGGGCACCGGGATCTCAAGCGTTTGCTCAACGAAAACGGCGTGCCGGCGTTCGTACGTGGCCGTTTGCCGCTCCTGTATCGGGGCGAGCAATTGCTGGGGTTGGCCAGCCTTCAGGGATTCGATCGGGGGACTGATGGCAGTTGGCAACTGATCTGGCAGCCATGAAAGCCAAGATCTGGGTTTGAGCTGAAAGGGGCTTTCCGGTAGACTACGCTCCCTTCTTGATACAACTTCTGTGGATTCGCCTGAATTGCAGGAGTTGCCGATTACCAAGCAGTCTTTGCTGGGCGATTCCAAAAAATGTGTAGCGAACAACGTACCGGTGATTTCACCTCCGGTCTGTCCCGACGCGGCGGTTTTTTTGAAAGGTGCACTGTGATTAATGCAGGTGATCGGGGGCTTCGGCCTTCCTTCGCTTTCCCCGGCGGCTCGGACCGCTTTAACGCAGACTTCTAGGGTTTTTCATGACGCGCTACATATTCGTCACGGGCGGTGTTGTTTCTTCATTGGGGAAAGGCATTGCCTCGGCTTCATTGGCGGCCATCCTGGAGGCGCGGGGACTTAAGGTCACCATGCTCAAGCTGGACCCGTACATCAATGTCGACCCGGGCACCATGAGCCCGTTCCAGCACGGTGAAGTGTTCGTCACCCACGACGGCGCCGAGACCGACCTGGACCTGGGCCACTACGAGCGGTTCATCCGCACGACCATGACCCAGAACAACAACTTCACCACCGGCCGTGTCTACGAGCACGTCCTGCGCAAAGAGCGTCGTGGTGACTACCTTGGCGCAACCATCCAGGTCATCCCGCACATCACCGACGAAATCAAGCGCCGCATCATCAAGGGTGCCGGCGACGCGGACGTGGCGATGGTCGAGATCGGCGGCACTGTGGGCGACATCGAGTCCCAGCCGTTCCTTGAAGCCATCCGCCAGTTGCGTTTCGAAATCGGTGCCAAGCGCGCGATGCTGATGCACCTGACCCTGGTGCCGTACATCGCCACCGCCGGCGAAACCAAGACCAAGCCAACCCAGCACTCGGTCAAGGAACTGCGTTCCATCGGCCTGCAGCCGGACGTGCTGATCTGCCGCTCCGATCACCCGATCGACATCTCCTCGCGTCGCAAGATCGCCCAGTTCACCAACGTGGAAGAACGTGCGGTCATCGGCCTGGAAGACGCCGACACCATCTACAAGATCCCGGGCATCCTGCACTCCCAGGGCCTCGATGACTTCGTTGTCGAGCGCTTCGGCCTGCAATGCGCCAGCGCCGACCTGTCCGAGTGGGACGCCGTGGTCGATGCCAAGCTCAATCCAGAGCACGAAGTCACCATCGCCATGGTCGGCAAGTACATGGAGCTGCTGGACGCCTACAAGTCGCTGATCGAAGCGATGAGTCATGCCGGCATCAGCAACCGCACCAAGGTCAACCTGCGCTACATCGACTCCGAAGACATCGAGAACCAGGGCACCGGCCTGCTCGAAGGCGCCGATGCGATCCTCGTACCGGGCGGCTTTGGCCTGCGCGGCGTGGAAGGCAAGATCACCGCCGTGCAATACGCCCGCGAGAACAAGGTGCCGTACCTGGGCATCTGCCTCGGGATGCAAGTGGCGGTCATCGAGTTCGCCCGTAACGTGATGGGCTGGAAAGACGCCAACTCCACCGAATTCGATCGTGCCAGTGGCCACCCGGTCGTGGGCCTGATCACCGAGTGGGAAGATGCCACCGGCGCCGTCGAAGTGCGTACCGAAAGCTCGGACCTGGGCGGCACCATGCGCCTCGGCGCGCAGGAATGCCTGCTCGAAGCCGGCTCCAAGGTGCACGATTGCTACGCCAAGGACGTGATCGTCGAGCGTCATCGCCACCGCTACGAAGTGAACAACAACCTGCTGCCACAACTGATCGAAGCCGGCCTGAAGATTTCCGGTCGTTCCGGTGACGGTGCACTGGTTGAAGTGGTCGAGGCTGCGGACCATCCATGGTTCGTCGCCTGCCAGTTCCACCCGGAGTTCACTTCGACACCGCGCGACGGTCACCCGCTGTTCAGTGGTTTCGTGAAAGCCGCTTTGGCTCAACACCAGAAAAAGGCATAAGACGATGGCCCAGAAGATCATCCGCGTTGGCGACATCGAGATTGCCAACGACAAACCCATGGTGCTGTTTGGCGGCATGAACGTGCTGGAAAGCCGCGACATGGCGATGCAGGTCTGCGAGGAGTATGTGAAGGTTACCCAGAAACTGGGTATTCCATACGTCTTCAAGGCCAGCTTCGACAAGGCCAACCGTTCGTCGGTGACTTCCTACCGTGGTCCGGGCCTGGAAGAGGGGATGCGGATTTTCCAGGACATCAAGCAAGCCTTCGGCGTGCCGATCATCACCGACGTCCACGAGCCTGACCAGGCCGCGGTGGTCGCCGAGGTCTGCGACATCATCCAGTTGCCGGCCTTCCTGTCGCGCCAGACCGACCTGGTGGTCGCGATGGCCAAGACTGGCGCCGTGATCAACATCAAGAAAGCCCAGTTCCTCGCACCCCAGGAAATGAAACACATCCTGAGCAAGTGCGAAGAGGCCGGCAACGACCAGTTGATCCTCTGCGAGCGGGGTTCGAGCTTCGGCTACAACAACCTCGTGGTGGACATGCTCGGTTTCGGCATCATGAAGCAGTTCGAGTACCCGGTGTTCTTCGACGTGACCCACGCGCTGCAAATGCCTGGCGGTCGCTCCGATTCCGCGGGTGGTCGTCGCGCCCAGGTCACCGACCTGGCCAAGGCCGGCATGAGCCAGTCCCTGGCTGGCCTGTTCCTTGAAGCCCACCCTGACCCTGACAACGCCAAGTGCGACGGCCCTTGTGCCTTGCGCTTGAACAAGCTGGAACCTTTCCTGTCTCAGCTCAAGTCGCTGGATGAACTGGTCAAGGGTTTTCCGACGATAGAAACCGCGTAACGCGATTTTCTCCGGTAAAGTACCGCTCGATAAACGCTCTGGCCTGCGGGCCGGGCGTTGTCGTCGGCAAGCCTGCCCGCTGCTCTATCCCGCCGACGATAAAAGATTTCCTCTCGCTGCGTCGTTTTCGTCAACTTTGGAGTGTTTACAACAATGGCAAAAATCGTCGACATCAAAGGTCGTGAAGTTCTCGACTCCCGTGGCAACCCCACTGTCGAAGCGGACGTGCTTCTCGACAACGGCATCATCGGCAGCGCCTGTGCGCCGTCCGGTGCTTCCACTGGCTCGCGCGAAGCGCTGGAGCTGCGTGATGGCGACAAGAGCCGTTACCTGGGCAAGGGCGTGCTGAAGGCCGTCGCCAACATCAACGGTCCGATCCGTGACCTGTTGCTGGGCAAGGACCCTGCCGACCAGAAAGCCCTCGATCACGCCATGATCAAGCTCGACGGTACCGAAAACAAAGCCACCCTGGGCGCCAACGCGATCCTCGCCGTGTCCCTGGCCGCCGCCAAGGCCGCTGCCCAGGACCAGGACCTGCCGCTGTACGCGCACATCGCCAACCTCAACGGTACGCCGGGCGTGTACTCGATGCCGGTACCAATGATGAACATCATCAACGGCGGCGAGCATGCCGATAACAACGTCGACATCCAGGAATTCATGGTGCAGCCGGTGGGTGCCAAGACCTTCTCCGAAGGCCTGCGCATGGGCACCGAGATTTTCCATCACCTCAAGGCCGTGCTGAAGGCCCGTGGCCTGAGCACCGCCGTTGGCGACGAAGGCGGTTTCGCACCGAACCTGGCGTCCAACGAAGATGCACTGAAAGTGATCTCCGAAGCCGTGGCCAACGCTGGCTACAAGCTGGGCACCGACGTGACCCTGGCTCTGGACTGCGCCGCCAGTGAGTTCTTCGAAGACGGCAAATACAACCTGTCTGGCGAAGGCCAGGTGTTCACCGCCGAAGGTTTCGCCGATTACCTCAAGGGCTTGACCGAACGCTACCCGATCATCTCCATCGAAGACGGCCTGGACGAGTCCGACTGGGCGGGCTGGAAAATCCTCACCGACAAGATCGGCGAGAAAACCCAGCTGGTGGGCGACGACCTGTTCGTGACCAACACCAAGATCCTGAAAGAAGGCATCGACAAGAAGATCGCCAACTCGATCCTGATCAAGTTCAACCAGATCGGCACCCTGACCGAAACCCTGGAAGCCATCCAGATGGCCAAGGCCGCCGGTTATACCGCCGTAATCTCCCACCGCTCGGGTGAAACCGAAGACTCGACCATTGCCGACCTGGCCGTGGGCACCGCGGCGGGCCAGATCAAGACCGGTTCGCTGTGCCGCTCCGACCGCGTTTCCAAGTACAACCAACTGCTGCGCATCGAAGAGCAGTTGAACGGCAAGGCCAAGTACAACGGTCGCGCCGAGTTTCGCGGTTAAGCTGTAAATGATAAAAAGACAGCGGATTGCGTCGCAAAGGTCGCCAAGGTGGCGGTTTTGCCTCTAATCTGATGCCTTATCAAGCACAAGCCTGGATCTTCCAGGCTTCGTGCTATCAGACGCTTCAAAGTTTGGCATGGCGGTCTTTTTTCACTGGATACCTGATATTCGATGCGCAGTCCCAATTGGTTGTTTCTCGTCTTGCTCTTGTTGCTGGCCGGCCTGCAGTACCGCCTTTGGGTGGGTAATGGCAGCTTGGCGCAGGTGGCCGAGTTGACTCAGCAAATTGCCGACCAGCACGCCGAAAACGAGGCATTGCTGGAGCGTAACCGAGTGATGGACGCCGAAGTGATGGAACTGAAAAAAGGCATGGAGACCGTCGAAGAGCGGGCTCGCCATGAATTGGGCATGGTGAAAGAGGGCGAAACCCTCTATCAACTGGCCCAATGAGCATTCGTTTACCGGCCTTTTGGGCCGTGATTCCGGCCGCGGGCGTTGGTGCTCGCATGGCCGCGGACCGTCCCAAGCAATACCTGCAGTTGGGCGGACGCACAATTCTCGAACACAGCCTTGGCTGTTTCCTCGATCACCCGACCGTCAAAGGCGTGGTGGTCAGCGTGGCATCTGACGATCCCTATTGGCCGTCACTGGCCTGTGCCAGCGATCCGCGTATCCAGCGTGTGGATGGCGGTGAGCAGCGTTCGGGTTCGGTGCTTAATGCGTTGCTGCACCTTCACGAGCAGGGCGCCGACGATTTCGATTGGGTGCTGGTACACGACGCCGCGCGGCCGAACCTGGCCCGGGACGATCTTGATAACTTGCTCCATGAGCTGGCGAACGATCCGGTCGGCGGCCTGCTGGGTGTGCCGGCGCGCGATACCCTCAAGCGCGTCGACAAGCATGGCCGCGTGCTGGAAACGGTCGATCGCAGCGTGGTCTGGCAAGCCTACACGCCGCAGATGTTCCGTCTAGGCGCCTTGCATCGAGCCCTGGCCGACAGCCTGGTGGCGGATGCAGTGATTACCGACGAAGCGTCCGCCATGGAATGGGCGGGGCAGGCGCCTCGGTTGATCGAAGGGCGAGCGGATAACATCAAGGTTACCCGGCCGGAAGACCTGGAGTGGCTGCGCCAGCGGTGGGCGAATCGGCGTTAAGCTGGATCTGTTTCCTCGTTGGATCGTCATTGTCTGGGCCGGCGCCAGCGCGCGCAAGCTCGCTCCCACATTGGACCGGTGTGAAACTGGACTATCATTCGACGACAACCCCTGTGGGAGCGAGCTTGCTCGCGATGGCGTCACCCGAGGCAACGAAGAACTCCGATTAACCCCGATATTCAGGCCGCTCAGCCAACCCATCCTTCAAAAAATCCACTAACTTGCGCACTTTCGGCGACAGATGCCGTTGCTGCGGGTACAACGCCCACACCGCCGTATTCGGTGGCTGATGAGCCTCCAGCAGCGAAATCAACGCACCGCTGTTCAAATGCTCCAGCACGTAATAGTCCGGCAACTGGCACAAACCCACGCCTTGCAGCGCCGCATCAAGCACTGCCTGCCCACTGTTACAGCGCCAGTTTCCCTGTACTCGCTGGGAAAATTCCCGCCCGTTCTGCTCCAGTTGCCACATGTCGGAACTGCCGATCAGGCAGTTGTGGCGGCTCAGTTCCGACAAGCTGTGGGGGCGACCATAACGTTCCAGGTAGGAGGGCGAAGCGCAAAGGTACATGCGTCGCGGTGCCAGGCGTGCGGCGACCAAGCGTGAGTCCTGCAGGCGGCCGAGGCGAATCGCCAGGTCCAGGCCTTCGTGGACGAGGTCCAACTGGCGATTGCTCAATTCTATGTCCACCCGCAATTGCGGATATAGGCCCATGAATCGCGTCACCAACGGCACGATAAACCGTTCGCCGTAAGCCACGGCACAGGTCATGCGCAGCATGCCCTTGGGCTCGCTGGTCAGGTCGCCGACGGCCCGCAGTGCTTCCTCGCGTCCATCCTGGAGGCGCTGGCAGTGCTGCAAAAAGATTTGCCCGGCTTCGGTCAACGTCACACGGCGGGTGCTGCGGTAGAGCAGTCGTGTCTGTAGACGCTCTTCAAGCCGTACGATTTGTCGGCTGATATGGGAAGACGAAACCCCGAGCCGTTCCGCGGCGGCGGTGAATTGGCTGCATTCGGCCACGGCCACAAACTCGTCGATACCTTCCCAGCGGTTATCCGACATGGAGGATTATCCCTGTATGGCAATAATGTTTTGCTTTTAGCCGGATTATTCATCGTCTGGTGGCGGATTACACTCCTTGTCTCGTTTTTATTTGCTGGAGTATCCGGATGATCAAGTCACGCGCCGCCGTTGCCTTCGAGGCCAAGAAACCCCTGGAAATCGTCGAGGTCGACGTGGCCATGCCCAAGGCGGGCGAAGTGCTGTTGCGCGTGGTGGCTTCCGGTGTCTGCCACACCGATGCCTACACCCTGTCGGGCGCCGACCCGGAAGGGATTTTTCCGTCGATCCTCGGCCACGAAGGCGGCGCCATTGTCGAGGCCATCGGCGAAGGCGTGACGTCGGTGGCGGTGGGCGACCATGTGATTCCGCTGTACACGCCGGAGTGCGGCCAGTGCAAATTCTGCAAGTCGGGCAAGACCAACCTCTGCCAGGCTATTCGCGCCACCCAGGGCAAAGGCTTGATGCCGGACGGTACGTCGCGCTTTTCCTACAAGGGCGAGACGATTTTCCACTACATGGGCACCTCGACGTTCTCTGAGTACACCGTGCTGCCGGAAATCTCCGTTGCGAAGATTCCAAAAGAAGCGCCGCTGGAAAAGGTCTGCCTGCTGGGTTGTGGCGTCACCACGGGTATCGGCGCTGTGCTGAACACCGCCAAGGTCAAGCCGGGTGACACTGTGGCGATCTTCGGCCTGGGCGGCATCGGCCTTTCGGCCGTGATTGGCGCCGTGAAGGCCAAGGCCGCGCGCATCATCGCCATCGACATCAACCCGGCCAAATTCGAAATCGCCAAACAGCTGGGCGCCACTGATTGCGTCAACCCGAAAGACTTCGACCGTCCGATCCAGGAAGTCATCGTCGACATGACGGACGGCGGCGTGGACTTTTCCTTCGAATGCATCGGCAATGTCCAGTTGATGCGTGCCGCGCTGGAGTGCTGCCACAAGGGCTGGGGCGAGTCGGTGATCATCGGCGTGGCCGGGGCCGGCCAGGAGATTGCCACCCGTCCATTCCAACTGGTGACCGGGCGCGTCTGGCGTGGTTCGGCGTTTGGCGGCGTGCGCGGTCGCACTGAGTTGCCGAGCTATGTGGACATGGCCGAAAAGGGCGAGATTCCGCTGGACACTTTCATCACCCACACCATGGGCCTGGAAGACATCAACAAGGCGTTCGACCTGATGCACGAAGGCAAGAGCATCCGTACCGTTATCCATTTCTGAGGTCGGTCATGAGTCTGGAAAACATCTCTTGCCAGAAAAGCTTCGGCGGCTGGCATAAGCGTTACCGGCACCGTTCCGAAGTGCTCGGTTGTGACATGGTGTTTGCCGTGTACCTGCCGCCGCAAGCCGAGCAGGGCGGCAAGCTTCCGGTGCTGTATTGGCTGTCCGGGCTGACCTGCACCGACGAGAACTTCATGCAAAAGGCCGGTGCCCAGCGCATGGCCGCCGAGCTGGGGCTGATCATCGTCGCGCCCGACACCAGCCCCCGTGGCGCCGACGTGCCGGGCGATCCGGACGGTGCGTGGGACTTCGGCCTGGGGGCGGGGTTCTATCTGAACGCCACGCAGGATCCTTGGGCGCGGCACTATCGGATGCATGACTACGTCGTGCAGGAATTGCCGACATTGGTCGAAGCGCATTTCCCGGCTTCGGATAAACGTGGCATCAGCGGTCATTCCATGGGCGGTCATGGCGCACTTGTGTGCGCCTTGCGCAACCCTGGGCGTTACCGTTCGGTGTCGGCCTTTTCGCCGATCAACAATCCGATGGACTGCCCATGGGGGCAGAAAGCGTTTTCTCGCTACCTTGGGGAAGATCGCTCGAAATGGCGCGAGTGGGATGCGTGCGCGTTGATCGCCGAGGCGGGCGAAAAGCTGCCGCTGCTGGTGGACCAGGGCGATCGCGATGACTTCCTCGCCAACCAACTCAAGCCCGAGGCCTTGCAGCAAGCGGCGAAAGCGGCCGGCCATCCATTGGAACTGCGCCTGCAACCGGGCTATGACCACAGCTATTTCTTCATCGCCAGTTTCATCGGTGAACACTTACAACATCATGCACGCGCTCTAAACGCCTAATGCAGGTAGAATCACGCCCTGACAAAAATCGGGGCGTTTTTTTATGCGTATTGGCCACGGCTACGATGTTCACCGTTTCACTGAAGGCGACTTCATTACTCTGGGCGGCGTGCGGATCGCACACGGCTTCGGGCTGCTCGCGCATTCTGACGGTGATGTCCTGCTGCACGCCTTGAGCGACGCACTGCTCGGCGCGGCTGCCTTGGGCGATATCGGCAAGCACTTCCCCGACACCGACCCGCAATTCAAGGGTGCCGACAGCCGCGTGCTGCTGCGCCATGTGGTTTCGTTGATCCACGCCAAGGGCTGGAAAGTCGGCAACGTCGATAACACCATTGTTGCCCAAGCCCCCAAAATGGCTCCGCACATCGAAGCGATGCGCCAGTTGATTGCCGAGGATCTCCAAGTTGAGCTGGACCAAGTGAACGTGAAAGCCACCACTACCGAGAAGCTTGGCTTTGTCGGTCGCGAAGAAGGTATTGCCGTCCATTCCGTTGCCTTGTTGCTGCGCCCATGACCGAATTGGAACTGTTGGGGCCACGGGCCCATGGTGAGTCGTTGGGCAGCGCGGTACTCAAGGCCAGCGCTGAGGATTTCCAGGTCGATGAAGTGCTCGACATCCCGTTGACCGGCGACGGCGAGCATCTCTGGATCTGGGTGGAAAAACGTGGCTTGAACACCGAAGAGGCTGCCCGGCGTATCGCCAAGGCCGCCGGCGTGCCACTGCGTACCGTCAGCTACGCCGGGCTCAAGGATCGTCAGGCACTGACCCGTCAGTGGTTCAGCGTGCAATTGCCCGGCAAGGCTGATCCGGATTTGTCGGCGGCAGAGAACGACACCTTGAAAATCCTCAAGACCGCTCGCCACCGGCGCAAGCTGCAGCGCGGCGCACACTCGGCCAACGGCTTTACCTTGCGCCTGACCCAGTTCAAAGGCGACAAGGACGCCATCGACGCGCGTCTGCAGCAGATTGTGCAAGAGGGGATCCCCAATTATTTCGGCGCCCAGCGCTTTGGCCACGATGGCGGAAACGTGGTCGATGCCCGCGCCTGGGCTGCACGCAAGGCTTTGCCGGAACAGCGCAACGTACGTTCGCGGCTGTTGTCGACGGCGCGCAGCTTCCTGTTCAACAAAGTGCTGGCGGCCCGGGTGGCCGACGGTACCTGGCAACAAGCCCGGGTAGGCGACTTGCTGGCATTCACCGACAGCCGTAGCTTCTTTCCGGCCGGGGAGGCCGAATGCAGCGATCCGCGCCTGGCGATTCTCGACCTGCATCCCACTGGACCGCAGTGGGGCGAGGGACCTTCGCCCGCCGCCGGAGATATTTTCGAGCTGGAACAGGCGGTTGCCCAAGGCGAGGCTGACCTTCGAGATTGGTTGATAAACGCGGGAATGAGTCACGAACGTCGCATCCTGCGACTGCCCATTGGCGGGCTGTCGTGGCATTATCCCGAGCCTGACATTCTGCAACTGGAATTCGTCCTGCCGGCCGGATGCTTCGCCACTGTCTTGGTGCGCGAACTCGTCGATCTGGTGCCGGTGGGGCAGACGGACAGCCCATGCGTATTCTGATTTCTAACGACGACGGGGTGACAGCGCCCGGCCTTGCCGCGCTTTATGCTGCGCTGGCGGATTTTGCCGAGTGCGTGGTGATCGCCCCGGACCAGGACAAAAGCGGCGCCAGCAGCTCGCTGACGCTCGACCGTCCGCTGCACCCGTGCTATCTGGACAACGGCTTCATCAGTCTCAACGGTACGCCAACCGATTGCGTACACCTTGGCCTGAACGGCCTGTTGGAGCGCGAGCCGGACATGGTGGTCTCAGGTATAAATCTGGGGGCCAACCTGGGCGACGATGTGCTGTATTCAGGCACGGTCGCCGCAGCCTTGGAAGGTCGTTTCCTGAACCAGACGTCCTTTGCCTTTTCGTTTGTTTCACGGCAGGTCGACAACTTGCCCACCGCCGCCTACTTTGCCCGCAAACTGGTAGAGGCCCACGGTGAACTGGACCTGCCGCCGCGCACGGTACTGAACGTGAACATTCCGAACTTGCCGCTCGATCACATTCGTGGCATCCAGCTCACTCGCCTGGGCCACCGTGCCCGCGCCGCCAAGCCGATGCATGTCGTCGACCCGCGCGGCAAGGCTGGCTACTGGATCGCCGCGGCCGGCGACGCCGAAGATGGCGGGCCCGGCACGGACTTCCATGCCGTGATGCAAGGCTATGTCTCGATCACGCCCTTGCAGCTCGATCGAACCTTCAACGAAGCCTTCAGGCATCTTGATGGCTGGCTGGAGGGGCTGCACTGATGGCGCGTGAACAAGACGATATGCTGCGCCGAGGCATCGGCATGACCTCCCAGCGCACGCGGGAGCGATTGATCCAGCGGCTTTACGAAGAAGGCCTGTCCAACGCCCAGGTCCTGGAAGTGATCCGACGCACGCCACGGCATTTGTTCGTCGATGAGGCCCTGGCCCATCGCGCTTACGAAGACACCGCATTGCCGATTGGCCACAACCAGACCATTTCCCAGCCTTATATGGTCGCTCGCATGAGCGAGTTGCTGCTGGAGGCGGGGTCGCTGGACAAAGTGCTGGAGATCGGCACGGGCTCGGGCTACCAGACCGCAGTGTTGTCGCAGTTGGTCGAGCGGGTGTTCTCCGTGGAGCGGATCAAGGTGCTGCAGGATCGCGCCAAGGAACGCCTGGTGGAATTGAACCTGCGCAACGTGGTATTTCGCTGGGGCGATGGGTGGGAAGGTTGGCCGGCCCTGGCGCCTTATAACGGCATCATCGTGACGGCGGTCGCTACCGACGTACCCCAGGCCTTGCTGGATCAGCTCGCTCCCGGTGGGCGACTGGTCATTCCGGTGGGCTCGGGCGAAGTCCAGCAATTGATGTTGATCGTGCGCGAAGAACACGGCTTCTCGCGACACGTCCTTGGAGCGGTGCGTTTCGTGCCGCTGCTCAATGGGCCGTTGGCCTGAGCATTTATAACCGGGCGCTGAATTCCGCGGCCCGTGCTGTGTCTTACAGCTGCACGGATCAGTCCAGCGCCGAATTGCCAAACGGCGTTCAACAGCGTCGAGCAAACGTGTGCGGCGGTGCCTCGAGCTTCCTTTATAGAAGCACGGTATCGGCCAGCCACGGGGCAACATGTCTGCCTGGACAGGCAGTTTTCAATATCTTCAGCCACCACAAAGGGAGCGGCGGGTGAGTCTCACAGTCATTGCGCAGCGTATGGGTATCACGAGCTTTAAGCGCCTGGTGACTGGCCTTTTCTTGAGTACCTTGCTGGTCGGTTGTTCCAGTACGCCTTCGGGTAACGTCCGGGTGGTCGATCGCAACAACGCGACACCGCAACGGCCTACAGTCACGACCGGCCAGTATGTAGTCCGTCGCGGCGATACGTTGTTTTCCATCGCTTTTCGCTACGGCTGGGACTACAAAGCCCTCGCGGCTCGGAACAACATTCCTGCGCCTTATACGATTCACCCAGGTCAGACAATTCGCTTTGACGGTCGCAGCGGTTCAACGCCAACGGCGGTCGTCACGCAGTCGGGTTCGACCCCTTCGTCCTCGAGCAAAACCACCGTTATTCGTCGTCCGGCCACTGCTGGAACGGCGACTGTACCGTCCGTCGCGAACAAACCGGCACCCGCTCCGATGCCTCCGGCAGGCCCCGCCCCGACTGGCTGGGGATGGCCTTCTAATGGCGTTCTCATTGGAAAATTCTCTTCAAACGGTAGTTTGAATAAAGGAATTGATATCGCCGGGGATTTGGGACAGCCTGTTTTTGCCGCGTCTGATGGCACGGTTGTGTACGCCGGGAGTGGTTTGAGGGGCTACGGCGAACTCGTGATCATCAAACACAGCGATACCTACGTCAGTGCCTACGGTCACAACCGCAGGCTGTTGGTTCGGGAGGGGCAGCAGGTCAAGGTCGGGCAGACAATTGCCGAAATGGGATCGACGGGTACAGACCGGGTGAAACTGCATTTTGAGATTCGCCGACAAGGTAAGCCTGTAGATCCGCTGCAATTCCTGCCACGTCGTTGATTTGCATGTCAGCCTGTTCCGTCACGTAGAGGGAACAGGCTCCAGCGTTGCCAAGGATAAAGGCGTCGCTCGAGCTTGAGGTCGAACTCACCAAAGGACTATAACAATGGCTCTCAGTAAAGAAGTGCCGGAGTTTGACATCGACGATGAGGTTCTCCTGATGGAGACCGGCATCGCTATGGATTCGATGTCGAATGATGAAGGGGCGACTCCACCTTCCGTTCGTGCCAAATCCAAACACTCCGCTTCACTTAAACAACATAAGTACATCGATTACACCCGGGCGCTGGACGCCACTCAGTTGTACCTCAACGAAATCGGTTTCTCGCCGCTGCTCTCCCCCGAGGAAGAAGTTCATTTTGCGCGGTTGTCGCAAAGTGGCGACCCGGCCGGTCGAAAACGCATGATTGAAAGCAACCTGCGCCTGGTGGTGAAAATCGCCCGACGCTACGTCAACCGTGGGCTTTCGCTGCTGGACCTGATCGAAGAGGGCAACCTGGGACTGATTCGCGCGGTCGAGAAATTCGACCCCGAGCGCGGCTTCCGTTTCTCGACCTATGCGACCTGGTGGATTCGCCAGACCATCGAACGGGCGATCATGAACCAGACCCGGACCATCCGGCTGCCGATCCATGTGGTCAAGGAGCTGAATGTCTACCTGCGGGCTGCCCGTGAACTGACCCAGAAGCTCGACCACGAACCTTCCCCCGAAGAGATCGCCAACCTGTTGGAAAAACCGGTGGGCGAGGTCAAGCGCATGCTGGGGCTGAACGAGCGAGTTTCCTCGGTGGACGTTTCCCTGGGGCCAGACTCGGATAAGACCTTGCTGGATACCCTTACCGACGATCGCCCGACTGACCCGTGCGAGTTGCTCCAGGATGACGATCTGTCCCAGAGCATCGACCAGTGGCTTTCGGAGCTGACCGACAAGCAACGGGAAGTGGTGATTCGCCGCTTCGGCTTGCGCGGGCATGAAAGCAGCACGCTGGAGGATGTCGGGCTGGAGATTGGGTTGACCCGTGAGCGGGTCAGGCAGATCCAGGTTGAAGGCCTCAAGCGTCTTCGGGAGATTCTGGAGAAGAATGGCCTGTCGAGCGAGTCGTTGTTTCAGTAACACTCAGCAAGCGCAGGAGAGAAAGCCCCGACCGGTTCGGGGCTTTTGCGTTTCTGGGTAAGTGTGATCTTTCGGTCGTACCCATTTTGTAGTTTCAGTTTGTAAGCCTTTGCCTAGTGTTGCGTAAGCGATCGGTTTCCCGTCGCCGGGATAGACCGCTATAAACGCTGTGATATTTTTATATCTGACTGATTTATAAAGAAAATTATCTGATGAAGTTAGTGTGACAAAGTCAGCCACCTGTATCAGCCGCGTTGCACTCTCCTCGGAAAACACTAATATCAGTCCTGTGTCGACGGACAGACACACCCGTCATGGACGATGGGAACGGAAGGACATCGCAGGACGCGATTCATCAGGACGATGAAAAGGATTAAAGGGATTAGGGAAAAAATGTGGGCGGGTCAAACCGCCCCTTTTTTATGCCTGCGATTTGGATCCAAGCAGCAAAAAGGCCCGCAACGGGCCTTTTGGTGACGCCGGAAAGATCAGCGCTCGAGGTCTGCGATCTTGCCAGTCTTGCCGTCCCACTCTTCGGCGTCCGGCAGGGCGTCTTTCTTCTCGGTGATGTTCGGCCAGATGTCCGCCAGTTCAGCGTTCAGCTCGATGAAGTTCTCCATGCCGGCCGGCACTTCGTCTTCCGAGAAAATGGCATTCGCCGGGCATTCCGGTTCACACAGCGCGCAGTCGATGCACTCGTCCGGGTGAATGACCAGGAAGTTCGGCCCTTCGTAAAAGCAGTCCACCGGACACACTTCTACGCAGTCGGTGTACTTGCACTTGATGCAGTTGTCGGTGACGACGAAGGTCATTTCTAATTTCTCCTCAGGCGGCTGCGGCGAACCCCCTTCACGGTGGGGGTCGCGGGGTTTGGGAGCGATAGTCTGCAAACCCAGGCTAATAGGCAGCAGCATCCCAAACCGCGCGCGATTCTAACAGCTTGAAAGCCTGTGTGTTAGATCCGTGTCTTCAATGTATAAAGCAATTCGAGTGCACGGCGTGGTGTCAGGTCATCCAGATCGAGCTTGGCCAGTTCATCGAGCACCGGATGCGGCAGGCTGGCGAACAGATCGCTTTGCTGCGGCGCGGCCGGTTTGCCTTTGGTCGGGCGCGGTGCTTCGTGGGGCAGGCTGGTGGTTTCCAGGCGGCTCAGGTGCTCGCGGGCGCGGCTGATCACGTCGCTTGGCACGCCGGCCAACTGCGCCACCGCCAATCCGTAGCTCTGACTCGCCGGGCCGGGCAGGACATGGTGCAGGAACACAATGCGTTCGTTGTGCTCGGTGGCGTTGAGGTGCACGTTGGCCACCAGCGGTTGGCTCTCCGGCAGCACCGTCAATTCGAAGTAGTGCGTGGCGAACAGCGTGTAGGCCCGCAACTGGGCGAGACGTTCTGCCGCAGCCCAAGCCAGGGACAAGCCGTCGAAGGTGCTGGTGCCGCGACCGACTTCGTCCATCAGCACCAGGCTGCGCTCGGTGGCGTTGTGCAGGATGTTCGCGGTTTCACTCATTTCCACCATGAACGTCGAACGACCACCGGCCAAGTCATCGCTGGAGCCGATCCGGGTGAAGATGCGGTCTACCAACGACAATTCGCAGCTGGCCGCCGGGACGAAGCTACCGATGTGGGCCAGCAGCACGATCAACGCGGTCTGGCGCATGTAGGTGGATTTACCGCCCATGTTCGGACCGGTGATCACCAGCATGCGCGTATTGTCGTCCAGGCTCAGGTCGTTGGCCACGAACGGCGTTGTCAAGACTTGCTCGACCACCGGGTGACGACCCTGGCTGATGCGCATGCACGGCTCGCTGACGAAGCGCGGGCAGTTGAGGTCCAGGTTGAGCGCGCGTTCGGCCAGGTTGCTCAGCACGTCCAGTTCCGCCAGGGCGGCGGCGGTGTCCTGCAACGGCGGCAGTTGGCTGATCAGGTCTTCAAGCAGCGCTTCGTAGAGCATCTTTTCCCGGGCCAGGGCGCGGCTCTTGGCCGACAGCGCCTTGTCTTCGAACGCCTTGAGCTCGGGGGTGATGAAACGCTCGGCGCCCTTGAGGGTCTGGCGGCGAATGTAGTCGGCTGGGGCTTGCTCGGCCTGCTTGCTCGGCAGTTCGATGAAATAGCCGTGGATGCGGTTGTAGCCGACCTTGAGGTTGGCCAGGCCGGTACGGGCTTTTTCCCGGGCTTCGAGGTCGATCAGGAACTGGCCGGCGTTCTCGCTCAGCGATTGCAACTCGTCGAGCTCGGCGTCGTAGCCGGTTTTCAGCACGCCACCGTCACGGATCACCGCGGGCGGGTTGTCGATAATGGCTTTTTCCAGCAGCGCGGCCAGCTCCGGGTAGGTGCTGGTGATGCGCGCCAGTTGTTGCAGGTGCGGCGCTTCGAGGTCGGTCATTGCGACTTGCAGTTCGGGCAACGCGCCGAGAGCATCGCGCAGGCGCGCCAAGTCGCGGGGACGGGCGTTGCGCAGGCCGATACGAGCGAGGATCCGCTCGATGTCGCCGATTTCCTTGAGCTGCGGTTGCAATTGTTCGAAGCGATAACGGTCCAGCAGGCAGGTAATGGAGGACTGGCGCGCTGTCAGTACTGTCAGGTCCCGCAGCGGACGGTTCAACCAGCGGGTCAGCAGACGGCTGCCCATGGCGGTCTGGCAGCGATCGACCACCGATTGCAAGGTGTTGTCGCGCCCACCGGCCAGGTTGGTGTCCAGCTCCAGGTTGCGTCGGCTCGCGCCGTCCAGCACCACCGTGTCATCCAGGCGTTCGTGACGCAGGCTGCGCAAGTGGGGCAGGGCGGTGCGCTGGGTTTCCTTGGCGTAGGCCAGCAGGCAACCGGCCGCGCCGATGGCCAGGGTCAGGTTCTCGCAACCGAAGCCCTTCAGGTCCTGGGTGGAAAACTGCTGGCAGAGACTTTTCAGCGCCGAGTCGCGCTCGAAATCCCACGGCGCCCGCCGACGTACGCCACGGCGTTTTTCCGCCGGCAGGTCCTTGGGCCAATCATCAGGAATCAACAGCTCCACCGGGTTGACCCGCTCCAGCTCCGCCAGCAGGTTTTCCCAGCCCTTGATTTCCAGCACCGAGAAATTGCCGCTGGTGATGTCCAGCACGGCCAGGCCAAACAGCCGCTCGTCGCCCAAGACCGCGGCAATGAGGTTGTCCCGGCGCTCGTCCAGCAAGGCTTCGTCACTGACCGTACCCGGGGTGATGATCCGCACGACTTGGCGTTCCACTGGGCCTTTGCTGGTGGCCGGGTCGCCGACTTGTTCGCAGATCACCACGGACTCGCCAAGCTTGACCAGTTTCGCCAGGTAACCTTCCGCTGCGTGGTAAGGAATCCCACACATCGGAATCGCCATGCCCGCCGACTGCCCACGCGCCGTCAGGGTGATGTCCAGCAGCTTGGCGGCCTTCTTCGCGTCCTCGTAGAAGATCTCGTAGAAGTCGCCCATGCGGTAGAACATCAGCTGATCGGGGTGCTGGTTCTTCAGGCGCCAGTATTGCTGCATCATCGGCGTGTGGGAGGACAGGTCGTTCACGGCTGTATTCATGGGTGTCAGGCAAAGCTCGTTGAAGTGTGTAGGCAAAAGGAGGGGCATTGGCCCGGCTTTTCCGCGATGGGCGCAAGGTTAACATGGGCGGTCTGGTGCTACCCAGGGATGAGTGCTTCGATGTTGGTGAAGCTGGGCTTCTGCCTTCCGATATCGCTTCTACATGCGGCGCAGAAATATGCCTGAGGTATGAAACCAGGCAACAAAAAGCCCGACACATGGTCGGGCTTCGTTTCAGTCTTGGCATCAGGCTCGTTTCGCCTCGGCCTGCATCATGACTAGGTTTTGCTGCTTGGTAGCCTCCGTCAAAACCTCGCTATAAACACGCTTCTTTTGGTCCGATTTCGCGTTACGAATAAAATCGGCGAAGGTGCTCTTGGTTCCTTTGGACAAGCCAAGCTTGATCGAAATCATAGGTGCCCTCCTGATGGTGCTCCGAGCATGGCCTCTAGGTCCGCCCGCGTGTGTTGCTCAGGGATATGGTAGTCAATCTTATCGACACCAGCCTTGTAAAGTCGTCCCGAATTGTCGATATGTTTGAGCAACAGATCTACATGGACATCACCTTGATACTCTAGCTTAAGCGCGTTCACGACGTCACGTGCCGCGAAGTATTGCTGGATGAAATGCTCTTTGTGAATCCTCCTACCCTCGGCCGCCTCACGAGCGTTGACGAACCCCCAGGCAAGCACAGGCGATTGATAGACATACAAAATTTGTATGAATCGGCCTTTTTTCAATGAGCGGTCGACGTTCCGTCTTGCAACATCTATGTTGGAAAACGTCCCGTCAAGGATAAACGATTGCCTTTGATCCAATGCGAAATCGAGGATTTTGTCGACCAGAATCGAAACCCCACCCTGAAAAAGCCACGAATTTGTTCCCGCATAAGCTGGAAACTCACTTCGCAGCTCATCAGCATCTATCCGTAGGATGGCGGTATCCGCAAAGAGATTCACCAAAGCTATTGAGGCCTCGGTTTTACCTGCGCCAGGGGAACCCGCCATGAAAACTGATACCGGCGCTTCTTCTGGCGGATAAAGCTCCTTATTTGTAAGTCGTTTTGCGATTGCTTTTTTATTGGATCGAGCGAAGCGCAATGCGTATTCATAAACGGTTCGATCTGCTAAAGCCACTTCCTGATTGCGAGTGTTGGCATCCTCCGTCATTAATCAAATCCTTTTTAATATTCCTGTGTTTGACCCGGACTCAAGCGACCTATTAGTGTCCAGTGCTGTCCATGATGGAAGTCGGTGAAGCGGTGGCGAGGGAGCCTGCTTCTGCTTGAGTGCGGAGTGCACACAAAAAAGGAGGGCTCCCAAGCCCAGCGGAGCGAACTCCCCCAACAAGCTCTTCGTTTTCTTGAGTGAACACTATGGCTATACATACGGCCATTTATGTTTCTGCTTAATGGGACTTGTTTACCTCACCTCAACCACATCCAACGCCCGATTCGCCAACAACTGGCTCAGCTCGATCATCTGTTGAACCCCCAGCAAGATATTCCGTCGCGAGCCCTTCAGGTCGAATGCCAGGTCGCTGACCATGGCGTTGGCCGAGGCCAGGGTTTCGCTGAGGTTGGCGAGCAGGCATTCGGCGTCGATGTTGGGGCGATGATGAAAAGGGTGTCGGGTGTGTCAGCGGTTTCTTTGTCGGTTTTCGGCTTGAGGTAGTAGTCCAGGGCGCGGGTGGCCGCGTCGTCGAGTTTCTTGGCGTTGGCCGATTGGGTGCGGGAGACGTGTTCGTTAGGGGGATTCGGTGTGTGCTTCGGCATTCTATGGATCCTTGAGGTTGAGCCACCACTCACTCGCGACTAAACGAGGGGGCGGCAGCTGTACGCAGGTTAGTCGACCGGGGATCCAAGGAACCGGCGCGCCCGAGGGCGCCCTGCGCACAGCTACCATCAAATGCAGGAGTAGGGATACCTGACTGAAGGGAGCAATGAGCACCTTGGAATACCGAGCGACTAAACCCGATCACTGATAGGCAGTGACGAGATCAAAAGTACCGATGGGATCCAAGGCGCACAAGCCGGCGGATTCTGGCGTAGTTGTAGGCAGAGGCGCAAGTTGACGTAGCCTTGTGTTGCGCATCTGAAGGACGGCTATGAAGCTTTTCCCAAAGGTTTGTAGGACGAATTCCGTGGCGAGGGATGAGTGCGAAGCGCTCATAAAAAAAGGGTCTGCTGCGCAGCCCAGCGGGAGCAAGCTCCCTCGCCACAAATGCATCTAACCAAGCTTCGTGAGGTGTATTAACGATTTATGCAAATCAGCATTTGTCTTCCGCGAAAAGAACAAGCATTATGCGCGTTATGCAAAAACGCAACGTTTCTACCGTATTAAGAGCATTGCTCGATCAGCACGGGATCTCCCCCACGGAGCTTCACCGGCGTACCGGCGTGCCTCAGTCCACCCTCTCGCGGATCCTCAGCGGCAAGATCGTCGATCCTTCGGATAAACACATCTCGAAGATCGCCGAATATTTCGCCGTGAGCACCGACCAGTTGCGCGGGCGCGCCGATGTTGTGCCCGCCGGCAACAGCCGCCGCGACGAGCCGCATTCTGAACTCAAGGACATAAGCCTTTGGGACGACGACACGCCCGTCGAGGAAGACGAGGTGTCCGTTCCTTTTCTGCGTGAGGTTGAATTGGCTGCTGGATCAGGAAGATTCGTCATTGAGGAAAGCGAGCGCTCCAGCCTGCGTTTCGGCAAGCGCAGCCTGCGCCACAACGGCGTGCAGTTCGACCAGGCCAAATGCGTGACGGTACGCGGCAACAGCATGTTGCCAGTGCTGCGCGACGGCGCCACGGTTGGGGTGAATGCCGGTAAATGCGGGATCGGCGACATCGTCGACGGTGACCTCTACGCCATCAACCACAACGGCCAACTGCGGGTGAAGCAGCTTTATCGCCTGCCCACCGGCATCCGCCTGCGCAGCTTCAACCGCGATGAGCATCCGGATGAGGACTACACCTTCCAGGAAATGCAGGACGAGCAGATCGTCATCCTCGGTCACGTCTTCTGGTGGGGCATGTACGCCCGCTAACCCTTCCGCTGTCAGATAAAACCCGCCGTCGTGCGGGTTTTTTTTTCGCCTCCTGAAAACCCGAAACCACCGTGCCCACAAGGCCTTCATGCATTTGCGCATTTCATGTGCATAAATAAATGCATTTATGCATTGACTGTATATGCATCCATGCATATTCTGTGTCCAAGCCGCTCGACAAAGCGGCTGGCAACGAAGCTCTTTAGTTCCACCAACAGGCAGCGATGAACCGGCCTTAACGGTTCAAAGGGTTGGCAACTGGCCCGGGTGTGCAGCGTAAAGCACCAGAAGCAGTTATCCGGCGGGCAGGGACCGCGGCCGGAGGAACAATTTGAATGGATCCGTACCGCGCCAGTCGCGCCGAAAGATCAAGCGCATTACTGAAAAGCCTGGGCGACCGGGCTTTTTGGAATGCCTGTGCCGTGAGGTGCTTCAAACAGGCAGGGCATTTCCATGCGCTCATCCGTGAAACCAAGGAGATGCCCAGATAAAAAAGTGATTTAAAAAACTTACCTATCTAAAAGGATGTAACTGATGAAAACCTTTTTCAGTGTGCTGGTCGTAGCTGTCCTGGCCTTCCAGTCCCTTAACGCAAGTGCTGAAACCTCTCCTGTCGGTTCCTGGCAATTCGCCTACTACCATGTTCCGGGCGGTGGTTTTTATGCCAACCAAACGATCTGTTTCAAAGCAGACAATACCTGGTACTCGAGTTCGCAGGCTGGCTGGAAGGGCGCATGGTTCCAGAACGGGGACGATCTCCAATGGAATGGGAGTGTGCCAATGCCGGGTGCAGGGAGCGCCAACAATCTCGCGACCATTGCCATGGGTAAGTTAGCTGTCGCTGGTTCGATGTCGGGTAACTACGCGGAATGGGCCGCACCCAGTGCGCTACCGCTGTCTTGGGACAGGCACTACACCTACACCATGGCTTACAAAGGCGCGACTTGCGCTGCGCCAAAGTGATGACAGCCCTGAATTACCTAGACAAAGCTTGAACGCCGCTCCTAGCAACCTAATGCGTTGCACCGACCCACATCTCATTCAACCTCACACAACTTACCCGCCCAAACTAAATCACCCCAGGAAACGAGACATGACAAACGAGCAACAAGCGTTGCTGGACATGCCGATCTGGCTGGTCATCGTGCTCGCCCTGGTGGGCGGGGTGACTGGCGAGATGTGGCGTGCCGATAAAGAGGGCGCCCGTGGTTGGTCGCTGCTGCGTCGCCTGGCGCTGCGTTCCGGTGCCTGCATGATCTGTGGCGTCTCGGCGATCATGCTGTTGTACGCCATGGGCCTGTCGATCTGGGCTGCGGGCGCCTTCGGTTGCCTGACGGCCATGGCCGGCGCGGATGTGGCCATCGGGCTTTACGAACGCTGGGCCGCCAAGCGGATGGGCGTGAGTGAACTGCCGCCGCGCGATTCCCGTTCCGACCCACATTGATCCCTTGCTGGTGATCTTCGTGCCGCCATGAATAAAGGAGGCCTTGATGCCTGCCGTCCTCGAAAAACCATCGCAACTGTTCTTCGCCATTGCCCAGACGCTGCGCGCCATTTATCCCGCCTTGAAAGTCGGCAGTCCCCAGGAGTTCGACGGCACCGACGATCAACCCTGGGTGCTGATCGCCATTGAGCGCGATGCCCCCGGCCAGCGTGCCAACGACGGGCGTATCGCCCATGTCCTGACGGTTTCCCTGCAAGTGGTCATGGCCGTTCCAGGATGGGACGCCTGCGACTTGGCCGCAGAGCTGAAGCATCTGGTCATGGATAACCGCTGGGGGCTGTCCGGCGATCAATGCGATCTGCCGACGGAGCTCGATAGCCTCCCGTCCACGTTCATCCACCCGGCGCGGCAATACACCGCCTGGACCCTTTCCTTCAGCCAGACCCTGTACCTCGGGCCGACGCTGTTGGATGACCCGCTCGGTATTGCGAAGTTTGCCCGCACCTGGGAAGTTTCGAACATCGACGACCCGGACCAATACACCGCACTCGAGGGATGAGCCATGTTTGATGCGCTGTTACGGATGCATCTGGGGCCGATCATCGAACGTCTGGCGCAGATGGAAACCGAATTGGAAGACTTGCATCGACGTGCGGAGAGTTTCTGCCGCATCGGCATTTGCCAGGAAGTCGACGCGGCCAGCAATACCTGCAAAGTCAGCCATGGCGGGCTGCTGACGCCGGCGATCCGCTTCTTCAACCCGAGCGCCGGCGCCCAGAGCGAGTCGCGGATTCCGTCCGTGGGCGAGCAATGCCTGTTGCTGAACCATGGCGGCGGCGACGGCGGTGGCCAAGCGGTCGCCTTGTTCGGCCTTAACGGCGGTCAGTTTCCGCCCGTCTCGACCCAGGCTTCGCTGACGCGTCGCCTCTATCAGGACGGCACGGAAAACGGCTACGACCACGCCAGCCATGTCCTGCACTGGCAGAACGGCCCGGCGGCGTTCAGCGGTTCCCGCGAATCCCTCCGGTTGAGCATTGGCCCATCAAGCCTGGTGATGACGCCGCAAACCATCGAACTAAAACTGGGCGCCGTCGGCATTCGCCTCGATGCCGCCGGTGTGCACCTGAGCGGCCCGGTGGTGGATCACCAGGGGCGCGTCATCAGTACCGCATAAAGGATTTCCCATGATTGGAATCGATCGCAACACCGGCGCGACGGTCGACGACTGGCTGCAATTTGTGCAGCGCGCCACCCGCGCACTTACCACGCCGTTAGGCACTCGCCAGAAGCGTCCGTTGTATGGCTGCGCATTGACCGAGTTGCTCGGGCAGAACCTCGGCGACGACCTGCTGATCCTCGCCCAGAGCCACGCGGCCCAAGCGTTCTACAACCCCCATAACGGCATCGATGATTTCGAGCCGCAGGTCATCGTCGCCAATCGACAAGGCGCCGGCTTGCTGTTGCGTTTCGCCGGCACCTGGAAAAACCGCAAGCAGACGTTCGAGGTGGTGACATGAGCATGCTGATTCCTGGCCAGAACCAACTGGCCGAACCGGCCATCGTCACCGTCGACGCGTTCGAGGATTTGCTCGCCGAGTTCAAGACCTTCGTGGTCGAGTACGTCGCCGCACGCTCTCCCGCCAGCGCCGCCAAGCTGGTGGACAGCCTCGAGAACGAAAGCGAACTGCTGACCCTGGCCCTCGAGGCGTTCTGCGTCCGGCTGCAAACCCACGAACGCAAATACAACGCCCGCATCAAGCAGATGTTGGCGTGGTGGGCCACCGGCACCAACCTCGACGCTCGCCTCGCGGACATGGGGCTCGAACGCCAGTTGCTCGACCCGGGCGACCCGGCCGCGTTCCCGCCCATCGCCCCGGTCTACGAGAGCGATGACGATGCGCGGCTGCGCTATTATCTGGCGCCCCACGCTCCGGCGGCGGGTTCGCGCATGCAATATCGGCGGGAGATTTTCACCCTGGGGCAACGTCCCGTGGTGAAAGTCGAGAACGCCTCGGCGGGTGTGGTGACGGTCACGTACACCTTCGACCCGGACAGCTACGCCGGGCAGATCAAGGACGGCAACGGACGCCGCACCGCGCCCGGCGAAGTCACGGTCACGGTGTTGTCCCGCGACGGCGATGGAACGCCATCCGAAACGTTGCTCGACCGCGTCCGCGAGCATTTCGCCCGGCCGGATGTACGGCCGGAAACCGATCGGGTCATCGTCCAACCCGCGCAAATCAAGAACTACAAGATCCGCGTCGTGGCGAAGATCAATCCCGGGCCGGACTCAGGCCTGACCCAGGTTGCCGCCCAGCAGCAACTGCAGGAATACGCCGAGGCCTGCCATCGCCTGGAAGGTCGCGTGGACCCGAGCTGGATCGACTACACGCTGCACAGCGCCGGCGCGGTTCAGCTGCAGATTCTCGAACCGCTTGCGCCGATTGTGACGAGTGCTTCCCAGGCCCCGTACTGCACGGGCGTCGAGGTTGAGGTGGACACGTTATGAGTGACGACACACCTCGCCCGGGCCTGTTGCCGGTCAACAGCTCACCGTTGGAACGGGCGCTGGATCTTGGGTTTGCCCAATTGCTGGAGCGCATCGATCCGCCGTTTCCGGAGTTGATGAATCCGCAGGAAACGCCTTTGGCGTTCCTGCCGTATCTGGCGGCGGATAGAGGGGTCGGCGAATGGGACGCGGAGGCCAATGAACCGGAAAAACGCTTGACCGTTTCGTTGTCCTGGCAGATCCAGCGGCGGGCCGGCACGCGTCAGGCGCTGAATCATGCCGTCGAGTCTATGGGTTTCACGCCTCAGGTCACTGCCTGGTATGAGCAACAGCCTCTTGCTCATCCCTACACCTTTGATGTGCAAGCGGCCATCGGCCACAGCTGGTGGAGCGGCGATCACAATCGCTTGATACGGCGAATCAATGCCGCCAAGAGCGAACGCGACCAGGCCACCTTCACCTTTGTACATCACACGAAGGGCAGTTTGATGCTGGCGGCAGCCGGAGACGAGGCCATTAGCGAAGGGGAACTGTTCCTAGACGGAGCGTTGCCATCCATTGACCTAGATATACGGCTTGTCAGCACCGGCTTTTTCCAACCCTACACCATTAACGATTACGACCTCAGGGCGCAGCCATGACAGAAGATATTACGCGCTTGGTTCGCTTCACTTCCGCCGGCCTGGCCGAAGTGTTACAGGCGAAAAACCAAGGCTTGAAAGGTGAGATCACTCACATCGGGGCCGGCACCGCCCGCTACGATCCCAATGGATCGGAAACGGCGCTTCGTAATGAAAGACAACGTGTGCCAATCGTGGATTACGAAGACTTGGATCCAGGGCAACTGCGAATGGCTGCTCTGTTTGAAGGGCCGGATGAATATGAAATTGGCGAGTTCGGTTTCTATCTTTCCACGGGCACGCTGTTGGCGGTGTATTCGGTGGCTGGAAAGCTGCTGACCTACAAAGCCGCTGCCGCGCGAGTATTGCAAAAGTTCACGCTGGATATTTCACCGTTGCCTGCGCAAAGCGTCACGGTGGTGGTCGGGTCCGACAACCTGAACATTCTATTAAGTGAAGAAATCGCCACATTGGCTACCGCCAATATCGACAACATGGCGCGGCACGTTGGTCTGATGTTTCGAGTGATGGCGCTCGAAGCTAAATAATCAAATAGCACAAGGAGTCTGAATGTGAGTCTGGAAACCACTATCGCGTCGCTGGTATCAGCGGCCAACAACTTGACCACGACGGTCAATGGAAAAATTGGCACTATCAATACGACCATGGCCACGGCGTTGACGCAGTTCAACGAATGGCGAAGCCAGAAGGATGTAGAAGGGGATCCAAGCGCCCTGGGCACGATTCGTCGCAACGTATTGCAGGGACACGTCTACGGGACTGGCGGCGTCTATGGTGCAACGGCGCAAGGTGATTTCGTCTCCACCAACCTGGGCGCCAGCGCCAACGTGTACATGCATTTCAAAGTGCCGCTTAACATCAATGTTCATTCGGAGATGTTCTGGTTCAACATCAAGGGGTACAGCTACGGCACAGCCAAAATAATCGACGAAACGTTGGTGGGGTATTGCTATCAGCCCACTCGAGTTCTGCAAAACGCTTCGACGTTTGGAAACATGACCCCTTCTGTCTATGTCGATACAAACGGCAATATTGTCATGCGCATTCTCATTCCAAACATTTATTACACCACCGTGCGCATTGACACCATGCGTGTGGGCAATGGTCGGTTGTTCAACCTTGGGGATTTGGTCACCAGGTTGTCGCTGGCCGAAACCGTTGTTTTCAGCTAAGGAACGAACATGTCTGATCTGTCCAACAATGACATACCCGAAATTCCACTTGCCGTACCATCGCCTGAAATCGAGTGGGCCGCCATTCGCACGCGCCGTAATCAACTGTTGCGAGACACGGATTTCACTCAATTACCAGACTTCCCCGCAACAGGAACCCAGCTTGCCGAGATCAAGGCTTATCGCCAGGCCTTGCGAGACATCCCCGAAACGGACGCGGAGCCGTCCAGGCTGCTCTGGCCCGTGTTGCCAGATTTCGTCAAGTAAACCACGACCGCGAGAGCGGTTTTTTTTCGCCCGCATTGAGCCCCTCTATGGGGCTTTTGTGTTTTCGCATCTGGGGGGACCGTAGATGCCCATTCGTAAGCAATACACCGTGCTACTGCCATTTCCTACCGGCGGCGGCCATTGGTCGAGCGTCGGCCAGACATTGGGCCTGTTGGATGTCGAGGCCAGCGCTCTGCGCAGTGCCGGTCGCCTCGAACTGACCAGCGTCCTGAATACGCAGGAGCCGGCTGCTGACACGCAAGCTACCCCAATCACCAAGGCCCTAAAGGCCACCACCAAAAAGGCTGAATAACCATGGCTGAGGTTTTGAACTTCGAGCACAACGGCATCACCGTCAATGCCACTGAATCCCCGGAGGCCATGGGTGGCCTGGGGGACAACGTCATCGGGTTGGTCGGCACCGCGCCAAATGCCAACCCGCTGATTCCGAAAAATACCCCGTTCCGCATCAACAGCTTCACCACCCAGGCCCAGTTGGACCCGACCGGTGCCGAGGCGGGGACGTTGTTCCACGCGGTCTACCAGATTCTCAAGGTGGTCAAGGTGCCGGTCTATGTGGTCATCGTCGAAGAAGGCGCGACTCTGGCCGACACGCAGAACAATGTGATCGGCGGCATCGAGGCACAGACCGGGCGCAAGTTGGGCCTGGCCGCATTGAGTGGCGTGGCGGAAGACCTGACCATCATCGGCGCGCCGGGCTTCACCGGCACCAAGGCCGTGGCCGGAGAGTTCGCGTCGTTCGGCAAGCGCATCAAGGCCCGTGTGGTGCTGGATGGCAAGGACGCCTCGGTCGCTGATCAAGTGACCTATAGCCAGGAACTGGGCGGCGCCGACCTCGGTTTCGATCGTTGCCTGGTGGTGCACAACATGCCGGCGGTGTATTCCAAGGCCGCGAAGAAAAACGTCTTCCTGGCCCCGTCGAGCCTGGCCATTGCCGCGCTCGCCAAGGTCAAGCAGTGGGAGAGCCCGGGCAACCAGGTGACCTTCGCCGAGGACGTTTCGCGCACTGTCGAATACAACATTCTCGACACCTCCACCGAAGGCGATCTGCTCAACCGCTACGGCGTCAGCTACTACGCCCGCACCATCCTCGGCGGCTTCTCGCTGCTGGGCAACCGCTCCATCACCGGCAAGTTCATCAGCTACGTCGGCCTGGAAGATGCCATCAGCCGCAAGCTGGTGAAGGCCGGCCAGAAAGCCATGGCCAAGAACCTGACCAAGTCGTTCATGGACCAGGAGGTCAAGCGCATCAACGACTGGCTGCAAACCCTGGTCGCCGACGAAACCATCCCTGGCGGCAGCGTGTACCTGCATCCGGAACTGAACAGCGTCGAGAAGTACAAGAACGGCACCTGGTACGTGGTCATCGACTACGGCCGCTACGCGCCGAACGAACACATGATTTATCAACTCAATGCCCGCGATGAAATCATCGAGCAGTTCCTGGAGGACGTTCTCTAATGTTTACCAACCGCGTAAGACAGGCCATCGCGGCCACCCTGCAAGGCCTGCCACTGTCGGCGACCGTGGAAGAATTCACGCCGCCGAAGATCGAATTCGAAATGGAAGAGATGCGTGGCGGCCGCTTCATCGGCGAGGAAATGGCCAAGGGCGGCAAGGTGCTGACGGCCAAGCTGGTGCTGCAAGGCGTCGGGCCGGAAATCATGTTGGCCCTGGGCGTGAGCGTCGGCGACGACATTCTGCTGAACGTGCGTGAAGCGGGCCAGGATCAGGACGGCAACACCTGGTTCACCTACCACACGGTGGGCGGCAAGTTGAAATCCCTCGACGAAGCCGCGTTGAAGATGAACGAGAAGCCCACCACGACCCTCGAGCTGTCCTGCCGCACCTACAACCGCCTGGAAAACGGCGTCCCGGTGATCGACATCGACGTGCGCACCCAGAAGTTCGTGCTCAACGGCGTCGACATTCTTGGCGATGCCCGTCGTGCGGTGTTGCTGCCTTAAACAAACCAGCCGGCTAGACACTGTCCCTGTGGGAGCGGGCTTGCTCGCGAAGAGGCCATCAGCTTCAACAGCAATGTTGACTGACACACCGCTTTCGCGAGCAAGCCCGCTCCCACAGGTG